>JAOAPO010000456.1 GCA_025462945.1 Bryobacterales bacterium
TCTTCTTTTTGCCCATGGCACGGCGGAGGATGTCGGCGTCGCCCATGGAGTAGCCGGCGAGCAGGCTCGAGATCTGCATGACCTGCTCCTGATACAGGATGATGCCGTAGGTTTCGCCGAGGATTTCGCTGAGCTGCGGGACATCGTACTGGATGGGTTTGCGGCCGTGTTTGCGCTCGATGAAATCGTCGAGCATGCCGCCCTGAATGGGGCCGGGGCGATAGAGGGCGTTGAGCGCGGTGAGGTCTTCGATGCGGGTGGGCTGGTAGCGGCGCAGAATGTCGCGCATGCCGGGCGATTCGAACTGGAAGACGCCGCTGGTGAAACCTTTGCAGAAGATGTCGTAAGCGCCCGCATCCTCCACGGGAAGTTCATCGATGACGACCTTCACACCATGGCGGCGCTCGATCATCTTCTGTGCGTCGTCAATGAGCGTCAGCGTGGTGAGGCCGAGGAAGTCCATCTTGAGAATGCCCATCTTCTCGATGCCATCCATGTCGTACTGGGTAACGACTTCCTCTTTGTTGGTACGTGACAGCGGCACCAGCGTCCTCAGCGGGACGGGCGCGATCACGACCGCTGATGCGTGCACCGAGGCGTTGCGGGCGAAGCCCTCCAGCCTCTGGGCCACGTCGAGAACTTCCTTGACGCGCGGATCTTTCGCCATCAGGTCTTTGAAGCCAGGCTCCTGCGCGATGGCATCTTTCAGCTTGATCCCGAGCGTATTCGGAACGAGCTTGGTGATCCTGTCCACGTCAGCGAAGCTCAGTTCCAGCACGCGCCCGACGTCTTTGATGGCCGCGCGGGTCGCCAGCGTATTGAACGTGATGATCTGCGCGACCTGCTCGCGCCCGTACTTCTCGGTCACGTACTGGATCACATCGCCGCGCCGATTCATGCAGAAGTCGACGTCGATATCAGGCATGCTGATACGTTCCGGATTGAGGAAGCGCTCGAACAGCAGGCCGTACTGCATCGGGTCCACGTCAGTGATCTGCATGGCGTAGCCGACCAGACTGCCGGCAGCCGAACCGCGGCCCGGGCCCACCGGGATGTTCATGGAGCGGGCGTAGCGGATGAAGTCCCAGACGATGAGGAAGTAGCCGGGGAACTGCATCTTCTGGATCATCGCGATCTCGCGTTCCAGACGTTCCACATACTCGGCGAGGTCGTGCTTGAGCCAGCCCGAGGCGCGGAGGGCTTCCAGCCGGGGCCGACGACGCTCAAAGCCTTGCCGGGCCACGTACGCGAAGTAAGTATCGGTGTTGAAATTTTCTGGTATGTCGAAGCGCGGGAACGGGTCTTTGACCTTGTCGAGCTTCACGTTGCAGCGCTGGGCGATCTCCCAGGGACGGTTGACGGCATCTTCGAGTTCACCGAAGAGCTCCATCATCTGGGCGCGGGTCTTCAGGTAGAACTCGGGGTGGTCCCAGTGCATGCGCTTGGGATCGTTGATCGTTTTCCCCGTCGAGATGCACATCAGGATCTCGTGGGCGCGGGCGTCGTCTTTGCGCAGATAATGCGAATCGTTGGTAGCGACCAGCGGGATGCCGGTGTCGATGGAAAGCCGGTTGACCTGCGGCGTGAGGCGCTTATCCTGCTCGAGGCCATGGTCCTGAATTTCGAGGAAGAAATTCTCCTTCCCGAAGATTTCCTGGTAGTTGTAGGCGAGGCGCTTGGCGTCATCGTAGCGGTCCGCGAGGACAGCTTCGTTGAGGTCACCGCGCAGGCAGGCAGAAAGGCAGATCAGGCCCTTCGAGTGTTTGGCGAGCAGGTCTTTATCAACGCGCGGCTTGTAGTAGAAACCTTCCAGATACGCGGTCGAAACCAAATTCATCAGATTCCGATAGCCCTCCTGGTTCTCACAAAGCAGAACGAGGTGGTTATACCTGTCGGTGTCGGAACGTACCTTCATCCCCTGCCCGGAGACGTAGACCTCGCAGCCGATGACAGGGCGGATGCCCTTCGCGTTCGCAGCGTTGTAGAACGGCACCGCTCCGAAGAGATTGCCGTGGTCGGTCATGCCGACCGCGGGCATCTTCTGCTCTTCACACACCTCCATGAGCTGGTCGATTTCACACGCGCCGTCGAGCAGCGAGTAATCGGTGTGGTTGTGGAGATGTACGAAAGGAGTTTCAGCCATTGGTTCGTGCCGGCGGTGCGCCAGGTCCGCCACAGATCAAGCGCCTTCAGGGGAGGTGACCCTATTTTAGCTGGCAGCGTTCGGCGGCGCTCAGGGCGGGGGCAGCGGTATTCCAGAATGAGCTCTTGGCCGCGGGCTGGCCGTCGATCCCCATTCGTTTCCAAAATGGCGCCGTTTGCGGACCTGCCGAAAAGGTGCAGCAGCGATCGGGACCGTGTCGGCAATTAGCGTAGCGAAGCTTACATGGAAAAGGACCAGTTGTATGGGCAGGCGGTCCACCTGAGGCACGCATGCGAGACCATGGCGGTAATGGATGCTTTGGAAACCCGTGTTCGGCGGCTGAACGACAGCCCGGCGCGCGCGGACGGACATTATGTTCTCTACTGGATTCAGGCGAACCGACGGGCGGATTCGAACCATGCGCTCGCGTGGGCCCTGCGGCTGGCGAACACCGCAGGAGTTCCCCTGCTCGTCTACGAGGGACTCACTTGCGCTTATCCAAATGCCAATGACCGGCTGCATACTTTCATCCTCGAGGGCGTGCCGGGCCTGCAGGCTGATCTGACCAGGGCAGGTATCGGCTACTTCTTCTACCTCAGGCGCACTCCGGCCTTCCGCAATGACATGCTGTACCGGCTGGCGCAGCGTGCCATCTGCGTTGTTACGGACGACTACCCCGCGTTCAATGTCGTGGACCACAATCGCAGTGTTCCGCAGCGCGTGGGTATCCCGTTCTACGCAGTGGATGCCAGCTGCATTGTGCCGATGAACATTCACGAGAAGCGGAACTGGGCGGCGTACACGATTCGGCCGAAGATCCACCGCGAGCTGCAGCACTGGCTCAAGCCCGTGCCGGTGGAGAAGCCTGCCCAACTCTGGAATCACGCTTTGATTCCGCAGGACGTTGTGAAGCATCGAACGAACGTAACCGTCGAGACCATTCCAGAGCTTGTGGCTTCATGTGCGATCAAT
Source organism: Bryobacterales bacterium (assembly GCA_025462945.1). Taxonomy (GTDB): domain Bacteria; phylum Acidobacteriota; class Terriglobia; order Bryobacterales; family Bryobacteraceae; genus BOG-234. The sequence continues at coordinate 3,116 of JAOAPO010000456.1, forward strand.
CATTCGATTGCGGTTTCCCAGTCGTTTCGTGGTGGCACCGCGGAGGCTCGCCGCAGGCTGACGCTTTTCCTCGAGTCGCGCCTCTATCGCTACGCAAAGGAGAGCAATCAGCCCGCGCAACGCTCGACCAGTGACATGAGTCCGTATCTACATTTCGGCCATATTTCGTCGCTTGAGATCGCGCTGGCGGTGAAGGCCTACGCGGACGAGCACCAGCTTCTTCCGGATGAATATCTTGAAGAGTTAATCGTCCGCCGTGAACTGGCGTTTAACTTCGCGCGTTTCGTGCCCAATCCTAAGACTCTGGACGTGTTGCCGGAATGGGCGCTCAAGACAATCGCAAAACATGCGAGTGATCCGCGACCCGTCACCTACACTTATGAGCAGCTCCTCCGCGGCGAGACCTACGATGATCTTTGGAACGCGACGCAACAAGAGATGCTGACCGAGGGCAAAATCCACGGTTATTACCGAATGTACTGGGGCAAGAAGATCGTCGAATGGTCTCCGACCATGGAAGACGCGCTGAAAACGATGTTCCGGATTCACGACATTTACGCGCTCGACGGCCGCGATCCGAACACCGTCACGAATATCCTCTGGTGTTTTGGGCTGCATGACAGGCCGTGGTTCGAACGCCCCATCTTCGGTCAGTTACGCTATATGTCTTTAGACGGGATGAAACGTAAGACCGATGTTGCGGCTTACATACGTCAAGTCGCTTCACCGCAGGCAAACCTTTTATGAAATTTATCGTTTCGGGTGGGACCGGCTTCATCGGCCGGCAGTTAGTGGATTTGTTGCTCGCGCAGGGGCACTATGTCGGGGTTTACAGCCGGCAGCCGGGTAAGGCGGCGCGCAATGCCGTCGCAACCTATCTCTGGGACCCGCTGGGAGTTGCGCCGCCCGACGACAGCATCCATGACATGGATGCCGTGCTGCATCTGGCCGGTGAAACCGTCGCGCAACGCTGGGACCCCGCTTCGAAAGAGCGGATTCGGGCCAGTCGCGTGGAGGGTACACGTCGGCTGGTGGACGTCATCTCTCGCGTTCGGCACAAGCCGAGGGTCCTGGTCTGCGCTTCAGCCATCGGTTTTTATGGCGACCGCGGCAACGAGATCCTGGATGAGACTTCCGCGCCAGGAAAGGGGTTCCTCGTGGACGTCTGCCGTGCCTGGGAATCCGAAGCGGATCGAGCTGCCAGGGTGGGCGTCCGAGTGGTCAAGATCCGCATCGGCTTCGTGCTGGGGCGCAACGGTGGCGCGCTGGCTAAACTGGCGCCGATCTTCCGGCTTGGGGTCGGCGGACGCCTTGGCTCAGGTAAGCAGTGGATGCCGTGGGTTCACGCTCAGGATGTGGCAAGGATGTTCATCTTCGCCGCGGAGAACGAGGTTTCGGGTGTATTGAACGGTGTGGCTCCGAACCCTGTAACGAATCGGGAGTTTACGAGCGCTCTGGCCTCAGCTGTACACCGTCCAGCGATTTTTCCCGTGCCCGGCTTCGCGTTGCGGCTGGCGGCAGGTGAACTCGGCAAGCACATGCTGGATTCAGCGCGCGTGATCCCTGCTGCGGCGCAGCGGGCTGGTTTCCAGTTCAGCTATCCCGATATTCAGCCGGCGTTGATTGAAGCTGCAGGCTGAGTCGCTCCCGCTCATGGTCGCGGCTCAGTAACACACTGAATTCAGAGCCGTGACCGTAAGGGAGCGGGACCAGCAAGATGATTTAGAACGAACCGGTGATTACTTGCCGAATGTAGCGGCGTTACGAGCAAAGCCGAGCACGAAGTTCGGCACCACACCCAGCAGGACCGTCCCGATGGCCGGCAGAACAAGAGCCGTCCGCAGACCCGGGGTGAGCGGTTCCAGCACGGTGCTGGCTTCGCTCGGCTCGTGCATGTACATCACTACCAGCAGGCGCAGGTAGTAGTAAGCCGCGACGGCCGAGTTCAGGAGGCCGAGGATCGTCAGCCAGGTCAGGTTCGACTCGATGGCGGCACGGAAGATATAGAATTTTCCGAAGAACCCACCCGTCAGAGGCACGCCGATCAACGAGAGCAGGAAGATCGTCAGCATCGCGGCCGTGAAAGGCTGCTTTTTAGCGAGCCCGGCCAGATCATCGATCCGGACGTACTTCTCACCCTTGCCACCGATATGGATCACAACCGCGAAGGCGCCGATGTTCATCAGGGCATATGCGGCGAGATAGAACATGGCGGCCGTGGTGCCGATCTCAGATCGCGATGTGAGCGCAACCAGAATGTAGCCGGCGTGGGCGATCGAACTGTAGCCCAGCATGCGCTTGACGTTTTTCTGCGTGAGCGCAGCGAAGTTGCCGACACACATGGAAGCCAGGGCCATGACCCAGATGATGGGTTCCCACGAAGCAGCAATCTGCTGGAAGCCCGTCATGAAGATGCGGAGGAAAATCGCGAACGCGGCGGCCTTCGGTGCCGTTGCGAGAAAGGCGCTGACCGGAGCGGGTGCGCCCTGGTAAACGTCCGGGGCCCACATCTGGAAAGGAGCGCCCGAGACCTTGAAGGCCAGTCCGACAATCATCAGCGCGGCAGCAACACCGGCCATCACAAGCGAAGCATCCGGAGCGGCGAGCGCTTTCTGGATTTCATTCAGCTTGGTGGAACCGGAGAGACCGTAGACGAGCGCTATGCCATAGAGAAGGAAGCCTGTCGCAAACGACCCGAGCAAAAAGTACTTCAACGCGGCTTCGTTGTTGCGCCGGTCGTGGCGAAGGTAACCGGCCAGCACGTAGCTGGCAATGGACGAGATCTCAAGACCGATGAAGATCATGATCAGGTCATTCGACGCGACCATGATTCCCTGACCTGCAACAGAAAACAGAAGCAGCGCATGATATTCGCTGGTCTCCGCTTTTTCGCGGTCGAGGTAGTGATACGAGCAAAAGACAGCGAAGATGCCGATCGAGATCACGAGCACCCGGAAGTACGTCGCAAAGCCATCCACGATCAGGAGGTTGGAAAATGCTGGTCCGGGAACGCCGTTCGCCGCGACCGTTGCGAACAGGGCAGCAACGAATGCCACCAGTGAGATATGACCGAACATCTTTGGCTTCTTCGCCGACAGGAACGGGTCGAGAAGCATCATCAGCGTACCGCCGATGATCAGGATCGTTTCCGGCAGAAAGCGCAGCAGATCGTCGGGAGAAGGGGAGAAACTAGCGGGCATGTGCGCTGCCTCCCGAGACCGGGGTAATGTTCACGTTGCTTGCTTGTGGTCCTTTTTCAATCGTGGTCAGGATTCGCGCGTCCTGCGCGGAGACGGCGGGCAGAAAAGTCTGGGAGTACATGCCCATCCAAACCATCATCATGACGAGAGGCAGAACGCAGGCCCATTCACGGAGGCTGAGATCGGGCATGCCGTGTCCGTGTGAGTCATGGCCGCCGTGCACCGCGTGAGTATGCACGGGCGCGTGATCGTTATGGGCACCGTGACCATGGTCGTCAGCGGGCTCGGGTTCGCCGGCGGCTCTGCCGAAGAACACTCGCTGGTACATCCAAAGCATGTAGCAGGCGGAAAGAATCACGCCAAGAGAAGCGAACGCCGCCCAGGTGAAGTTGCGGATGGCCGCGCCCTGCAGGATTAGGAATTCACCGACGAAGTTGTTCAGCGTCGGCAGGCCGATGCTGGCGAAAGTGGTGATCATGAACATGATCGAGAGCCAGGGAGCAGCCGTTGCCACGCCGCCGAAGTCGGCAATAAGGAGCGAGTGCTTACGCCCATAAAGGAAGCCAACGATCACGAAGAGAGCGCCGGTGGAGATACCGTGATTCAGCATCTGGTAAACCGCGCCGTCGAGACCAACCTGCGTAAACGAGAAGACCCCAAGGACGACGAAGCCAAGGTGGCTTACCGACGAGTAGGCAACCAGCTTCTTCATATTGGGCTGCACCATGGCGACCAGAGCGCCGTAGATGATGCCGATAATCGCGAGCGTCACGATCCAGCCTGAATTCTCGCGGGCGGCGACCGGGAACATCGGCAGGCAGAAACGAACCAGACCGTAGGTGCCCATTTTGAGCATGACCGAGGCCAGCATGACGGACCCGGCGGTGGGAGCTTCCACGTGCGCGTCCGGCAACCAGGTGTGGAGCGGGAACAGTGGAACCTTGATCGCGAACGCGAGGAAGAAGGCCAGGAAAAGCAGCGTTTCCTGCAGATGACTCAGGGCGATGCGGCCGCTCTGCAGTTGATCCAGAACGGTGACGTAGTCGAACGTTCCGGCCTGCGTATAGAGGAAGATGATCGCGGCAAGCATCAAAACCGAGCCGGCCATCGTATACAGGAAGAACTTGACGGCCGCGTAGATTCGCCGGTCGTGGCCCCAGATGCCGATCAGGAAGTACATCGGGACGAGGACGATTTCCCAGAAGACGTAAAAGAGGAAGAGGTCCCAGGCGGAGAAGACGCCCACAAGGCCGAACTCAAGCAGAAGCAGCAGTGCGAAGAATTCTTTGACGCGGTCTTCGATCGACGTCCACGAAATCAGAATGGCGATGGGCGTCAGGAACGTTGCCAGCAGAACCATCCAGAGACTTAGACCGTCGATGCCAACGTGATAGTGAATCTCAGGGTTCTGAATCCAAACGAAGTTGGTGACAAACTGCTGGCCCGCGGCGTTCTTATCGAAGCCGGTGGCAAGGCCGAGCGACGCGACGAACGTAAGCAGCGAAACGCCCAGCGTGAAGAGCCGAATGAACTGCTCGTTGGCGCGCGGGATGAACAACGCAGCCAAAAACCCAATTGCCGGAATGAGAATGACCAGATCGAGAAGGTTCAACGGACACCTCCCGCGATGCCCATCAGGATGATGACGACAACAGAGCCAGCCAAAACCCAGGTAGCGTAACTTCGTATATTGCCGGATTGGATGCGCCTGAGCAGACCACCGACATTTTGGGCGCGCGCGCCGATACCGTTGACGGCCCCGTCGATCACGCCTTGGTCGATTGTTTTCCAGAGCACGGCGGATGACCCATGAATGATGGGTTCAACGATGGCTGCATCGTAGGCTTCATCGACGCGGTACTTATCGTTGACGAGGCGATAGACCCCGCCCAAGGCGTTGGCAATCTTGCCGGAAAGTTCGGTATTGACCACGTACATGTACCAGGAGAGAGCGATGCCGATCAGGCCGGCTGCGACGGAAATCGCCATCAGCATGTGTTCCTCGGGCACTTCTCCGTGCTCCGGGAACATGTCCTTCAGCATCTCGGGGACGTTGAAAAGGAAACCGCCAGCGAGCGAAAGTACCGCCAGCACCATCAGTGGAGCGAGCATCACCCAGGAGGATTCGTGCGGCTTGCCGTGTCCGCGGTAGTCGCCCCAGAAGGTCATCCAGAAAGCGCGCCACACGTAGAAGGCCGTCATGCCGGCGGTGACCACGCCCACCCAGAACATCCAGGGGGCATGTGCGTAGGCGGCCGTCAGAATCGCGTCCTTACTGAAAAAGCCGGAAGTGCCAGGGAAACCAGCGATGGCGAGAGAGCCGCAGGCGAGAACCAGGCAGGTCCACGGGGCGTACTTCCTGAGGCCGCCCATTTGCCGCATATCCTGTTCGCCGTGACAGGCGTGAATGACGCTACCGGCGCCAAGGAAGAGAAGCGCCTTGAAGAACGCGTGGGTCATCAGGTGCCAGATGCCGGCCGAGAAAGCTCCGACACCAACACCGAGGAACATATAACCAAGCTGAGAAACGGTTGAGTACGCGAAGACTTTCTTGATGTCGTACTGCGTGATGCCGATGGTGGCTGCGAAGACCGCGGTTGCAAGGCCGATCAGCGCGACAACCTGCATGGCGGCGGGCGCGTGCAGGAAGATCACCGACGAACGCGAACACATGTAAACGCCGGCCGTCACCATGGTGGCGGCGTGGATGAGAGCCGACACCGGTGTGGGGCCTTCCATCGCGTCGGGGAGCCAGACGTACAGGGGAATCTGTGCCGATTTACCGGCCGCGCCAACCAGCATCAGCAGCGCGATCGCCGTCAGAGTCTCAACCGGTTTACCGGGAGCCGCTGCGAAAACACCGTTAAAGTTCAGCGTGCCGAAGTTGATAAAGACCAGGAACATCGCCAGGGCAAAACCGAAGTCGCCCACGCGATTGACGATGAACGCCTTATTGCCCGCATTGGTCGCGCTCTTTTTGTGAAAGTAGAAGCCGATCAGCAGGTAGCTGCACAAACCAACGCCTTCCCAGCCAACGAAGAGGATCAGGTAGTTGGCCGCCAGAACCAGATTCAGCATAAAGAACATGAACAGGTTGAGATAGGCGAAGAACCGGTAGTAGCCGCCCTCGTGATCCATGTAGCTGGTGGCGTAGATATGGATCAGGGACCCAATTCCCGTCACGATCATCAACATGATCATGGTGAGCTTGTCGACCGCGAAGTCCCAGCCGACATTGAAGTTGCCGCTTTGTATCCAGGTGAAGTAATGCGCCTGGACCTTGTGTTCGCCCCAGTCGGTACTCGGGCCCACCACAAGGGCGACCCACAGGAACGAGGCGACGACAGATCCGATAGCCACCGCATTGATGACCAGCTTCGGCAGCTTGCGGCCGAAAATCCCGTTAATCAGAAACCCGAGAAACGGGAGCAGCGGTATGAGCCAGAGTTTAAACATCAGTTCTTCAAAGAGTCGATTTCGTCAATGTTCAGAGTTGAGCGGTTTCTGAACACCGTGAGAATAATCGCGAGACCCACCGCCGCTTCGGCTGCTGCAACCACCATCACGAAAAACGCGAACAGGTGGCCGGAAACTTGCTTGTGTTCATGCGCGAACGCGATGAAACTTAGATTGACCGCGTTCAGCATCAGCTCAATACACATGAACACGGTGATGATGTTGCGGCGCAGAACAAAGCCGGCGACACCAATCACAAAGAGAACAGCGCTCAATGCCAGGTACCAGGACGTCGGTACCGCACCTTGCTTGAGAATGCCTGCGATCTGCGCTGGATCCATGAGGTTAGTCCAGTTCCTTTCGCGCAAGTACGATCGCGCCGACGATGGCGATCAGAATGAGCACCGACGTTACTTCGAAGGGCAGCAAATACTCCGTGAAGAGCGCGTAGCCGACCTGATAAGCGCCGCCGCCGCGGAAGTCACCGAACTTGACCGAACCAAGCTGGGGCATGCCAGTCTGCATGAAGTACGCGAGCGCGCCGATCAGGATCAGGATGGCCGGTATGCCAAAAATAGTCGCTGTCCACGAACGCCCTCGCGTGGCTTCCGTGCCGGCATTCAGCAGCATGATGACGAAAACGAAGAGCACCATGATGGCGCCGGCGTAGACAATCATCTGGGCCATGGCAAGGAATTCAGCGCCCAGCAGCAGATACAAAACCGCCAGCGAAGCCATCACGGCCACCAGAGAAAGCGCACTTGAAATCGGGTGCTTCTGGAGCACCACGTTCACACCGCAGGCGACGGTGATGAAGGCGAAGAGAAGAAAGAACAATGGGTCCATTTAAGAAGCCAGTGCCACCAGGAAGCCCGTGATCAGCAGATTGACCAGGGCGACGGGGAAGAGAAATTTCCACGCGAAGCCCATCAACTGGTCATAGCGAAAGCGGGGCAGCGTAGCGCGGATCCAGACGAAGAGGAAAAGCAGGAACAGCAGCTTCGCCAGGAACCAGAAGATGGGCATAAGGATCGGGACTGTCGGCGGGAAGGCCATCAGGCCAGCCAGACCGAAGAAGATCACTGCAAAAGCGGGCAGCGTATAACGGTCGAAGGGACGTGCCGGATGCAGGCCGTGATACAGGCACACCGCGCCACACCCTGCCAGCAGCAGAGGCGCAATGAAGTTCGAACCCAGCGAGGCAGGAAACAAGGGGTGCCAGCCGCCAAGGAACAGGAGCGTTGCAACCGAACAGACCGTGACCATGTTCGCGTATTCCGCCATGAAGAAGGCGGCGAACGACATGCTGCTGTACTCTACGTGAAAACCCGCAACCAGTTCGTTTTCCGCTTCCGGAAGATCGAACGGGATGCGGTTGGTTTCGGCGAACGCCGCGATCATGAAAATGATGAACGAAAAGATCTGCGGAGCAGGGAACTGGAAGATCGCCCAATGCGGGATGAACCCGAGATAGAAGCCCTGCTGCGTATCGGCGATCGTGCGGAGGCTCAGGCTGCCCGCCGTGAGCAACGGCGCGGCGATCGCGAGCGACAGCGGCAACTCGTAGCTGATCATCTGCGCCGAACTGCGAAGACCGCCCAGCAGCGCATACTTGTTATTCGAAGACCAGCCAGCCAGCGCGATGCCGTAAACGCCCATCGAACTCAGCGCCAGGACCAGGAGAATTCCGACGTTGATATCCGCGAGTTCCATCATCGTCCTGTAGGGCCCGAAGGTGGTGCCGCCGATTGTCATCGCCGGGATCGTGATGTCGGTGCCGAACGGGATGATCGAAATCGAGATCAGCGCCATGAAGACAGCAAAGAAGGGCGCCGCCAGATAGTAGAACTTGTTCACGTGAGGAGGTAGAACGCCTTCCTTCGTGATGAGCTTGATCACGTCCGCCAGGGGCTGCAGCAGTCCGTGCGGGCCCACGCGAGATGGACCCATCCGAACCTGAACGTGCGCGATAACCTTGCGCTCCACCCACTGCAGGTAGGCAAGCGCGGTCATGAAAATGAACAGAATCAGAGCGAGTTTAACGCCGGTGATTACGAGGAATTCCATCAGCGGCTCTGCCTTCCCTCAATGACGGTGTTAAGAACCTGCGAGTACCGGCCCAGAGTGCCCGACTCAAACAGATTGTTGTGCTCGGAGCGGACCAGATCAGGCCTCGACTCCACACCCACCCGGCCATTGACCGGAGTCGACTGCTGAGCACCGATCGTGACGAGCGGCAGCGGAATGTCGTAGCCCTTGACCGTCTTCCGGATCTCGGCGTAAACCGTTTCCGGCAGCCAGGGACCCATCATCGGAGCCAAACCCATTTCCTTCGCGATCAGCCCGATAATTTCGAGGTCCGTCTTCGCACCCATCGTGGCCGACGCGCGCTTCAGACGCTGCACTTCGCCGCGACCGTTGGTGACCGTCCCGTTCTTCTCGTAAGCGCTGGCAGCTGGCAGAACAACGTCGGCACGCTGCGCGGTCTCGGTTAGGAACAAATCCTGCACCACCACGAACGCTTTCGAAGCAGCCAGCTTCGCGTTCTCCAGCGGATTCGCGCCCACGACCCAAAGGGCCGCCAGATCCGCAGCGGCGAGCATGTCGTTCATCGACATGCCGGGCTGACCCGTTGCGTGATAGCCCGGTCCAATCTCCGGCGCGAGGCCCATGTCGATCGCCCCGCGCGAGTTCGAGTAATCGACCAGCGCACAGTAGCTGACCGGAATGCCAAGAGACTGGCCGAACTCAACCACGGAACGAACCTTGTCGCCCTTGATGGAATCGTCGAACACGATCACCAGATCCGGTTCGGCGGCGAGTGCTTCACGCAGACCTTCCAGCGCGCCCAACTCTTCGCCCTTCGCCACGCGAACCGACCGTGCCGCGTAGTTGTCTTCGCGGACCGGCTCAGCAGTAACGGTATAGATATGAGCTTCGTGATGCCGGAAATTCGCGCGAGCCTGGAACGCAAGGAACGGATGCTCCACCGAGAAGTCAGACCCGATCACCAGCACAGCCTTGCGTTCGTAGAAATCGGCCGAGTTCGCCAGCCGCCCGGTGGTGCCGGAAAGGGCGTCAACCAGCGTGACCACATCGCCCGTGCGGTGATGATCGATGCTGTTGGTGCCCAGACCCTGCCGTGCAAACTTCTGGAGGTAGTAATTTTCTTCGTTGGTGGTGTGGTTTGAACCGATCACGCCGAACTTGCCGCCGCGCGACCGAATCTCACCGAACTTGTTGGCGATGGTCTCGAGAGCCTTCGACCACGAGACTTCTTCCAGCTTCCCGTTGACGCGCATCATCGGCGACTGCAGCCGTTCAGCGTGCTTGTTGAAGTCGAAAGCGTACCGGCCTTTCACGCAGAGGAACTCGCCGTTCACGCCGGAGCGGTCGCGATTGTTCCCGCGAACGATCTCGTCGTTCCGAACACCTAAAGTCGTCTTGCAGCCATCCGAGCAGTGGGTACAGATGGTGCCGATGTGGTCCATCTCCCACGGCCGCGTCAGGTAGCGGTAGGGTCCGCTGGTGAGAGCGCCCACCGGGCAGATATCGATACACTGGCCGCACTCGTCGCATTCCAGGTGATCGCCCTTATTGGGGGCAATCAGCGACATCGCGCCGCGGTTCACAACACCAAGAGCGCCCACGCCCATACCTTCGTCGCAGGCACGAACACAGCGGAAACACAGGATGCAGCGCGGTCCGTCATAGAACACCACGGGCGACCACTGTTGCTCATCCACGTGGATCTTGGCTTCCACGTAACGGCTTTCACCAGCGCCGTACTTAAACACCATGTCCTGCAGTTCGCACTCGCCGCCCTTGTCGCAAACCGGGCAGTCCAGAGGATGGTTCGTCAGCAGGAATTCCAGCGTCGACTTCCGCGCCAGCTTCACCTGATCCGTTTCGGTACGGATCACCATGCCGGCAGCGACAGGCAGCGTGCACGCCACCTGCATCTTCGGCATTTTCTCGACTTCTACCAGGCACATGCGGCAGGCAGCCTGCAGCGAATAGCCCTCGTAATAACAGAACGACGGAATCTCAATCCCGTTTTGCTTTGCCGCCTCGATAGCGAGCATGCCGGCAGGAGCTTCAATCTCCCGCCCGTTGATCGTAAATTTGACCAGATCAGCCATATGTCCTTTTAGGCCGCCAGCCCCGACTTAGAGAAAGCGTTAATGTGTTCGTACGGGCAGGGCTTGCCGTCCAGGTGCGCTTCGAACTCGTCGCGGAACTTCTCCACGATTGCAATCGTCGGCATCGCCGCCGCGTCGCCCAGCGGACAGAACGTCCGGCCCAGCATATTCTTCGAAAGATCGCCGATCATGACGATGTCGCTGCGCTGCCCCTGTCCCTCATGGAACCGAGTCAGCAGCTTCTTCAGCCACGTCGTGCCCTCACGGCACGGGATACACCAGCCGCAGCTCTCATGCGCATAGAAACGCATGATCCGCAGGGCAAACTTCACCATGCAGGTGTCTTCGTCCAGAACCACAACGCCGCCCGAGCCGAGCATCGATTTGGCAGCTGCGACGGTGTCATAATCCATTGCAAGATCGCACTCGTCGGCTTTCAGAATCGGGCAGGATGAACCGCCCGGCACCACAGCCTTCAGCTTCTTGCCGCCACGGATGCCGCCGCCAACCTCGTTGATCATACGCATGAGGTTGAAGCCCATGGGCAGTTCGTACACGCCCGGCTTGTTGACATGTCCCGACAGACAGAACAGGCGCGTGCCGCCATTTTTCGGGGAGCCGAGATCCGCGAACCATTTGCCGCCGTTCAGAATGATGGAAGGCACAGCGCAGAACGTCTCGACATTATTCAAAATCGTGGGGCACTGATAAGCGCCTGCAACGGCCGGGAATGGAGGACGGATACGCGGATTGCCGCGCTTGCCTTCCAGCGATTCCAGCAGCGCCGACTCTTCACCGCACTCGTAGGCGCCCGCACCGGAATGCGTCGCCAGATTGAACTTCACGCCGCGGCCCAGGATGTTATCGCCCAGGTAACCCTTGGCGTAAGCCTCGTCAATGGCCTTATCCATCACGCCGATCAGATAACGGAACTCGCCGCGGATGTAGATGTAACCCTGTTGCGCGCCCACGGCCAGACCGGCAATCAGAACGCCTTCGATCAGTTGGTGCGGATCGAATTCCATCAGCAGGCGATCTTTACAGGTGCCCGGCTCCGACTCATCGGCATTCACCACGATGTACTTCGGCTTGGGCGAAGTGCGAGGCACAAAGCCCCACTTCATGCCCGTCGGAAAACCGGCACCGCCGCGACCACGAAGGATCGACGTCTTGACCTCGCCGATGATCTCGTCCTGAGTCATCCCGATGGCGCGTTCGAAACCCTTGTACCCATCGCTCGCCAGATACGTGTCGATGGACTGTGAATTCGGCAGCCGGAAACGCCGGGTAAGCACCGGTGTTTCGAGCGGACTTGGATCGTTGTAACGCATTAGCAGCTCGCCCTTTTTACTCCGGCAATCTCGTCCGGCTTCTTGCCCGCCGAGAGCCCATCCAGTAGCTTGTCGAGCTGCGAGGGCGTCACGAAGTGATAGAAGTCGTAGTTCACCTGCACGGCGGGTGCCCACGAACAGGCTCCCATGCATTCCACTTCTTCAAGAGAAATGCGGCCGTCAGCCGTGGTCTGCTTGTGGCCAATTCCCAACTTATGGCAGGCCTGATTCCAAATCTCTTCACCGCCCACGATCAGGCACGAAATGTTCGTGCAAACCTGGACGTGGTATGTACCCTGCGGCTTCTTGTGCAGCATCGAATAGAAGCCGACGACTTCATCCACCTGCAGGGGTGTTACGCCGCAACGCTTCGCTACTTCTTCGATCACTTCCTGCGTGATCGCGTGAGTTTCATCCTGCGCGTAAACCAGCATAGGAATGACGGCGGACCGCTTCTTGTCTGCTGGATACTTCGCAAGAAATTTCTCGAACTGAGCTTCGAGTTCGGGGGAAAAAGTCATCTTTGATTACCGGTCGGTATCTCCCAAAACAAAATCCATGCTGCCCAAAGCCGCGATCACATCCGCGATCAGCGTGCCTTCGATCAGCTTCGACGTACATTGCAGGTTGCCGAAACTCGGCCCGCGCCAGTGCACGCGATACGGCTTCTGGGTGCCGTCGCTCACCATATAGCAGCCAACTTCACCGCGCGGCGACTCGACGGCCTGATAAACCTCGCCTTCCGGTACGCGGAAGCCTTCGGTCACAATCTTGAAGTGGTAGATGAGGCTCTCCATCTGCGTCTTCATCTGCTCGCGATCCGGCAACACGATACCGGGCGCTTTCGCCTGATGCGAACCGGAGGGCATGCCTTCCAGCGCCTGACGAACGATCCTCGTCGATTGCCGCATCTCTTCCACCCGCAGCAGGTAACGAGCGTAAACATCGTTTTCCGTGCGAATGGGCACTTCGAAATCGAACTTCTCGTAGCTTGAGTAGGGCGAATCCTTACGGACGTCAATCTTCAAACCAGCGGCACGCAGCATCGGACCCGTGACTCCCAAGTCCAGCATGTCTTGCAGGGAGATGTAACCGACGCCCTTGGTGCGGCCAATCCAGATCTGGTTGTTCGTCAGCAGGTTCTCGTACTGGTCGATCCGCTCCGGGAAGATGTCGATGAAGTCCTTGACCCGCTTCTGCCAGCCGCGCGGAGCCGGCAGCGCCAGTCCACCGATCCGGAAGTAGCTGGTCATCATGCGCTGACCCGAGAACATCTCGAAAATGCGCAGAATCTCTTCGCGTTCGCGGAAGCAATACAGGAACACAGACATCGCGCCGATGTCGATCGCATGCGTCGCCAGCCAAACCAGGTGGCTGTTGAGCCGGGTCAGTTCCGTCAGCATCACGCGCATCCACTGCGCATGTTCCGGGATTTCCAGACCCAGCAGTTTCTCAGCAGCCAGGCAGTACGTCAGGTTGTTCGAGAGCGGCGCGAGGTAGTCGATGCGATCCGTCAGCGTCACGCACTGCTGGTAGGTCTTGACCTCGAATTCTTTTTCGATACCGGTGTGCAGGAAGCCGATGTCCGGCACAGCCTTCAGAAGCCTCTCGCCGTCCAGTTCCAGCAGCAGACGAAGCACACCGTGGGTAGACGGGTGCTGCGGCCCCATGTTCAGGACCATCGTGCGCGTGCCTTTGATTGGCGCTTCGTAGTCCGGCGACTCTACTGGTTCCAGTCCGGTCGGATTTCCTGTTTCGGTGACCATAGTACTTTAGTACCGCGTACCCGTGATCGGGTAGTCCTTGCGCAACGGGTGCCCGTCCCACTCTTCGGGCATCATGATGCGTCTTAAATCGGGGTGATTCAGAAAGCGAATGCCGAACAGGTCGAACGTTTCGCGCTCGTACCAGTCCGCGCCTTTATACACAGACGTGACGGACTCGATCTCCGGATTCACTCCAGCCTCAACTCCAGAAGAGATGCGCGCCTTCAGTCGGAGGCGTTTCTTACCTGCGATCGACTGCAGGTGATAGACCACCTCGAAACGTGGCTCGGACGGCAAACGGTCCACACCGGTGACCGAGGTCAGACGTTCGAAGCCAAGCTGGTGCCTCGCTCGCTCCAGTGCCTGCACAATCTTTGACGGCTCGATCTCGATGGTTAGTTCCTCGAATTCGAACTTCGCCGTGGTGGCCAGGTCGGCGAGGGCCGCTACGATCGGGTCGCCTGCCAGATTTTCCGGGATCATCGCTTGGCCACTTCCTCGAGGAAGCCCGCGCGGGTCATTTCACCCAGCACGGTTCTGGGGGTGTGGTCACGATCGGTAGTTGCCCAGTCGAGCACGCCCTTTTTCCAGATGTAGAAGAAGCCAGCCATCACAAAGCCCACGAAAAGCAGCATTTCGATGAAAGCAAACATCTTGAGCTGCTTGTAAACCACGGCCCACGGATACAGGAAAATTGCTTCAATGTCGAACAGAATGAACAACATAGCGACGAGGTAGAACTTGACGCTGAAGCGTTCGCGGGCGTCGCCGAGAGGGTTGATACCGCACTCGTAGGGCGTGTCCTTCACCTTGTTCGCAACCTTGCGGCCGATTACGAACGTCAGCGTCACAAGCGCCGCCGCGATGATGGCCGCGAGGGTCGCCTGGATCAGTACAGGAAGCCATTGTTCAGCAGGAGTAGTAGGCATCGGAAGTGTTTGGAAACCAGAACAGGCCCCAAACAAAATATAATAGGCTACGGGATTCTGTGACGGACGAATATCAGGTAACGATCAACGGCGAACGGCACTTTTTTGAGGCAGTTCCGACCCTTTCTGAGGTGGTCGCGAGGCTCCATCTGGAGCCCGAAAGGGTAGCAGTGGAACTCAATCGCGCTATCGTAAAACGACGGTTGTGGGACTCCACAACCGTCGCTTCCGGCTCCGAAATCGAGATCGTTCAGTTCGTCGGTGGCGGCTAATCGGTCTCTGCGGAAACCCACGTCTCCAGAATCAGCGGAGCAACAATCCCCGAATAGTGGCGCGAGTTATTGGTCACCAGGATGGCCGCGAGAGACAGTGAGTGGGCCGCGATCATCATATCCATCTCGCCGACAGGCTGCTTGTCGGTCGTGGCTTGATGTCTTATCTCGGCATAGAAGTCGGATGCGTCGGCATCCCACGGCACCACGTTCAGAGTCTTGAGGAATTGCCTCACGCCGAGGTGCAGCTTGTGACCCCGCGGAAGCCGTATGAGGCCATACATCAGTTCAGCTCGGGTGATTGCCGAAACGCAAACGCCTCCGGGGTCCAGGGACGAGAGGCGATCGGCGACTTCGGGAGAACGGCCTTTGATCACGTCGGTGGCTATGTTCGTGTCGAGCATGTGCAACGTCATCTAGTCTTCACCGAACACTTCTTCAGCGAACGTCGGCCGGTCCTGCGGCGCCACGTTCATCGGTCGGTCGCTCATGAAATCGTCCGGCACATCGATGGAGCGCATCAACTCGAAAATAGCGCTCCACGCCGCCGCGCCGGGCCTGTGAGAGAGCGCTACATCGCCAGTAATCTCATCACGGGTGGCATAGATCTGCTTCCCCGCGAAACGGAATTCGGCGGGCAGGCGCACTGCCTGACTGGCACCGTTCGTAAAAAGCTTCGCTACCTTCGTCACTCGCATATATACTCGAGTATATACTACTTGACCGAGATCGTCGTCCCGGTCGGACTCGTCCACGAGCCGACAATCAACTGGACCGCTACCGGACCAGGCGGCAGATCGGCTGGCACCCGAACGTTCACCTGAAGCGCACCATTTACCAGAAACGGAGCCGTCCCCGCATAAAGAATGTCGCCCGGCAGTTTCCCGAACCGAACCCACACGCCCTGTGTCGGCCTGCCCAGATCCACGCCGAGGAGCTGACCGTCCGGGAAACTCTTGTCAAAAGTGCCGGCCCCAGTCCCATACAAAACCACGATCGACTCGCGTCCAGCCGGGTTGGCAGGTGAGTTCACGGAGTAATCCGCATTCAACGCCGCGACAGGACCCTTGCCTGACCCGTCGTAAGTGAACAGTGAGGGTATCGAACTGGCGATCGAAACAGTGGACGAGACACTTCCGGCCAGGCTGGCGATCCGAACCACCGACGACGTCTTGCCCGCTACCCCGAACGGCACCACGA
Organism: Bryobacterales bacterium; assembly: GCA_025462945.1. Lineage (GTDB taxonomy): Bacteria > Acidobacteriota > Terriglobia > Bryobacterales > Bryobacteraceae > BOG-234. Next base: position 19,412 of record JAOAPO010000456.1, read on the forward strand.
CGTTGATCTGGCCCTTCGAGACGTAAATGATCGGAGCCGGCTGCCCATCGAAAGTTACCGTCGTCCCGTTCAGGGTCAGCGGCAGTCGCCCACTCGCGTCTGCTGCGCCAAACGCCGCCGCGTCCGGGCCGATCGAATTGCCGAAAACAGCCACGATCTCACCGGGACTGACCGCGGCCGACGTGCTCCCAATCAGTGGATTGCTCTGGTAACTGGCCGAATTCAGCACGCGAAACGGCAGTGCCGATCCAAAGGCCGCGGTCACATCGCGCTGCTGATCAATCACCACCGTCGCCGGGGACAGCCCGCCCGCCAGGTCTCCCAGCCAGAACCGCAGAGTCTGACCCGCAGCCGGGGTCGCAATCAACTGCACCGTGGTCCCGGCGTCGTAGTATTCGTCGGCGGAAGAGGGGACTGCCACCACGCTCCCCGGCCCCGCAACATCCGTGCTGAGGCGGAACTGCTCATTGAAGTTGGCTGTATAGGTGGCCGCGCCGACGCCGGCGGTGACCGTGCGCGTTCCCGTGCTGCCATCGTCCCAGGTCTTGAACTGCAGCCGCCGCGTGTTGTTGCCCTGTAGCTGTGAAGCCGCGGCGCTCAGGGTGTGAGCCGTGCCGGCAGTCCACAGCAGGTTGGCGGGAGTGATGTACTGAGCACCGTCAACGGTCACGATTGCGCCACGGGGCTCTGAAGCGATCGTTGTCATGGCCCCGGTGGTGAAGGCGCCCTGATAGTTCGAGAATGCGTTCTGCATTTCCACACTCGCCGGGTTTGACGAGATCCCGTTGCCGGTGCTCCCCAAATACGTGTTCCCGGTCCACCGCAGAAAACTGGCTCCAGCCGCCGGAGTGGCCGTAACCGAGAACTGCGCACGTTCCGGGAGATACCCGTCCGCCGGAGCGGGTGCGAGCGTCACCGTACCCTGACCCGAAAACACGCCCGACTGAACCTTATGCTGCACCAAAAAATTCGCTGCGAAGACGGTTAGTGCCGTGGAAGCAGTCACCACATGGGATGCCGCGCCTCCGTCGCTCCACCGGGCAAACACGTACCGTGGATCCACTCCCTGGAGCGCACTCACACCAATCGTGTGCGCCGTCCCCGGAGCCCACGCGTAGGTCCGTGGCGATGTCGCAGCAACGCCGTCTACCGTAATCGGCAAACCCGTCGGATTCGTCGTAATCGTGGTTCCGTCGGGCGTTAGCCTGTAAAGGCGCGTGACCGCATCGATGTCGCCCGCGGAAAGCCCGTCGCGCTGACCAATCGGGATTCCGGGCGGCACCGTTTCCATCGAATCCAGGTAGTTCCGCGAGAAGCCCGTGGCAGGGTACTGCATGATCGAGCCGAAGTCGTAAAAGCTGAGGTCAGTGGAACTCCCGACCGATTGGTTGAAGGCGCTGTGAAACCGCTTGTCAATGTTCTCGTAGAGCACCGTCATGTTCCCGCCGCGGTCCGAGCGCTGCTGCTCGTGCAGCAGGCCCCAGGCGTGCCCAAGCTCGTGCACAACGCTGCCCACCGGGCAGTTGTCGGTCACCCCGAGGATCTGCTCGCCGCCCAGCATGCCAACGTACGAGTTGCATGCTGCGTCGATGAAAACGCGCTGAAACCGGACATAGTTCTTCTCCGTGGTTCGGGGCAGAATCTTGAACTGCGTGCGCGTGTTCCACTGCGCGATCCCGTCCAGAATCCTCTGCTGGTTCGGGACGTCGCTGTCGACGGTGTAATAGATCGTGGCGTTCGTCCAGAGCTGAGCCCCCGTCCCGGAAAAGTTCTGCGCCAGGCTGTTCGGACGAAGTGCCGTCTTACCGCTGCCTTGTGCCGCCCGGTAGAGATCGAGATCCGAGGTTCGGCCCAGGATCATGTCCCCTTCGACCACCGCAAAGGGACCGTCGGTCGTGTAGCGAATCTCGTTGCCCTCAGTCTCAAAGATCTGAGCAGATAAGGCGGAAATCAGAAGAGTCGAGAGCAGCAGAAGGCGATACATGCGAGAACAACCTTACCACCATGCGCGGTTGAGACAAAAACAAAAAGGCCGGAACTTCCTCTTCCAGAAGAGTTCCGGCCCGAACTGCACTGTACTGCACTGCCGTTGTGACGCAGCTTGCGGTGTTAGGCGAAGCTGCGGATCGCGTGCGCTTCGTCTTCGTGCACGTCGAACACGGTATAAAGTTTCGTAATCTGCAACAAATCCTTCACGCGCTTGGTCAAACCCAGCAGCTTCAGATTCCCGCCGGAATTCGTCACCGTAGTGAAGCCAGAAACCAGTTCCCCGATCCCGGAGCTGTCGATGTACGACACCTCGCTCAGGTTGAGCAGGATCTTCTTGTTGTTCTGCGCCATAAGGTCGCGCAAGGTGTCGCGCAATGCGCTCGATCCTTCACCCAGCGTGATCCGCCCGGAAACATCGACTACGGAAACGTCACCCACCTGTCGGGTATTCAACTTAACGCTCACTTCGGTTCTCCTTAGAAATTCGGTTTACTTGCCACTTTATTGCGGTGGCGGAACATTTTTCACCAGCGTGACTTCAGTACCTTCCGGTACCGCTTTGTGAACTTTCACGTCATCCATGAAAGCCCCCATCAGGAATAACCCCCGCCCCGACTGCCGCAGAAGATTGTCCTCTTCCAGCGGATCCGGTACTTCCTGCACTTCGAATCCTTCGCCCTGATCGACAATCCGGATTGTAAACTGCTCGCCGGCCTTTGAGACACCCACATGAACAATCTTGTTCCGGTTGTATCGATTCCCGTGAACCACCGCGTTCACCATGCACTCGCGGACGGCCATGCCGATCCGATGCTGCTCGTCCTCATCGAAACCGACATCCGCTGCCGCGCGCAGAATAGCGGCCTCAGCATCATCAACGCTCTCGAGTGTGGACGGATAATCCTGATCCAGCAATGTCTGTGAAGTTGTATCCACTTGCTTGTAAGGCTTCCGCCAGCCCCGGACAGGGGACAGCCAATGCAGCCGGGACGAAACGCCTAACATAAGCCGCTGGCGTATCTAAAGTCAAGGGAAAACAATGCCGGCCCGGCTGGGCGCACATCGCAGCCGCGTTTGCCGCTATAATTCTCGTCAAATGTCGCGCGCCTCCCTTGCCTCCGTAGCCTTCGGCCTGCTGCCCCTTACCCTTTGTGCAGCCGACCCGACCTTTTGGAAAGATGTGCAGCCGGTGCTGCAGTCCCGCTGCGTCGAATGCCACCGTCCCGGCGAGATCGGCCCCATGCCGCTGACGTCTTACAAGGAGGCGAGGCCCTGGGCCGCGTCCATCAAAGAGGCGGTCAAAACGCGCAAGATGCCGCCATGGTTCGCGGACCCGCACTTTGGCAAGTTCAGTAATGACCGTTCTCTGAGTGAAGCCGAGATCGCAACCCTCACCACCTGGGCCGAGAAAGGCGCAAAAGAGGGCGATATCAAAGATGCGCCGCCAGCCCGCAAGTTCAACGACGGCTGGAACATCGATAAACCCGACCTCATCCTCCAGATGCCGCAACCTTTCAAAGTGGCCGCCAAAGCAAAGGTCGACTATCAGTACATCGTGCTGCCCACCGGGTTCACCGAAGACAAATGGGTTCGCATGTCAGAAACCCGACCCTCTGACCGGGCCGTGGTCCACCACATGGTCGTGTTCGCGCGCGACCCGCGCTCCCAGTGGCTCCGCGAGGCCAAACCCGGCGTGCCGTTCGTTCCCGCGGAACCCGGCAGCCTCGTCAACATCGGCGGCGGGGGTAACGAGATTATCGCCGTTTACACGCCAGGCATCGTGCCTGACATCTGGAAACCCAATCAGGCCCGCCTGATCAAAGCAGGCTCTGACCTGGTGCTGCAGGTCCACTACACTTCCACGGGCAAAGATACAGAAGATCAAACCAAAGTCGGTCTCGTCTTCGCCAAAGAGCCTCCCACCGAACGGATCTTCAGTACCCAGGTCTCGAACACGCGCTTCGTTATCCCGCCGGGCGAGGCGAATTACGAAGTCAAGACCGCCACCCGCTTCCCCAACAACGTCAAACTCATCAGCTTCTTCCCTCACATGCACCTTCGGGGTAAGGATTACGAATACAAGGCTGTCTTTCCCACTGGCGAGCAACAAATCCTCCTCAAGGTTCCCAATTACGACTTCAACTGGCAGCTTGCCTACCGGCCTTCGCCAGAACTTGAACTCCCCGCCGGTACTCGCATCGAAACCATCGCCCACTTCGATAATTCAGCCAACAATCCGGCCAATCCCGATCCAAAGGCCACGGTTAAATTTGGCGAACAGAGCTGGGAAGAGATGGCGATCGGCTTCATGGACATCGCGATCCCTGCCAACGTCGATCCTCGCGTCTATCTTCGTCCTGCCCCGCCCGCCCCACCGGCACGTCCGGCCGCCGGGCAGTAATCCGTGCAGCCCGAACCCTGGCTGAGAGGTATCACCCCCGGGCTTGATCCCGTCATCGCTCATCTGCTCCGCGCTGCGCAGCACCTCCGGGAAGATGTGGAAAACGCCGCGCGCGGCCTGAGCCCCGAGCAGGTTTGGTCACGCGGCGCCGCCGGTAATCCCGTCGGCTTCCACCTGAAACATCTGGCCGGCAGCACCGACCGCCTCATTACATATCTGCACGGCCAAACGTTGTCGGAAGATCAAATCGCCGCGCTCCGGAACGAGAGCGACGGCCGCGAGAGCGCCGATGAACTGATCGACGCCGTCAACGTCAGTCTGCACCGGTACGAGCAGGCCGTGCGCGCGCTTGACCCTGCCGCGTTCGCCGCCGTGCGTAAGGTCGGGCGAGCGGGCATAGAAGTCACGGCCATCAGTCTGGCCATCCATATCGCCGAGCACGGCCAGAGGCATGCCGGCCAGCTGGTGAGCGCCGCCGCCCTGGCAAGAGCGCTCGTCCCGTAAGACTTTTTTGGGCCAGTGGTAAACTCAGGGTTCCCCGACATATGCAGAACTCCCGTACGTCCACCAGCATGGCCAGACCCCTGGCCGAGGTTGATCCAGCCATCTACCAGCTCATCCGTAAGGAAGCCGAGCGGCAGAACGGCCAGATCGAACTGATCGCGAGCGAAAACTTCACGTCCGAAGCCATCCTCGAGGCCACTGGAAGCGTCTTCACCAACAAATATGCGGAGGGCTACCCCGGCAAACGCTACTATGGCGGCTGCGAGTACGCCGATGAGGTGGAAACCCTTGCCCGCGACCGCGCCAAACAGCTCTTTGGCGCAGAGTACGTCAATGTGCAGCCGCACTCTGGCTCGCAGGCGAACCAGGCAGCTTTTTCGGCGGTCCTGCAGCCCGGCGACACCATCATGGGCCTCGACCTGGCGCATGGCGGGCACCTCACCCACGGCCACAAGCTGAATTTTTCCGGCAAAACCTACAAAGTCGTCGGCTACCAGGTTCGCAAAGACGACGAACGCCTGGACTTCGACGCCATGGCCGCACTCGCGGAAGAACATCGCCCGAAGATGATCATCGCCGGTGGCAGCGCCTACGCCCGCCAGTGGGATTTCACGCGCTTCCGCCAGATCGCCGATTCCGTCGGCGCTCTCCTGCTTGTCGACATGGCTCATTTCTCGGGCCTGGTCGCAGCGGGCCTGCACCCGAACCCGTGCGAGCACGCCGACATCGTCACCACCACCACCCACAAGACGCTTCGTGGACCTCGGTCCGGCATCATCATGGCCAAAGAGAAGTACGGTGCCGCCATCGATCGCAGCGTGTTCCCTGGCGCTCAGGGCGGTCCCCTGGTGCATGTGATCGCAGCCAAGGCAACCTGTTTCCTCGAAGCCCTCACTCCGGAATTCCGCACCTACCAGCGAGCCGTTATTGACAACGCCCAGGCTCTCGCCACAGGCCTGCAGGCCGAAGGTCTCCGCGTTGTCTCCGGCGGCACCGATACCCACCTCCTTCTCGTCGACGTATTCTCGAAAGGCGTAAAAGGCAAGGAAGCCGAAGGCGCTCTGGACAAAGCCCGGATCACTGTCAACAAGAACGCCATCCCGTTCGACGTGAATCCGCCCATGAACCCCAGCGGCATACGCCTCGGCAGTCCCGCAGCCACAACTCGTGGCTTCGGCACCGAAGAGATGCGCGAAGTTGCGGCCTGCATCTCCACCGTCATCTCCGGCCTGTCCTCAGAGGAAGCCACGCAGAAGGCAATCGCTTCGGTTCGCCAGCGGGTCGAAGCACTAACGGATCGATTCCCGCTCTATTCCTGGCTCCGGGATTAAGGTAGCGGATCCAGGGTGAAAATTGCGGTCGACGTTCGGCGCATCGGCGACTTCGGCGTCGGCACGCATATCCGCAATCTGCTGAATGCCATCGCCGCCAACGGGACCGAGCACCAGTTCTCCCTGATCTGCGCGTCGGCCGATCAGGAGCAGTTCTCGGCGCTCCCGCCGAACTTCCGCACCGTTCCCTACGAGCGAAAAGATTCCGACCGGCTCGACAACTTCACCCTGCCGAGCCTCATCCGACACCTCAACGTCGACCTGACCCATATACCGATGCATCGGGTGCCCCTTTTCCTGAAGCGGCCTTACGTCGTCACCATCCACGATCTGAGCAGCCTGTTTTATGACGAAGCCAAACGGGCGCTGCACGAAGCTCATGTTTTCAAACTGCGTCGCGGCCTGGAACGGGCGGCCCGCATCATCGCTGTTTCCGGTGCGACACAAAGGGACGTCAGCGAACTGGCTCCCCGCGCCGCCAAGAGGATCCGCCTCATCTATAACGCCCCGGATCCGTTGTTCCTCGATCGCAAAGCCAGTGCTTCCGAAGCGGCGCGCGACCGTCACCGGGTCGTCGAACGCTACCAGCTTCACGATCCATTTCTCCTGTACGCCGGCTCGATCCGGCCGCAGAAGAATATCCCCCGGCTGATTGAGGCATTCTCAGTCGTTCGATCTCAGCTTGAGGGGCATCGCGGCTTTAAGAAACTCCGGCTGATCATCATCGGCGACGAGATATCGCGCCACGCGGCAGTCCGTCGCGCTGTCATTCACAGCCGCGTGGAAAACTGCGTCCGCTTCCTCGGCTACGTTCCGTTTCCCGAACTGCGTGTCTTTCACGAACTCGCGACCGCTTTCGTGTTCCCCTCGCTCTACGAAGGGTTCGGCTTGCCGCCTTTGGAAGCGATGGCTTCCGGAACCCCGGTCATCGCCTCCGCCGTCAGTTCTTTGCCGGAAGTCGTGGGCGGGGCTGCCATGCTGGTGAACCCGGAGAACGTCTTTGACATTGCGCGAGGCATCACCGAAGTCCTGCTGAACAACGACCTCCGCGCCGCCATGATCGTTAAAGGCAGGAATCAGGCAGCCAACTTCAGCTGGTCACGAACTGCCAAAGAAGTGATGCATGTATATCAGGACGCCCTGCTCGAAGGGCGGCACTCGCATGCTGCCGACCCACCAAATTCGGCGACCACACTGATCTCCTGAACCGCGACCCTGAGGAAGCGGAAGCAGCAAAACGGTGTTAGAAGCCGGACGCCACTTTCGCCTTACACCAGACGTTCGAGTTCAGCGGCCAGGACGTCGGCGGTCAGCTTGCCGGATCGGTAGCTCCTGTTATCTACGTAGTGCCACTGCCCGTTGTCTCCCACGGGACAAAAAAACAGTGACTTCTCAGAGACAAGGTGTCGGTCCAGCAGATCCTGGTTCAGCCCCCGAATGGAGCCCTGCAAGATGTAGGGCCGCCGAAAGTCGTCAGTCGAGAGAGGCTCATCCGTGGCCTCGAACTCGATCATCAGCAGCCGGCCATGCAGGTTGATTTGGAACAGATTAGTGCCTGGATCCCGAAACGACTCAATCGCGAAAGTCGGCGGATCAAGAATCAGCGAAGGGGTACTCAGCCTTTCGTTCAAGGCGTCCACGAAACGACGGCACAGTTCGTGCAGCGCAGCGCCACCTTCGGCTCGCAATCCATCCATGCGGGTGTTTTCAGTGGCCTGGCGGCGGTCACGATCGCCGATAGCCTCAATGGCGGCCGCGAGCCGGTCCAGCCTCGCGGGATGGCGCCGTCGCTTCCAGTTCCCGGCTAGTCCAAACAATTCGACCTCTTATCACTTCCAGCGGGCTCTGCCCAGGCTGACATAAAGGCTTCCACTCGTACTGCGCTCCCGCCTCCGGCTCTCCTGAAAAGAGCAGCGCCAGCTTTTCTTGCTGTACGTATCTTACCCGCAACCCGCCGGGCTCCGCCACGACCCAGCACCAGCCGGAGGGGGGCGACAACATCTGCACCGGGCTGCGGTCCAGCACCACCAGATCGTTAGCCCGGAACTGCATGGGCAGCGCCGGGTCGGGCGCGATTCTGGCTGCGACAGGATCGGTCAGTTTCCCGGTTGCCGCCCGCGGTAACACCAGGTACCCGCGGCGAACATTGATATCGACATGACTACCCGGCCCAATCCGGTCCCGCAGGATGGGAACTAAAACGGTTCCTGGATCGGGATCGCCCGGATACCACCATAAGATGTCCGGAACCGATAAGCCCAGAGCCTTGAGTATCTTGTCGCAAGACTCCGGCGAGAGGTGGCGTACCTCTTTCAGAACGTTGTGCATGTGGGGCTGCGAGACGCCCGCTTCCCGGGCCAGCCTGCGCTCAGTCGTCCTCCCGGTCCGCACATAGTGGCGAGCCAGCTCAACGACCTGTCGAAGAATCTCCGCGCACAGCACCGCCCGTGTTCACCCTATTTCTCTCAGCAATAGGGTACTGTGCGATACGTTCCAGGGAAAACACCGGGCGTATTGGAACGATCAGAAAACACACCACTTTACGCGGGATCCGTCAGTTCCTATGTGAATCATCTTGAGAATTTGTCTCATTTAAGTAAAATCAGGTACAGATTTTGACGTGCGACTCGCTCGCACGCAAGGAGAATAAAGTGGATTTCGAATGGAATCGATCTGAAGTACTTGGGCTTGCCAGAGTGGCCTGTGCGCATTGCCATGGTTTAGGAATGCGACACGGTGACGAGGGTTCTGAGGAACCCTGTAAGTGCGTCTTGCGAAAAGTCTTCACAGCCTGCCTCCGGAAATTCCGCGCGTGTGCTGAGCACTCCAACCGATTGCCGGCCGTACGCGTCGAACACGTCTCCGGAGGCCGCGACAGCCGGCACACATGGGGCATGAAATCTGAGGAGTATATGGCCGATTTTTTCCTGGTTACGCGTCGCGCGCTCGACGAATCGGAGTTCCGCCTCTTCCGCTTTCACTTCCTTCTGGGAGCGGACTGGAAATTGTGCTGCCGTCGTCTCGGCATGGACCGGGGCACCTTTTTCCACGCTGTTTACCGGGTTGAGGAGAAGCTCGGCCGGGTCTTCCGGGAACTGCAGCCCTACGGTCTTTACCCGCTCGATGAGTATTTCGGTGGTTCGGTGCAGACCTACCGGAATCCAGATCGCAAGCTGGTCTCGATGGACTTCGGCCCTCGCGGCGGGCGCGCCCTTCGTGCGCCGGTGCGCAAGGCCGCCTAGCCGACTCCTCCCGCGATGGGGCGCTGCGTTGCCACCCTCATCGCGGGCATACAAACCCAGGATGCGGGATAATCCGTGTGTGCGAATGCAGGGACAACAGAGACAGCAAACAGCAGGCCTCGAAGAGAAACACAAACTGGCCACCCGCTGGTATCACTGGATCAACTTCCCGGTTTTGACCGTGATGATCGTGAGCGGCATGTTCATCTACTGGGCGTTCGATCCTTACCGTATTGGCGTCGGAGACTTCACGCTCATTCATCTGTTCCCGAACTGGTTCTACGACCTCACTCATATCGATCGCAAACTGGCGATCGGCATGGCGCTGCACTTCCTCTTTGCCTGGCTGTTCGCAATCAATGGCCTGCTCTACGTCGCCTATACCCTGTTTTCGGGTGAGTGGCGGGAGCTGGTTCCCGATGCGAAGTGTTTCCGCCAGGCGCTCGATGTCGTGAAGCACGATCTCGGGCTCGGGCCCTTGCCGCCACAGGGTCGGTACAATGCCGCCCAGCGGATTACCTACACCGCTATCGTTTTGATGGGCGGTGCCAGCCTGCTGACGGGTCTGGCCATCTACAAACCAGTTCAAATCGCCTGGCTCACCACCCTGCTCGGCGGGTACGAGTGGGCCCGCTGGGAGCATTTTTGGCTCACTATGGGTTATATAGGCTTCTTCGTGATTCACATCGCCCAGGTCATTCGGGCTGGCTGGCCTAACCTCCGCTCTATGATCTCTGGTTACGATTTGGCTAAAGAGAAGGAAAATACAGGAGCCGGTCGTCATGTCGCCTGAACAAAGTGCCGCCGAAAAGGAACTCGCCAAGCGCACCCGCCGCTCCCTGCTGGCAATGGGCGGCGGCATTCTTGCCGCTGCCGTCGGGGCGGGCTGGCTCGCCTCCGGGAATTACAACGAGGGCGACATTCCGCCGAATTTCCGCCGTGTTTTCGGAGCAAATGAGAAGCTGGTTCGCTCTTCGCTCTACAGCAACAATAAGCTGGCTCCCACTTTCCCAGCTTCCGCCATTGGCAAGCTGAAGGTCAACGGCGAAGAGGGCCTGGAGTACGAACTGGAACCCGAAGAGTGGCGCCTCGAAGTGAAACCCTACGGCTCGTCGGGCGTCACCAGCAAGCTCGTCATGGCCGACGTCAAATCCCTGCCCCGGCACGAGGAGATCATCGAGTTCAAGTGTGTGGAAGGCTGGAGCACCGTAACCAAATTCGCTGGGGCACGATTTTCTGACTTCACAGCCAAATTCTGCCCCGGTTCAGAGAAGGCGGCGAACGTCGGCATGAGGACGCCCGACGAGGTCTATTACGTCAGCGTGGATATGCCCAGCGCTCTCCACCCCCAGACTTTGCTCGCCTGGGAGATGAACGACCAGCCGCTCACCCACGGTCACGGCGCCCCGCTCCGGCTCGTCACGCCCGTCAAATACGGCATCAAGAACATCAAGCGGATTGGCCTCATCGAATACACCGACACCCGTCCGGCAGACTACTGGGCTGAGCGGGGCTACGACTGGTACTCCGGCCTCTAGCACTCATTCGATACGCTGGAAGCATGGCGCTAACCATAGCCGGACGCACGTTCCAGTCAAGGCTTCTCATCGGCACGGGCAAGTACCGCAGCTTTCAGGAAATGGCCCGCTGCCACGCCATCTCCGGCGCGGAAGTGGTCACCGTGGCCGTTCGGCGGGTCAATCTGACCGATCGTTCGAAGGAATCGCTGCTTGATTTCATCGACCGGGAGAAGATGTTCATCCTGCCCAATACGGCTGGCTGCTACACGGCGGAGGATGCGATCCGCACCGCCCGGCTCGGGCGCGAAGTCGGGCTCTCAAATTGGGTGAAGCTCGAAGTCATCGGCGATGAGAAAACCCTCTTCCCGGATAACTTCGGCCTGGTGGAAGCGACCCGCGTCCTCGCCAAAGAAGGCTTCGTGGTGCTGCCTTATACAAATGACGACGTGGTCAACGCCCGGCGACTGATCGACGCCGGTGCTGCGGCTGTGATGCCCCTCGCCGCGCCGATCGGCTCGGGCCTCGGCATTCAGAACCGGACCAACCTTCGGATCATGCGCGAGATGATCACCGAAGTGCCGCTGATCGTCGACGCTGGCGTAGGTACGGCTTCCGACGCCGCCATCGCCATGGAACTCGGCGCGGATGGCATCCTGATGAACACCGCCATCGCCGCGGCCGACGACGCGGAAAAGATGGCGCTCGCCATGAAACTGGGAGTCGAGGCAGGTCGCCTGGCCTTTGAAGCCGGCCGCATGGAGCGCCGACTCTACGCCAGCGCAAGCAGTCCTCTTTCCGGGGTGATATCCTCATAGGAGGGCCGCAGCTCTGCAGTCCTCCCCTAAACAGCTTTGAAAGTCGGATTCGTCAGCCTCGGTTGCCCTAAGAATCTCGTGGACAGCGAGGTGATGATGGGCCAGCTTGTCGCTCGTGGTCACGAGTTAACCACACACCCCGATCAGGCCGACGTCCTGGTCGTCAACACCTGTAGTTTCATCGATCCGGCTAAAAAAGAGTCCATTGACACGATTCTTGAGATGGCGGAGTACAAGCGAATCGGCCGCGCGAAGAAGCTG
>JAOAPO010000001.1 GCA_025462945.1 Bryobacterales bacterium
GGGTTTCGCAGTGTGGATCGACGAACCGGAGGGCCTCGCCTGGGCACAGGGAACACACGAATACCGTGTCATGGGCACTGCCGTGATCGCGGTCTCGGGCCAGTTCCGGCATCGCGACTTCACCAAAACGACGCGCCGCCCGAAGCACCTCGAAAACAGCTTCGGTGGCTTCTTTGGGTCACTTGAAGAGGTGAACGCCACCCTTCGCGGCGAAGCACGCTGGAAGCTCCGCTGGACTCCGGGCCACCTCCGCTAAGAAGGCGCTACTTCCGGCTTTCGATCGCCGCTTTCGTGTCGCGCAGCATGTTTTCCACTGCGTCCTTCGCCCGCCGATTACCCCACCAGCCAACACCCACCGGACTCGGTCGAGACAGCGAAATACTGTCTACCTGCATATCCAGCCCGCCATCCCGCTCTCGCACGCTCCAGTAGGTGTTCGTCTTCCACAAGAAGCCGTGGTCCTCGCCCTCCGGGAAGTAACCAGCCGCCGGATTCTTCGGATCGCGCTGTTCCCTTATCCTGGTTGCCACCGACCGAACGGTCCATCGATCTTTGGCGAGCCGTCGATAGTGGACGTCATACTTCGTGTCATAGGTAACGTTGATCCAAAGCGTGGTTTGTACCAGTTGCAGATCCGTCGAAAAGTGCTCGTCTTCAGGAGTGCTGTCCGGCAGCCGTTCGCCCTTCGCCGCGCCAAGGTCATTCTTGAAGTACTTCACGTAGTTCGCATAATCCTGCATCACCCGCCGAGCCGACTCAATCGTCGCCCCCGGAACGCGGATCGCCCCGGAATAGTGGTGGATGCTGCCATCGGCGACATCCTTATTCAGACGAGCCTCCAGTGCCGGCTTGCCCTCTTCGAAGCCTGCGCTTTTGCCGCCGCAGCACTGCTTATCGACCCAAAGCTTGCCCGTAGCCGCAAACCGAACCGGATCCCCCTTCTCAAAAGTGGCAATATAGTCGTCAAAGGCCTTTGCGGTGGCCGAATCCAAATGGGAAATCGGAATTGCCGCGCCAAAGAGGGATACAGAAAGGAGAATCAGAGCCGCCGGGGCTCTCAGGGAACGCACATAACCACTATACGAGGCCGAACCAAAGGCGGTTGCCGATCTAGTTCCCCGTCGGCTTCTCGAAATGTTCAATGACGAGGAATTCCACCGGTGCCTTCTGCGGCTCCAGTCTAAGGCCGAGTTGCTCCTTCAGCGCCGAGAACACACTCACTTCCTCCGGTCCCAGATTCTGTCCGACCCGACCGTTCGGTGTCGCTTCGAATCGGATATCGTAGGCCCCGATCAGTCCTGTCTTATCGACAACCGGCAGGTCAATGAAGAAGTAAGTTCCCATCTCCCGGCAGATGTCGTCCATCGTGGCCTTCGCCAGATCAAACGTCTGATTGATCCCCCGGACTCCGTGATTACTCCGCTTTTCCGCATCCGAAGCGCTCACCGGGAACTTCGGGCCACCGTTCGCCAACAGAAGCGCGTAAACGGCCGACTCCCGAAACTCTCGCCGTAACCGTAATTGAAACCGGTCCGCGAGGAAGGCCTGCAGCATCTGCCGAAACTCCGCGCGGGTCGGAACGGCCTGGCCCTCAGCCTTGGCGTCCACATCGTACTCAACCTCATCCGAAGCGACGCCCGGAGCCACCGAGATGCGCTGCACGGGCACATCATAAGCCCACATCACCAGGGCAGCGAAACTTTGAGCGCCGATATGAAGCCGTGTCCCGGATGTCGTAAGCCCCAGGTTGAAGCGAGGTCCCGCGTGGATCTTCACCGTCCCCACTTCGAACGCCCGCGGGGTCTGGCCCAACGCCATGCCAGCCATCAACACACCGCAAACCAGCGTCCGCACGGCCACCAGTCTATCCAGGATCCCCAACCAATTCCCGGAACCGCGTATACCCGGCACGGCTCACCGGCACCGTCGTTCCATCCACCAACACAGCCAGCCACGTGTCCTTCGTATTCGGCTCAATCCTTGCAATCCTCTGCAGATTCACCAGGTGCGACCGATGCGTCCGGATGAACCGCCGTGGGTCCAGCGCAGCCTCCAGACTCCCGATCGTCTGCTGCTTCAACCAGCTCCGACCCTCGCTTCGCAACGAAACATAATCGTCCTGGGCCACCGCGTAGTCCAGCTTCCCCACCGGGATCACATGCACCCGAGGCCCATCCTTCACTACAATCCGCTCCAAAAACTCACCGGGACGCCGCGACGCCTGCTTCAGCTCATGCGCCCCCATCTCGGCAGAACTCGGAGCGGAACCCAGCCTCGCCCGCACCCTCGCCAGCGAAGCCGTCAATCGCGTCTCGCTAAACGGTTTCAGCAGATAATCCACCGCCGCCGCATCGAAAGCCCGCATCGCGTACTCGTCATAGGCCGTTACAAACACGACGGCCTTCGCCCCGCTCGCCAGCTCCAGCACTTCGAACCCATCCAGCTTGGGCATCTGCACATCCAGAAACACCACATCGGGCCGCATTTCGTGGATCGCCTTCACCGCCTCGAAGCCATTGCTGCACTCCGCCACAATCTCCACCGCCCCGTCGCGCAGCAAATGCTCCCGGAGCACCTCCCGAGCCAGTTCCTCGTCATCCGCCATCACCGCCCGCAGCTTCACTGTTTCGCTCCCGCCGGCATCGTTACCGTCACCTCGTACCAGTCCTCTCGCGCCTGAATCTCCATCGACGCCGCGTACCCGAATCTCGACTCCAGCCGCGCCCGTATGTTCCGCAGGCCAATCCCGTTGCGTCCCGTAGACGGCGACTCCGGGTCATACGGATTCGCCACACGCACGCGCATCGTCTCCCGCTCCAGCCTGGCCTCGATCCGGATCTCGCCGCCATTCGCCATCATGGCGACCCCATGCTTCACCGCATTCTCCACCAGCGGCTGGATCAGCAGGGGCGGCACCTCCACCGAATTGCACGCCTCATCCACCGCGAGACTCACCCGCAGCTTCCCGCCAAACCGGACCTTCTCCACATCCAGATACATCCGCGTCAGATCCATCTCTTCTCCGAAAGGAATGCTGGTACGCTCGCCCAGACGCAGCGACGTCCGCAGAAAATCGGCCAGCCGGATACACATCTCCCGTGCCTGCCCGGCATCCACGGCCGTCAGCGCACTGATCGAATTGAGGCTGTTAAACAAGAAATGCGGATTCACCTGCGCCTTCAAAGCTCGCAGCTGCGCCTCCCGCGCCAGCACCTCCGACACCTCCGAAGACTTCATCTCGAGGGCGACATAATGCAGCGCAACGGACAGCAAATACACCATCGAGAACATCGCCTGCACCACCGGCGTCGCAGATCCCAAATATTCCGACATGGCAGGGTAAGACGCCGAGAGGAAATACGCCACCACCCGACCAATCAGCATCAGCCCGCCCGAAATGCCCACCGCCGGCACAACATGGCTAAACGCCAGTTCACTCCAGCTCGCAGACCGCAGCGGACGAGACGGGCACACGTAAAACGGCGCCAGACAGAGCAACGCCAGCAGCAGCGTCAAAGGCGCCGTCCACAGAATCGTTCCCATCGTCGGCCACCGCCCGCTCACATTGGCGGCCGTCCCGACTACCCAACCCACCGGGATCCAGACCGCCAGATACGCCCCCAGCCAGCGGACATTCGACAGCAGCGGATGCATTTAGTTCATCACGACCACAGCGCCGAAAGCCACGCCTCCACCCAGCACCAGAACCGGCATCAGGACGCCCGGCTCCGGCCGGGGCGGAATCGTCTTGTCCTCGTACTGCCCAAACACCGCGTTGCCGTCTACTGCGATGCGCCAGTGTTCCGGCACCCGTATCTCGATACTGCCGAACAGAACGTTAGCCGCCAGATAAGCGCGCCTGTCTTCGCTCGCAATCTCCGCGTGCCGCAGGTCGATCTCAATCCCCCCGAAGGTCGCCGCAAGCTCGCCCCCTTCGAACCTCGGGGAGGCGACACGCCGCCGAACCTGGCTGAACAACGCGAACTCACTCAGCACATGCTCCGACCCTCTGGACACATGCGACGACCCGATGTTGAACCGCTGCTCGAACGCCTGCCACCGCAGCCTGTAGATGAGCAGCACCACCCCGGTCGCAATCAGCGCCAGCGGCCAAAGAATATTCCCGTGGATCTGCACGATGTCGAACTCGCGCAGGCCCATCAGGATGCCCCCGAGCACTGCGGCGCCGGACCACACCCGCACCGCCGTGCTCGTTGCCCGAACGCCGGCGAACAGGCCGCCACAGATCAGCACGACCGGCCAGAACAGTCGCACCGCGCGAAACGGCAGAATCTCCAGGTTGTCGACGAAAATCAGCGTTCCGACCACGATCAGAAGCGCTCCCGCGATCATGCCCGGGCTGAATCGCCCGCCCCCGAAGTGGGCCTCCAGCCTTACGCGCTTTTGTTTTTCGTCCAAAGGTAAACCTCCTCCAGTCCGGTCGCGATCAGCGTCACCGGCCAGTAGCTCCAAACCCGCCATGCCGGCAGCACTCCCGCGCTGCCCATCGCCGACACCACACAAATCGCCAGGAGAATCAGCGGAATCATCAATACGCCAGGATAGTAAACTCTCAAGCTCGTCTGCCCTCAAGCCGATACTAGGGCAGGGAAGCCTCGCCGGTCACGCGGAAATCGGCGAATCGCCATCCAGCGTCGGTAAACGCCGAAGATCCACCACCGTCGCACCCCAGCTACCCGCTTCCAGCGGCGCATCCCCAAACCGCACCACGAACGGCGTCCTTGCCAGAACCTTACGCACGGCCTCCCGCTGCACCCCAATACCTCGCCCGTGGATAATCCGCAGCGCCGTCAAACCCAGCTTCCGCGCTTCGATCAGGTACTCTTCCACCACACCCACTACGTCGCGCGGCGGGACCGTATGAAGATCCAGAACATCTGTGATCTCGATCCGGAACGGCTCGTCACTCAGGCTGAAATCCTCGTCCATTCGCCCCCAAAATACAAAAAGCCCGGCCGCTTCAGGGCGACCGGGCTCTCTTGTTTAGCGGTGCTCAGCGCACCTGATGAACTCCTACGCGGGCTGCAGCCTTTGCGCATCAGCGACGACCTGTTCAATCTGGTCTTTAAGCTGAAGCTTGAGTTTCTTCAGACGATGCTCCTCGACCTCTTCGGCCGGCGAGAGTGCGGTCTTGGCTTCGAGCTCCGCCACCGCGACATCGTACTGGTGGTGTTGCTCGACCAATGCGCGGAATCCTTCATTCGTCTGCATCAGATGCGCTTTGGTTTCTTCTAACGTGTTCCGGTCCATTCTGTGCATATCTCCTTACAGTGGAGTTGCTCGCCCGCCCGCTTCGGAACTGAAGAGCGGTCCGGGTGGGTAGCTTCACTTCTTTTTTGAAGTGCAGCCAGGCTCCGGCTTCAACTGCGGTGTACCGAAATTCCTGTCTGTCTGACCCGACTCTATCATGAACTTCTCTTCATCACAACGGCGTCGATTGTCCCCTGTCCGTAGTAGCCAGCACGGACGCCGATACCCTGCCAGCCAAGACTCCTGTAAAGTTCTGTCGCGCCTGTGTTCGGGGCCGCCACCTCAAGGAAAATCTCGCCGTGCGCCACGCGGCGAAGTTCCTCCAGCAGTGCCCGCGCGATCCCCTGACGACGCACACTCGGGTCGACCGCAAGGTTCAGCAACTCCGCTTCGTCAGCCGCAGTCTGCCGCCACGCGCAGAACCCAACCACTCCCGCCTCGCCCACCGCCACCAGCATCTCGAAGTTGGAATAGTCGCCTAAAGGCCACTGGGCAGCCTCCGGACACGCCGCCTGAACGCGCCCGATCCCCGGGTTATCTGCAGCCCTGCCAGCCCGGATCTCGAACCCGCCGCCCGTCACTGCCCGTTCGTCAGTACCGACAACAGCGTCTGCACACGAGTCGGATCACCCGTAAACACCTGCGTCGGCGTCTTCCGGTATCGCAGCATCTGCCGGTACAGATAATCGTCCAGCGTCGCATTGATACCCCAGCCCGCCAGGTAGCTCAGCTTCAGGTCGCCATCCGTATTCGGCGGCGCGTCCTTGACCCACGGATACATGTCCTTCGAATTCCCCGTGTAAGTCGAGAACAGGTCGTACAGGTTGTTGATCCCGATATCGCGCAAAGACTGGCGAACCGGCTCATGCTCCGGTGCCGAAAACTTCGCCTCCACCGTATCCAGATTGATCCGCAGCGGACCCAACTGCGCGAAGAACACCATGTCGTACCCCAGCCCGTCCCGCAGATTCGCCCACACCGACCCCTCCGGAAACGCAACGAAGAAGGTCCGCAACTCACTCATGAACGTCGGCTCATCCGTCTCGTAAAGCGGCACATACAGGCTGAACATGCCACCCGGATTCAAATGCCGCTTCACTGACTCGAAGTACTCCTTCGAATACAGCGCCGCCGTGCCCTTCACGAACACATCCAGCGGGTCCGACGCAATGATGTCGTACTTGTCGTTCGCCGTCATCAGGTAATGGCGCGCATCGTCGAACACAATGCGTGTCTTCGGATTCAGCGCCACCCGGTAATCCTGCTCCCCGAAGTACTTGGTGGAAGCAGGCGGAATCACCGGCTCAATCTCGCACACCGTAATGTGCTCGATCCCCGGGTACCGCGTGAACGTCCCGGCCGAAACGCCGGCCCCAAACCCAATCCCCAGTACCGACTTCGGATTCGGATGCAGCAGCGCCGGCAGATGTCCCACCATCCTCTGCAGCTTCATATCGAAGATCTCGGTCGTCGCTTCCACGTGCCCGTTCACGTTGACGTAGACAGTCCCGTTGTTCCATCGCGAAATCGCCACCGACGAATTCCGGCCTTCCTTCGTATACAGAATTTTCGAGAAGCCCTGGTTGATCCCCATGCGGCGACCGTAGGCAATCAGCTCACCAGGCACCGGGTCCATCGTCCACGCAAACAGCATCGCCACCGCCGTCGCCGCGCCCACGGCCGCCACGCTGAAGAACGACTTCCGCATCACCGGAACAATCGCCACCAGCGCGCTCAATGCCGCCGTCACCAGCATCACCTGTTCCGTCGCATGCGAGCCGATCGCCGGAATCATCCAAAGGCTCACCAGCAGCGCACCGACGATCCCGCCCAGCGTATTCGCCGCGTAAATCCCGCCAGCCGCGCGACCCGAATCCTCACCAGGCCTTGCCACCGCCGCACACGCCAGCGGGAAGCTCGCGCCCCAGAACAGCGTCGCTGGCAGCAGCGCATAAACCACACGCTTCACGTCCAGGTAGTACATGTGCCACGGATCGGCTGTGGTCAGCACGTCATCCTGCCAGTAGGGCAGGGAATTCACAATCGCGTAAGCCGTCCACGCCATCCCGAACGCCAGAAACAACTGGCACCAGCCCAGCGCCGACTGCGGCTTGATCTTCTTCACCAAAGCCGAACCCGCCGCGCTCCCCAGCGCCAGCCCAAACAGAAACACCGCCAGGATAATCGCGAAAACGTAAACCGTGCCCAGCAGCAGATACCCCAGCAGCCGCGTCCACACAATCTCCGCGCCCAGCGCCGTCGCACCCGAAAGCGCGATCGTTATATAGACCGGCCAGTTGATCGGCGATCGCTCCGCCGCAGCCGTACGCCCTTCATCCAAATCCTCGGGCGCCTTCACGCTGTCTGCAAGAACGTAGCTCGCTGCGGCAACCGCGAAGTTAATCGCCACCGCCACATAAGTCGCGGTCGCCATATTGAAAACACGCAGCAGATAGAAGCCGGCGATCAGGCAGCCGACCACGGCGCCCGCTGTATTTCCGCCATATAGGTAACCCCACCACGCCACGCCATCCGGAGTGCCTTTGATCCACCGTACGATCGCGGGCAGGGAAGCGCCCATCAGAATCGTGGGGATCAACATGACCACGGCCGCCAGAGCGCCGCGCAGCAGCATGCTTTCAAGGCCATGCTCCGCGCCCGTCATATAGACAGAGCTCAGGTACGGCAGCAGCAGTTGCACCACCAGCGCGAACACGCCGATGCCTGCTTCAAGGCCGGCATATACCTTCAGCGGATGCTGTTTCCACTTACGCCTCGGAAACCAAAGGCTGCCGATACACAAGCCGCCCATATACGTCGCCAGCAGAACGCCCAGCGAGACCGAAGTCGAACCGATCGCTAACTGCAGTGACTGGTACCAGACCACCTCGTAAATCAGCGCCGCGCAGCCGCTCAAGCCGAACAGAATCAGCAAGATAGAAAAGTGTTTCGGGGTCGTGCCGGAGGTGCTTGAAGGGGTAACGATAACTTCGGGGCTCATATCAGGTCGGGGAAAGACTTCCTTAGCTTATAAAACCAGGCATGACCGAGGATCAGAACCAGCAGTGACGCCGCTCCCAGTACCGCGAGGGCTCCAAAATCCGGGGCCCGGCCTTCCAGCAGTGTCGCACGATACGCCCTCACCAGAACGTAAATTGGGTTAAACATCATCAACCCCGCCGCCGCCGCAGGCACGGCCTTCTCCGAGTAGAAGATAGGCGTCAGGAACATTAGCACGGTGAGCAGGTACCCAATCACCTGCCCGAGGTCGCGCACGAAGACAGCGAGCGCAGAAAGAAACCACGCCAGCCCGGCCGTCAACAGAATCTGCGGAATGATGGCGAACGGCAGATAAATCGCGGTCCACGGCAGCGAGCCGCGAATCAGGAACAGAGCCGCCAGGAACAGCAGCAGACCGAAGAACTCCGTCACCAGCCCGCTCACCACAAGGTTCACAGGCAGCGTCTCCACCGGAAAGACCAGCTTCTTGATGAAGTTCCGGTGCTCCAGCAGCACAAAAGGCGCCCGGCCCACAGCCTCGCTAATCGCGAGCCACGGCAGCATCCCGGCCAGAAAATAAAGCGCAAAGCCGGTCCTGCTCGGGTCGTTCTCGAACTTCGTGTTCATCACAATGCCGAACACGAAGAAGTAGGTCATCATCAGCATCAGCGGATTCAGCACCGTCCAAAACGCCCCGCCGAATGACCCCGTATAGCGGCTCATCACGTCCCGCCGCACCAGCGTACGAATCAGGCTCCGATTCTGCCAGGTCGTCGTGAACGGCAGCGTGAACGCCCGCCCCAGACTCCGCAACCCGCGCCGCAATCGAACGGTGCGAAGGTCGACC
>JAOAPO010000006.1 GCA_025462945.1 Bryobacterales bacterium
ATTCCGCGGATCGAGTTTCAAAGCGCTTTTAAATTCAAAATCGGCCTCTGGCGCGCGTTCCGTGCGGGCCAGCAACGACGCCAGATTCAGGCGGAAGCCTGCCAGCTCGGGACGAAGCCTGACCGCTTCCCGTAGCGCGCTCTCCGCTTCCGTCAGCGCGCCCGTTCGCAGCAGTGCTGTCCCCAGATTATTGTGCAGTTCAGCGGCGTCGGGCACCGCCCTGATACCGGCGCGAAGCGTCGCGATCGCATCTGCATGCTTGCCAGCGCGGGTTCTGATATCAGCCGCAGCCTCATAAATCGCCGGCTCCGTCGGTGCCAGCTCAATCGCATGGGCCAGACTGACCAGTGCACTCGCTGCATCCACCAGCGCCAGGCCGTAGTACGATCTCCAATTTTTTGGGTCTCTGGCGATCGCCTCCCGGTAATGATGCGCCGCCCGCGCGGACTGCCCTGACCGCCGGAGAGCGTCGGCCAGTTCCAGATAAGGCTCGCCGAGCTTTGGTTGCAATCGGTCGATGGCGGCCTCGAGACGCGGAATCCCTTCCGCAGAGTTCGCCTGATTGCGAACCTGTGCGACAGCCAGGTAGAGCTCGAAGTCCTTAACATTGGTGCCGCCGCTGGGGTAATATGCAACCACCTCCCCCTTGTAAGCCGGCCTGTTCAGGCCGTTGTATTCCACGAGCACAGCCTGTTTGCTTCCTGCTGGACGGCGGGCAATCAGATGGTCCCTCACGGTAACGTGGATCGCATCCTCCGGGTTCCTCTGCGCCATGTGGCAGGAGACGCAGTCGGCTCCGCCAGAATGACTGCGTTTCGCGAGATCCGCGGACGGGTGGCAACTGCTGCACACCTTCGCGTACTCGGCGGCAGAGCGTCTGCCTCCGTGCGGATCATGGCAAGTGGTGCAGGTGAGCGCCTCCGGATTGGCACGGTAGCAGGCGGACTTGAACAGTCGGTAGGGTTCGCTCGAGAACTCGAACTTCTCGTCGTAGCCGGTGCCCGGTTTGTGGTCGAAAAAAAGCGCGTAGTCGCTGAGCGGTTCGCCTGCGCGATAAGAGAAGATGTCGCGATCGTAGCGGATGATCTTGCCGGGAAGCGGCAGGTTGGTCGTCTCAAGATGGCACTGCAGGCATACCTCCATCCTGGCTGGCGATGAAAGTCGTGCAGGATTCACAATGCTGCCGCGGCTTGCAGTCGTCGCGTGCTCGCTCCCAGGCCCGTGGCACCTCTGGCAGTCGATACCGACCGCCCGCGTTTGCGTGTCGCCAGCTAACGGGTACGCGCTGTGGCAGAAAAGGCATTGCGGGTTGACCTTGCGGCTAAAGCCGGCATGTTGAGCCACGCCGAAGCCGGGGCTCATGTCCCAAAACCCCTTGCCGGGTCCGGCGTACCAGGAAACCGGAAGTTCCACCAGGTTCCCGCGCGCATCCCGGCCGAAGTAGCTCTTCGAGTGCTCACCCGAGCCGAAACGGAACTCGATCGTCTTCTCCGCCGCGTTGGCCACACTACCGCCGAAGCCTCTTTGCTCCCGCCGCAGCTTCGCGACTCCGCTCGCGACATCAACCCGGAACAGATCACCGGAGGGCCCGTGGGCGAACGGACGCCACTGAAGGCCTTCGAACTCTGCCCCCGATGTGACCGGAGCGAACGAATTCGCCATGCCGGTCCTGGACCAGCGCTCCGCGATCGCACGGTGGCACGCGGCGCAGCGGGCGGAATCGACGTACGTCGGCTGGGCACGAACGGAGAGCGTGAAGAAGAAAAAGACGGCTGCGGGATGGAATCTCAAGGCGCTGTGCTGATTATAGTGATCAACCGAGACGTTGTGATTCGGCCGGGCGAGCCAGCGGCTATTCGTTTATATTGGCGATCACGTGGGAAAGCACCGCATCCGTCCTGCAGGCCGCATCGACAGTCGCCCAAATGTGCTGAATAGCGCTCGCCTTTTCATGCTGCGTCTTTAGGCTTCGCTCGGGCCGTTGGATCAAAGCCGCAGCCGCAGTCAGCTCGCCGGAACCCAGGCAGGGAGTCGCGGTCGTAAGCACACGCTCAAACAAAAGGTCCCACCGCCTCGACCTTTCCTCCCAGCCGAGGCCGCGACGGGTGGGATCAATATCCATCACCTCTTCGACGCGGCGCACGCTCCGTGCCGCAGCCTCGTTCCGCGGGTCAACGGTCGCCGCATTGCGATAAGCTTCCAGTGCCGCCCGGTCCTTATTAGCGGCAAAGCGAACATCGCCCAGGGCCAGCCAAACAGCGGGGTCGGCGGGAAAGTGAGCTGAGAGGGCCTTGTACGCAGCTTCCGATTGCTCCAATGTTCCAATGTCCTTGATTGCCTGGGCGGCCTGCTTGCCAGTAGACGCGTCACCGCCGCTCTGCTCCATGACGGAGAAGAGGCTGGCAACAGCTTCGGTTCGTTTACCAGATTCGGCGAGCAACTGCGAAAATGTGATCTGACTAGTCCTTAACCGGGCGGTCTCCGAATCCGGCCATTCCCCGGCCAATGCACGTCGGAAATATTGCAGTGCCTCTGCTTTCTGGTCAAGCGCGAGTTTGACGTTCGCCACCCCTGCCCACAAGAGGCCGTTTTGTGGCTGAGCTTTCGCTGCCTCCGCCAAATATTCCCCGGCCTCTTCGAAATGGCCGGAACGAAGAAGCGCAAAACCTAACGCCGTCCGGGCGTTGCTATCGGCGGGCAGGTGAGCCAGTGAGCTTCTGAAAGCGACGACCGCTTCTTCTACCCGGCCCTGGCCAAGCAGTTCCTGTCCGGTTCGGTATTCGCTGGCGCCGGTAGCGGAGCGATGCGCGCGCTGCCAGAAGACGAGTCCCGCGACAATCGCGACCGAAGCCAGGGTTATCGCGGCGATCGCCGGGAGCCAGTCCTGTGCTGCCGCCGTCAGGGTTCCGTTGTCCTTTGCTGCCGGCCGTCGGTATGCAGCAAATGCGCTTTGGATGCTCAGCGCGCCTACCGGCAATCCGCCCGTTCGATTCAGCACCACAATGTTTTCGACGTTTGCTTCGCCCATACGTTGCAGTGCCGCATCGAGAGGATCGTCGGGATGCACGAACACTTCGTGTAAGGTCAGCGTGTCGCCGGCAGCGAGCGCCGTCATCGCCCTCTCCACTGCCATGGGTTCGGGGATGTGTTCGGCAGAGGGCATTCTAACGCCTTCCTGGCGTGACAGCGCTTCATAGAGGGGTAACGTTTGTAGCCGCTCCGCAAGTAAGTAGCTCAGGAGATTGGCGATCATAAGCGGCACGATGATTGTGTAATCCCGGGTGACTTCAAAAATCATGATCACGCTTGTCATGGGGGTTCGGACGATTCCCGCGAAAGCTGCACCCATCCCCACAAGAGCATAGGCACCGGCGTTGCCGGTGTAGTCAGGGAACAACGAGTGCGCCGTCTGGCCGATTGCACCGCCCATCATGGCACCGATGAACAGGCTCGGTCCAAAGACGCCTCCACAATTCCCAGAGCCATAGCTCGTGCTGGTGGCGACGATCTTTAGCACCATCAGTATGAGCATGACTCTGATCTCCACATGTCCGTTCAGAGCTTCACTCACCAGGTTGTAACCCACGCCGAGAACGCCGGGGTGAACCAGCGCCAACAAACCAACCGTGAGGCCTCCGGCGACAGGGGCGACCGCTTTCCAGCGCCCCGGCACCCGGAGGAAATGTGCCCTTTGCCAGAGCAGCAGCTTCACGAAGCCTGTGGAGATCAGACCGCCGATAATCCCGAGGAGACCATAAATCACGAACTCGAGAGGGTGAACAAGTTGGTACGCCGGAACGTGGAAGAGTGGCTCGTCGCCCAGAATCAGGCGCAGCACAATCCAGGACGTCGCTGCGCCAAGTACTACCGATCCGACCAGCCGAGCGTGCAGGTCAGCGAGAATCTCTTCGAGGGTGAAGAGTACCGCGGCAAGAGGTGTATTGAATGCCGCCGCAATGGCAGCCGCAGTGCCCACCGGAATCAGCGTTCTTAGTTTCTCGTCGCTGAGGCCCAAACGGCGTCCTGCCACTGACGCGATGCCAGCTCCTATATGCACCGACGGACCCTCGCGACCGAGCGCAAGACCGGAACCAAGAGACACGGCTGAGCAAATAAACTTGCCAACGACAGTACGGAACGAAATCACGCCCTTTTGTAGAATTAACGCAATTCGGGTCTGAGGAATGCCGCTGCCTCGTGCGTCAGGAAAGAAGCGGTACAGGAGCCACCCGCCTGCAAGAGACCCGATTACCGGACTCACGAGGCGCTGCAGCGGGCCCGCAGTCAGCAGAATCCGCCCCATGCGCTCGGTCATTGCCACAAAACCCACTACAACCAGGCCGACCAGTGCGCTGATCACCAGCGCCAGCATGACGAGTATTTTGTCTTCGTGCTCGCGCAGGTCGAGCCGCGCGATCCGGCGTTGCACCAGTGCCAGCAGAAAACCAGACGGCCAGCTGCGTTCAGCCCTCATAGAACATTCCCGTGCACGCGCGCTCCTGCAGCACGATGAACGCCACGCAAACCCAGGAACGGTTTGGATATTGACGTGCCGCCACCATGGTTTGTCGAGACCGTAAGTAATCACACGGAGGTTTGTTTGGCGGCGGACATAGCAGACTACGCGATCATCGGGGACTGCTCCACAGCAGCTCTCGTTTCCAACAAAGGCTCTATTGACTGGCTGTGCTTGCCACACTTCGACTCTGCGGCATGTCTCGCGGCGCTTGTCGGGACGGCGGAGAACGGCTACTGGGCGATCGCGCCGGCGGTTCCGATTCAGACAGTGAACCGTCGTTACCGCGGAGACACTCTCATCCTGGAGACGGAGTTCGTGACGGACTCCGGAACTGTCCTGCTGGTCGATTTCATGCCGCCGCTGAGCACTATGCCCGATCTCATCCGCATCGTCATCGGCAAGTCAGGAAGCGTGCCCATGAGGCTGGACCTGGTTCTCCGGTTTGACTACGGTTCGATCGTTCCGTGGGTCACACGCACCGAGACCGGCATTTCAGCCATAGCGGGACCCGATATGGTCAGCCTGCGGTCGCCGGTGTCGCTTCGAGGCGACAACCTGACCACGGTTGCTGAGTTCACCGTAAAGGAGGGCGAGCAGATTCCCTTCGATCTCACGTGGTACCCGTCGAACCAGTACGCGCCGCAACCGCTGGAAGTGTTTCAGGCGTGCCGAGACACCGAGATGTGGTGGAGTGACTGGTCGGCACGCTGCTCCTACCACGGCAAGTGGCGCGATGCGGTGATGCGCTCGCTGATCACGCTCAAGGCGCTCACCTTTGTACCTACCGGCGGCATCGTGGCCGCTCCGACAACGTCGTTGCCGGAACTGATCGGCGGAGTCAGAAACTGGGACTATCGATTCTGCTGGGTGCGAGACGCGAGTTTCACTCTGGATGCTTTGCTGAATGCCGGCTACATGGAGGAGGCCGAAAGCTGGCGGGAGTGGCTGCTTCGCGCGGTGGCCGGGCATCCGGGTGAGTTGAACATTGCCTACGGCATACGAGGCGAGAGGCGTCTAACCGAACTCGAGCTGCCGTGGCTGGCCGGGTATGAGCGTTCAGTGCCCGTCCGCACGGGGAACGCTGCCTACAGCCAGTTTCAGCTCGATATCTACGGTGAAATCGCAGCTACCTTTTATCAGTGCCGCCTCGCCGGAATGCAGCCGCTTCCGGGCAAGCGAGACGGCGTGATCGCTGCGCAACTTCGCTTCCTGGAGACTGCGTGGCAAGAGCCCGATGAAGGTCTCTGGGAAGTTCGGGGGCCACGCCGCCACTTCACGCACTCGAAAATGATGGCCTGGGTCGCCGTGGACCGGGCGGTGAAGTCGATGCAACGCGGGTGGCTGCCTTTTAATTCAGCGTGGGTAGCTCTGCGGGACACCATTCACCAGCAGATCTGCGAGCAGGGCTTCGATTCGGAACTCAATACCTTCGTCCAGTCTTATGGAGCGAAGGTGCTGGACGCGAGCTTGCTCATGATGCCGCTTGTCGGCTTTCTCCCTGCCTCAGATCCGCGCGTCGCCGGCACAGTTGAGGCGATCGAGAAGGGCTTGATGTCCCCTCAGGGTTTCGTCAACCGGTACGCTACCGATCCTGTAGTAGACGGATTGCCCCATGGCGAGGCGGCATTTCTTGCCTGCAGCTTCTGGCTGGCTGACTGCTACAGGCTGCAGGGCCGACACGAAGCGGCCACGGCACTGTTCGAGCGGCTCCTAGACATCCGTAATGACGTAGGTCTGCTCTCAGAAGAATACGATGCGGGGGCCGGGCGTCTGGTAGGGAATTTTCCCCAGGCGTTTTCGCACGTGGGCCTCGTAAACACGGCCTTCGGTCTGGAGCAGGATGTGGATGCGCCCGCAGCGGGCCCGATGGCCAGGTAGCGTGGCCGCGCCCAATGGGCTCGTCACGGGAAGCAAATGAGCAGAAGCCCTGCGCCGCTGAGCGTTATGCTCAAACCAGATGCCAGACCGCCTCAGCATGCACGCACCCGTTCTGGTGAATACCCTTGGGCACTTCGCCGGCACCGTTGTCTTCGGCATACTGCTTTACTACCTTGTCCTCGACTGGCGGAGAGAGCGAACCGGGAGTCTGTTGCCGTCTCTCGCCGCCACACTCGCGCTCCTCTGGAACGTGGGGTCGTTGATCGGATTGGCAACTGCGGACGGGGGGCCGGTTTCGGACACCATCGTGGCCGCCAGTTTCTCAGTGCTGAGTCTGCTTCCGGCCATTCTTCTTCATATCTCGCACGGCCCCCGGCGAAGTCCATTGGTGCTCATCGGCTACGCTGTGAGCGGCGGGGCCATGGCTCTGCACACCACTGACCTGATCACGAACGCCGCCCGCTTCCACTACGCGGCTATCCTGCTGGTCACACTCGGGTTTGCGGCACTTGCCACCGTCGAGCTGCTTCGCGAGGTGCTCCGGCCCGACAAGGATGGAAGCGGCAAGCGGCTGGCGATCGCCATGGTTCTGTTTCTGCTCGCCATCTCTTTCGCGCACTTCCGTTCGGACTACGATAGCGGCGGCTGGTCCGGTGAAGCTGCCCTGCACCACGCGGCTATCCCGCTCGCACTTTTCGTGCTGCTTCAGGATTATCGCTTTGTTCTTGCCGATGCGTTCATTCGGTTCCTGACCAGCGCCGTGTTGGCAGCTCTTACTATCTGGCTGGCCTGGTCGGTCCACCTGCGATTCCCCGCTGTTCCGGGGGGCGATGCACCTTTCCAAACCGGGGTCCTGTTCATAGCTGGCTGCGCCCTGATCAGCCTCTTTGCCCATGTGCAGGCCTGGCTGCAGAGGACGCTCACCCGGGTGGTATTTCTTCGCCATTCTGCTGATGCCGCCGTCGCATCTCTCCGGTCCGTCACAGTAGCTGCCGCTTCGGAATCGGAGATGCTGCGGAAGTCTCTGAGGGTTATCGGCAACGCGTTCTCAGCCGCTCGCGCGGAGCTCTCTCACGTCGACATCGAGAACGTCGCCTTCGACCACGCATCCCCAGTCATCGAATCGCGTCAATACGGTCTGCCCGGTTGGGTCTGGGCCATTGTGCCTCTGCGGTTTTCACGCGGCGACGCATGCTGCTTTCTGTTTGGTGCCCGCGCCGGCGGCCGCAGGTATCTCAGTGAAGACCTCGCTCTCCTGGACCGGCTGGGGGCGGTCGTTTGCGAAAGGATCGAACACCTCCGGCACTCTGAGATGCAGGCACTGGTCAGTCAGGCTGAACTAAGGGCACTGCAGGCCCAGATCAATCCGCATTTCTTCTTCAACGCACTGAACACCCTCTACGGCGTCATCCCGCGGGAGAGCGCCAGGGCGCGCCGGCTGGTGCTCAATCTTGCGGAGCTTTTCAGGGTCTCGTTCACGTCGGATCGTACGCTCATTCGAGTCGAGGAGGAAGTGAGGATTGTTCGCGCGTACCTGGAGATCGAGCAGCTGCGACTCGGCGACAAGCTGCGGAGCGAAATCGCGGTGGATCCCCTGGCGCTTGCGACGGAACTTCCCGTCCTCTCCATCCAGCCCCTCGTCGAAAACGCCGTGAAACACGGGGTGGCGTCCAGGACAGAGGGTGGCTTTGTCAGCCTGGCAATCGAACTGAAGGAAGACCGCGTGGTCGTCACAATCGCGAACTCAGGTTCGTTTCACGCGGAGGGCGGCGAGACGCGCGGCACTGGGGTGGGCCTCACGAATGTGCGGCAGCGTCTGGCTCTGTGCTTCGGCCTGCGGAGTGAGCTGACTGTCACGAGCACGGAACAGGGAACGACCGTCAGTTTCTCCGTACCGGCAGCTCTGGAAATCAGGGGTTCTGAACCGCACCGCGCGGTATCCTCGGTCTAAGACTTGAAACCTGCCTGCACTGGATCTGCGCGCCCCCGAAGACCGGAGATTCCCGGCGTGATTGCCGGACGAATGCCCGCCGTCGGCGCCGCATTTTGGCTTGCCTTTTTCGGCGTCAGTTTAGTCGTACAGGCACAAGAGGTACCGGCTGAAGGCGCATTCCTGTTGCGTGGCGGGACGGTTCACACCATCTCGGGGCCGCTGATCGAAAACGGCTCAGTACTGGTTCGCAATGGCCGCATTCTGGCCGTGGGGCGCGATTTGCAGCCACCCGAAGGAACTCAGATCATTGATGTTCATGGCGGGCATATCTACCCGGGCATGATCGATTCGGCGTACCGTCATCTGACTCCACAGCGAAATTCCGTGAATGGGACCGATCCAGCCAGCGAACAGTTCGCGGCTGCGAGAGGCAACGGCGTGACAAGCGTTGTGGAGATGCCGGAGGGCGAACTGATCGCCGGCCAACTCTCGCTAATTCGTCTTGACGCCTCCGCGAGCGATTCCACCACCGCCGCGGTAGTAGCGATTCACCTGAGTTTCCCCGCCATCGAGACGACCCGCATTCCGCCGCACGAGGTAGCCGATGACGACGATGAGCCTGCCACCGCCCGCGAGGAACTGACAGTACCGTACCCGGAAGCGAAGCGGGTCTACTCCGAGAAGATGAAGCAACTGACAGCATTCTTCGAAGGGGCGCGCCGCTATCGCCGCACGCACCGGGATGTCGATCCACGATACGAGGCGATGATCCCAGTTCTGGACGGGCTACAGCCGCTCTTCGTAACCGCCGTGAGGGAACGGGAGATCCGCGACGCCATATCGTTTGCCGACAGGCAGAAAGTAAGGATTGTACTTGCAGATGCCTTCGAAGCCTACAAAGTTCTGCCTCTGATTAAGGCGCACAACATCCGCGTAGTTCTCGGGCCCACTTTCTCGCTTCCCCTCAACCGGGACGATCCCTATGACGTCTCATATACGACGCCCGCAATGCTCTACAAGGCAGGCATCAGGTTTTCGATTGGCACCTTCAGTTCGCGCCTGACTCGCAACCTTCCCTACCAGGCCGCCGCAGCCGTGCCATTCGGTTTGCCGCCGGACGAGGCGTATAAGGCCGTTTCACTGAACGCGGCAGAGATCTTCGGTCTTGGGCGACGACTGGGGTCGATCGACGAAGGCAAGATCGCGGACCTGATTGTCACTGACGGCAATCCGCTCGAGATCACCACTCAGGTCAAGATGGTGTTCATCAATGGGAAGCCGGCTGACCTCGATAGTCGCCAAAAGCGCCTGTACGAGGAGTACATCGCCCGCCCGTAGCGTCGGAGCTAATTCTTCGTCACGCTCAGGCCCGTCACCGTCACCTCGGTGTTGTGCGCGAACCTGAGCCCGTACACGCCGTCGGTTGACTTCATCTTGCCGGGAGTGACAACAGTGGCCTTGTCGTACGACCCCACCACGGTGCCGTTGATCGAGCACTCGACCTTGTCTCCCTTGACTGAAACCGCGATGTCCTGAGTCACCGGCTCACCGGGTCCGGCTGCTTTGTGCACGGCGGTATTGGCCTCGCCCCGCCGGCCGTTGACCTGGAAGGGTTCCGGGCCGAAGCCACGCACAATGAAATTGCCGTTGCCATAAGCCGCGCAATACAAGTAGCTCTGCTGGTCTGTGCCGAGTTCGCTGCCGCCGATCATGATGCCGTAGGGGTGCGGATGATCGTTGAGGTTCATGTACTTCGGTTCAGTGAACGTGGCTTTCACTGTGTAGTTCCCGGATGCTTTGTTTGCCGGGTTCCAGTACGTCACGGCGGGACCAGTCGTAACGCTCATGCTGGCGCCCGCCTGAGAAAGCTTTGCGTCGGCCAGCTTCCGTCCTTGTTTCTCTTCATTGGCATCGATCTTCCCCGTCCACCCGGGGACGAAGACCCCGCCGCCCTGCACGGTACGAGAGGCCTCGCCGGGTGCCTGAGCGCTGGCAATTTGCGGAGATAATGCGAGAATGCCCGAAAGCATGCTGGAAGCGAGGATGAGGCGCATAGTTTGACCTTTCGTGTGCGAATCGATAAAACACGATTATACTGACTAGCCCTGAAGAGAAGGCACCAGACCCATACCCACGTCACCACGATTCCTGAGCAGGCGCATGTGGCCGGCGAGATCGCGATCCAGAGGGGCGACCAGTTCATAGGTCGGGATCGAGGAAGAATCCAGTTCACCTCGCGCCAGGCCTGCGTATACATCTGATAACTCGGTGGCGTGGCGGGTCCAGCGATCCTGGTCCAGCAGCCAGATACCTTGCGGGTCCACGGACAAGGCGCACTTCGTGCACAACTGATCCCAGTCCGTTGAGTCGATGGAGGGGAACCAGCAAAAGCCACGCAAATCAACGCCAGTTTCTGTAAGAATCTCGCATTGCTCAACCATGTGCTTCAGCCACGTCACGCGTTCCAGGGCGCTGCCGCGGACGTTGGTCTCGGTGAGCATCAGCGGCTTCCCGTACCGCGTGCTGTAGTCCTGCGCTGCCGATGCAAAGCCGCGCGGTGTGGACACAGGCCACGAGAGCGCATGTGACTTCGTCACGCGATCCCAGCGCCAGTCCATCTCAGACGGAGCATAGTAATCGAGGCCGAAGATATCCGTTTCTTCCGGGTTGTCGCGGAACCATTGCAATTCGTCCTTCTCGATCCCGTTACTTGTCAGGAAAGGATAGAGCGAGTGCGAACTGTCAATGCGCCCACTCGTCAGATCGTCATAGATGAAGCGGCGCTCGTTGCAGAACGCTGCGAATGACTCGGATTTCTCATCCATCGCAAAGTGGTACTCACACGTATCCACCCGGACCAATTCGATGAACGAGTTGTGCTCGCGAACGAGGTTCATGGCCGCGCAGATGGTTCGTGAGACCTGGACCGCCATTCGCACGAACGCGGGTACAGAGTTGTGGTACGGGTACCACCGGCCCATCAGGCCGCATAAGACTGTAGTGGCCAGCGGCTCATTAAACACGGTGCACCGGTCGACCCAGGGGTACCTTTCCAGGACCGCCTTTAGAAACCGCAGGTAGAACTCTGAGAACTGCGGATTGCAGAAGCCGTCGGTGAGCCATTCCGGGAAGGACGTATGATGCAGCGGATCGATGATGGGCCGCATGCCGTGGTCGTACATATAAGCCATCGGCCCGTCGATCCAGCTGAAGTCGAATTCTCCCTGCCTGTCCTCGATCCGATGCCAGGGTATCGGGTACCTCAGTTCAGAAATGCCGGACGCCAGCAGAAGTCCAAGATCGTGTTCCCACCGCTCAGTGTGGCGGCTGGTTTCGAGTACGTCCTTCCCCGAACCATGTATGTGTGTGCTCTCGAAAGCCCCTAAGTAAGTCACGCTTATATCCCTTGATTTAGTAAGTACTATTTTGTGAATGATATTACGAGTCGTTGCTTTGGAGTGTTAGCCCGGTCCAGGCGGTAACGAGTGCCGCTTCCAGCACGGCGTCGAGGAGATAGATGGGGCTGATGCGGCGCCGGACAGCGTACACCAGGTCGATGCAAGCGAGGCTGCCTGCTACCCCAATTGCCAGCGTTCGCACTTCCGGAGTGAGTCGGTGCCGGTAACCCGCCGAAGCCATCACTACACCCGAAGTAGCCACGAGCAGACCGACGGTTCTGACCAGCCAGAAGTCGGCCTTTGGCCCGGTCACTGCCTCGAAGCTGCGCCGGTGTAGTACGGGCCACAGCCCGGTGGTGAGGTTGAACACGCCGTGAGCAATGCCAAGCTGTCCTGCTCTCATCATGGCCTTTACAGAAGCACTCGGAACGCCATTCACAGGATTGCAGGCAGAGGATTGGCCGCGTAGTTGCTCACTAGGCGCGTGCTGATTCCGCCACTTTCCCACCCCACGTAAACAAAAACGCGCACAATCTGTATGAAAATTCTCGACATTCGCACGCTTGCGGGGCCAAATGTATATAGCCACGATCCCGCCCTGGTGATGAAACTCGACCTGCAGGGACTGAACGAAGTTGAAAGCTCGGATGTCCCCGGCTTCGTCGACCGCCTTCTGGCCTGCCTGCCTGGAATCCAGGAGCACTATTGCTCCCTTGGACGCGCTGGAGGGTTCGTCGAGCGTCTCCACCAAGGCACCTACTTCGGGCACGTCGTGGAGCATGTTGCACTCGAACTGACTGACGCCGCAGGTATTTCAGTAAATCGCGGCAAGACCGTTCATTCAGGCGAGCACGGCATCTATCTTGTCGCGGTGACTTATAAATCAGAAGCCGGCATGAAATCTCTGCTCAGGACTGCGGTCGAGTTGGTGGAGGCGCTGCTGGCCGACCGGGCCTACCCGTTACAGGAGAGGGTCGAAGAAGCCCGCAGGACAGCTCTCGACGCAGACCTGGGTCCGAGTACCCGGGCCATCACCGACGCTGCTGATCGGCGTGGAGTTCCCTGGGTCAGAATTAATGACGATAGCCTGATACGCCTCGGCTATGGGCGACACGTACGCCATGTGCAGGCGACTGTTTCGGACCGAACCAGTTTGCTTGCCGCGGAACTGGCGAGCAACAAAGAACTCACTAAGCGCGTTCTTGCCTCCGCCGGTCTGCCCGTTCCCCGAGGCTGCGTCGTGACAAGCCGCGACGCTGCTATAGCGTGCCTGCAGAAGGTCCCTTCGCCAGTTGTTGTCAAGCCGCTGGACGGGAACCAGGGTCGCGGTGTGTCCCTCAATCTGATGACGCCAGAGCAGGTCGCCGAGGCCTTCGACATCGCCGTGGCCATTTCCCCCGACGTGATCGTTGAGGAGATGCTGCGCGGCTTCGACTACCGCGTTGTTCTTGTCGACGGCCAGGTGGTAGCCGCGGCACAGCGAATCCCCGCTCACGTGTGGGGCGATGGCAGGAACACCATTAGCCAACTGATCGACCAGACGAACGGCGACCCCCGCCGGGGTGACGATCACGAGAAGCCTCTGACCAGGATTCACACGGATCCACTGGTACTGGCTACCTTGAAGCGGCAGAATCTCACCCTTCAGGACGTACCCGAGCCGGGCAAACTCGTCCTTCTGCGCGAGAGCGCGAACCTCTCAACGGGGGGCTCAGCGAAAGACGTCACTGACGACTTGCACCCCAGTATCAGGAAGCTCTGCGAACGTACGGCGCGCATGTCCGGGCTGGACATCTGCGGCGTTGACCTTGTGCTGCCCGAAATCAGTCAGCCCTGGGAAGGCGTAGGCGGAATCGTCGAAGTCAATGCAGCTCCCGGCATACGCATGCACCACCACCCCAGCGAAGGACAGCCGCGGGACGTGGGCGGGGCCATCTTGAACATGCTTTTTCCGCACGACCACAACGGGCGCATCCCGATCGTCTCCATAACGGGTACGAACGGCAAGACGACCGTAACGCGGATGATCGCCCATGCACTGGGTGCCTCAGGGCAGACCGTTGGCATGACGACCACGGACGGCATCTGGATCGGCGGCAACGAGGTCGACCGCGGCGACATGACAGGACCATGGTCCGCTCGTGTCGTACTCTCCGACCCGACTGTCGACATCGCCGTACTTGAAACGGCGCGCGGCGGAATTGTGCGTTCAGGCCTCGGCTACGACTGGTCCGACGTCGCTGTCATGACGAACATCGCTGCGGATCATATTGGGCAGGACGGCATCGAGGATATCGACGACATTCTGCGTATCAAGAGACTGGTCGCTGAGCGGGTGCGCGAGGGCGGCACCTTGATTCTCAACGCCGATGATGAACGGCTCCTGACCGTGCCCGATCACGAGAAGGTGAAGAAGACCAGCAAGCGCTACGTCTATATCTCGCTCGATCCTGCAAACCCGACCGTGCGAAAGCACCTCCTCGAAAGCGGCACGGCGTTTGTCTCCAACGGTGAGTGGCTGGAAGAACGGAACGGCACCGAAACGGTTCGGCTGGCGCACGCTTCCCTCTTTCCGGCAACCCTGCACGGCACGGCGGAATTCCAGGTCTTCAACGTCCTGGCCGCTTTGGCAGCATGCCGGGCCTGCGGTATGCCAGCCTCCGATGCCGTGGACGCTCTCAGCACGTTTCGCATGGAGCGCGAAGGTTCGGGGCGCCTCAATCTGTTTACCGTCAAAGATGTATACGTCCTTGTCGACTACGGCCACAACCCCGCCGCGATGAGTGCTGTGTGCCGGATGACATCAAAATGGCGTACGGCCGGGATCACGGGTATCCTCACCATCCCCGGCGATCGCAGCGACGCTCTGATCGAACAGTTCGCCCGCAGCGCCGCGTGCGGTTTGGATCGCGTGATCATCCGCGAAGATCTGGACCGGCGGGGGCGAGCGCCCGGTGAGGTTGCGGCCATCCTCTCACGGGTGATGCGCGACGAGCATCCCAACCTGCCTGTCGAGGTCATCGAAGATGAAGTGCAGGCCGTGGAAGCCGCACTGGACCGCGCTAAACCGGGCGAGGTGATCGCCGCCTTCTGCGACAGGCTGGATGAGGTGCTCGCTGTGGTCGAGCAGCGCGGCGGCAGGCCTCTGACCGACTTCCGGAGTCTTGTGGAAGCCCCGGCACTGCGCGCGGCATAGCGATGTTGGCGCTCATTCAGGGCGGAGAGCTTTGCGGACAGCCCGGCCGGCGGCAGGACGTGCTTCTGACCGCCGGCAAGATCGCCCGTATTGGCGTAGTGGACCGGCGCGCGGTCGAAGCAGCCGGATTCGAGGTGGAAGTGGTCGACGCGAGCGGCTGCTGGGTGGCGCCAGGGCTCATCGATCCTCATGAGCACCTGATCGG
>JAOAPO010000023.1 GCA_025462945.1 Bryobacterales bacterium
CTCCAGTTTCCAATCAAAAGCGCCACGTAAGCCCGTTTTATCTACCACGATTCGGCCCAGTTGGTTTCCCAGATTGCTGGCCAGGGTTGAAACAGGCTCATGGGTGCCTCTCATACGGGCTCCGCCCAACCCTCTCTGTGTGTTGACGCCGGGCTCCTGCAGTTCCACGCTCTTCTTGAATTTTGGCCCGTGCTTGTCCAGGACCAGTGCGTAAACTGACGCTTCGCGCATTTCCCAGTGAACCTTGAGTTGGAACCTGTCAGCAAGCAGGGTCTGTAACAACGGCTTCAACTGGTCCTGCGAGATCTTCTCCGTGGTCGCTACGATGTCGTACATGTCCGTATCGAGCCAGCGTGGTTCACCGGCTAATTGAAAACTCAGAATTCCGTAAGCGTTCCGAATCAGAGTTTTCGGCGAAGCATTGAGGACGGTGAGCCTTCCGCCTGAAACGCCGATCCGCGTATTCAGCCCACCATCAGGATTGCGCCGAATCGAAGCCACCTCAAATGCCGGCGATTGCGCCCACGCACTTAGTGAGAACGCGATGCCAGTCAATCCGGTTATCGCGACGAGCCGTTTGAGATTGGAACATGTCACCGAAGCGCCCTCGCAGAACAATACTGCCGATCGGTGATTTGGTTACATGCCCTACGGCAGCGTATACGCGATCAGTTCGCCGCCACCATTCGCGCCATTAGTCGTCACCGCCACAACAATGTACTGCCTGCCGTTGAACAGGTACGTCATCGGCGATCCCGTCTGCTTCCCCGGCATGTTCACCTCGCCGGGTATGTCCTCACCTGTCACCTTGTCATACGCGCGGAGTAAGGCAACCTGCTCGCCTTTGGCGTTCGTGTGAACTCCACCTTCGCCCGCGATCACGAGCGTCTTCGTCGTCAGCACGCCGATGAAGGTCCGGCCATACTGCCCCAGCCGCGGAAGAGTGAGCCCTTTCAGTGCAGGGTTGTTCCGGATCTCGTCCGGTGTCGAAGAGTGAGTCTTCTGCCACACAATGTCGCCGCTGTTCATGTCGTAAGCCGTAATTCGGTCATACGGCGGCTTGATGATCGGAAGCCCCTGAACGGTGATCAAGGGAGCACCGCCCAATCCACCCGGTCCGCGACCTCCTGCCGCGCCACGCCCACCGCCAGGCGCCCCCAGTCCGCGACCCGGGCCTGCTCTCCCGGCTCCTTCTTCCTGTTCCCCCGGCTGGGTGGCGGCGCGCAGTATGCCCGCTGTATTCTGAGGGCCCGGCATCGCGAGCTCAGCGGGAACGTTCCGCAGCGAGAACGCGGTTGTGTGGGAATGAATGTAGAGACGGTTCGTTGCCGGATCGAACGAGCCGCCCGGCCAGTTCGAGCCGCCAACATCCTGCGGCAGCATCAACACACTGATCGGGCCGTCGGGTCGGGCGAGCGCCGGCGGCGTGAAAATCGGCCCGATCCTGTACTTCTTGACGAACTCCACGGCGGCGGCCCGTAGTTCCGGCGTGAAATCGATCAGATCGTCAATGGTAATTCCCTGGCGATCAAAAGGCGCAGGCTTCGTCGGAAACGGCTGCGTGGGGCTCGTCTTCTCTCCGGGTACTTCCGACTGAGGCACCGGCCGCTCCTCGATGGGCCAGATCGGCTCACCCGTCTGACGGTTCAGGACGAACAGGAACGCTGACTTCGTCGGCTGAGCGAGCGCCTTGATGGTTCGGCCGTTCCGGACCATGTCGAAGAGGATCGGCGCACACGGCAGATCCCAGTCCCACAGATCGTGGTGAACCGTCTGATAATGCCACTTACGAACGCCCGTCTTCAGGTCCAGAGCCAGCAGGCTGTCCCCAAAAAGATTGGAGCCAGGTCGATTCACGCCATAGTAGTCCGCCGCCGGCATCTCCAGCGGCACATACACCAGGCCCAGCTCCATGTCCGCGCTCATCTGCGCCCATGCGCCCAGGTTTCCGTTGCGTTCGGCCGTGCCATCCTGCCACGTTTCGTACCCGACTTCGCCCTTGCGCGGAATGGTGTGGAAGATCCATAGCCTCTTGCCGGTCTTCGCGTCGAAGCCGCGGACGTACCCAATCGCGCTCGGCGAACTTAGCGGGTTGCCCGTTGAAGAATGAGCGGCGCCGACCACGATCACATTGCCGGCAATCAGCGGCGGCGCGTTCAGTCCGATCACGGCTCGGACGGGGTCGATATCCTGGTCGTCGTCCAGCTTGAGGTCGATAATGCCCTTGTTGCCGAAGGTCTCCACCAGATGCCCCGTCTTCGCATTCAGCGCGATCATCCGGTATCCTGGCGTAACGAAAACGATCCGCTGATCTGACCCATCAGGGCTCGACCAGTACGACAGTCCGCGTCCGGCACCCTGACGCGGAGCAAACTGGCCGCGCTGACCCTCACCGAGCTGGTACATCCAGAGCATCTGACCCGTGCCAGGATTCAACGCCACCACGGAACGGGAAGAGCCGGCGGTCGTGTAGAGGACCCCGTTCACCACCAGCGGCGTGGAGGAGTACAGCCTGTCCGCAGTTGGCCCAAGGTTGTTCGTATTCAGCCGCCAGGCGATCTGCAGTTTGCCGAAGTTGTCCTTATTGATCTGGTCCAGAGGCGAGTAGCGCGTGCTCGCCAGATCAGCGCCGTACGTAGTCCACTCGGTGTTTGCTTTCGGTGTAGAAGCAGCCGTGGTGCCCGCGGGACTGTCGCTCATGGGTAGGCTCAAAGCGATGTTGCCCGCCCGGACGTCATTCGCCTTCAGCACGTAGGTCAGCAGATCGGTGACCTGCGCCGTTGTCAGAGTGTTGGGCGCGAATGGAGGCATGGTCGTCCTGATCCGCCTCGCGAGGGTCAGCAGCGGCTGTTTCTCCCAGCTCTGCCTGAAGTTCGCGCCAGCCAGCGGTGGCGCCATCTCGATGCCTGCCAGGTTCTCGCCATGGCACCCGGCGCACCTCCCCGTATACAGCTGCGCGCCTCGAGTCGCCTGTTCGGCCGTGTAAGTCCCCTCGCGAAACGTCTTCGACGCCTCGCCCGACTGCGTCACAGTCTGAGGCAAAATCGTTTGGGCAAGCATCGCCGCAAGGAAAACTCTAAGGATGTTCTTCAAGGGTGTATCGACTCCTGGCGCCAGTGGTTGCCGCATGGCCGTTACGCCGACCATGCCAACTCCGCATTATATTCCGTCTCATCGGAACTCCAGGCGACCGTGTCGAGCAATCTCCGGTCACAATTCTGGTTATCATCAGGAAAATGCGCGCTCCCGTCAACTTACAGACCGTTCACCGTCGCAATTTGGCCGCAGTGCGGCGTGAGGTATCGCCGGGTGCGGTCAGTTCGGTATGGCGGCCCTCTTTGGACAAGGTCTGGGCTTTCATTCGCACTCAGCCAGGTCTGCGGACTGATGGCCACAACGTTTTTCTCTACAGCCACCCGAAACAAGCGGGCGCGCCTCTGCTTTGCGACTTCGGTGTCGAGGTCACGCGGACTTTCGAGACTGCGGGCGATGTGTACGCGACCGAAACGCCGGAAGGCACCGCTGCCGTCGCAGTTCACCGCGGCCCGTACGATCGCATGCACGAGACGCACAACGCAATCAAGAGCTGGATGACGGCCAATGGAAGGGAGTCGGCAGGGTACTCGTGGGAGATATACGGAGACCCGACGCCCGATCCGGCGGACACCGAGACAACAGTCGTGTACCTGCTGGCGTAGCATCAGGTTCAGCTATGAAGATTATGTGTCTGCGATGTCCACGATAATTGACGCGTAACGTATGTCACCGCGCGCAATGTCTCTGCTCCTGTCCCTGATTTCGGCCGCCGGATACTGCGGGGCACAGGTGGCCATGAAGTATACGGATCGTTTTGGCATCGTCCCGGTCGGCGCCGTCATCGCGGTGTTGCTGGTGTGTGCCGCTTATTTCGAGATTGCCGCGTTACGGCTCGACCGCCTCGGGATGGTGCTTCTGACGATCATCGCCTTCGAGTGCATCATGGGGTCCCTTTTGAGCTGGCTCTGGTTTCGAGAGTCCTACTCGAACCGCGAAATGCTGGGCATCGCGCTGATGGTCGCCGGACTGGCCTTGACTAAAGGTTGAAGCTGACTAAGGGTTGAAGCTGAAAGGGTGCGAACGCGCCCTCGAATGGCCCCTGGCCTGTAAGCGCCTGATCGTGCCCGGGAACAAATACATCGTCGGGTGTTGCGGCTGGACGGAAGCGCAGGCGAAATACATCGCGACATTCGGCGCCATTGAGCTTCAGACTACCTTTTATCAGCCGCCGGCCGATGTCGTTGCCCGGCGCTGGAAGACAATCGCGCCCGTCGACTTCCGGTTCTGCATGAAAGCCTGGCAGTTGATCACGCACACGCCTTCCAGCCCCACCTACCGACGTTTGAAGTCCCGCGTGAGCGAGTCCGAAAGGGAACTGTACGGCAGCTTCCGACCCACCGAGCAGGTGGCGCTCGCCTGGGAGCGGACACGAGAAATCGCCGGCATCATTGACGCCCGCGTCGTTGTCTTCCAGTGCCCCGCGTCTTTCTTACCCACACGGGAGAACATCCGCAATCTAAGTACGTTCTTCCAGAGCATTGATCGCGATGAGCGGGTGCTCGCATGGGAGCCGAGAGGAAGCGACTGGAATGATGAACTGATCCGCGATCTCTGCGCCG
This sequence comes from Bryobacterales bacterium, assembly GCA_025462945.1. Lineage (GTDB taxonomy): Bacteria > Acidobacteriota > Terriglobia > Bryobacterales > Bryobacteraceae > BOG-234. The sequence continues at coordinate 4,656 of JAOAPO010000023.1, forward strand.
AGAACGATCTGGTGCACTGCGTCGACCCCTTCGATCGCGATTCCGTAGCTGGCAAGGTGCTCTACTGGCGGCTTCACGGAAGGGGCGGGTATCGCTATCGGTATACGGATCAGGACCTCGCTGACATCGCCGGCCGGCTGAAGGGCCACCCGGACCAAAGCCCTCGCTACGTCATGTTCAACAACATGTCGTCGAGGGAGGACGCGCTTCGCTTTCGGACCGACTACCTGGGCTCTTCTGAGACTCCGAACGGGCGACCTGCCCGCTCCAGTCCGGAAGCGAGATACTGAAGCCGTGCGGATCCCCCAACTCCTGGTGCTCACTTGCTCCCTCGCCGCGGCGCAGACATTTGAGGTCGCATCCCTCAAGCCCGCC
>JAOAPO010000463.1 GCA_025462945.1 Bryobacterales bacterium
GACAACCTCGAAGACGCTCCGCCGCGCTGCCGGGCACATCGAAGGCACAGCACTTCCCGGGCAGTCCGGCAACATTGGAATCTCCGCGCACCGTGACACTTTCTTCCGGCCCCTTCGTAACATCAGAGTCGATGATGTCATCACTCTGGCAACGCTTACCGGAGACTACCGCTATCGCGTCACTTCCATGAAAGTGGTCTCGCCGGACGACATCAGTGTTCTTGCTGGTGATGACAACGAGGAGGTTCTCACGTTGGTTACTTGTTACCCCTTTTACTACGTGGGTGCAGCTCCGGACCGGTTTATCGTTCGAGCAAGCCGCACAACGAGTCCTGCCACGGAGTAGTTAGCCGAGGTAAGTACCTGTGTCCGTTCCGCCGACCGCGATGATACTAAGTTCGTTCCAGCGTGGGCGGCTGATGACGAGAATCGATGAAACTGCCCACCGCCTTGCAGGTGGACACCTGGAAGTAGCGCCTTTGAGGCTACCCACAGCGGACTTCGCGGGTGGGTAGCCACTTTCGGGCAGCGCGGCTCGCCATTCCCAAGGGCAGGATAGCCGCCGATCTAATCGAAGCCACGCCATGCGCATGGTCAAGACGCGGTCTGCTTCGGGTATTCGAATTGATGGGAGAGGCATGGCGCGTTCGGTGTCTCTTCCTGGGCACGAACTTGCCGGAGCCGCATACGCCAGTGCAATCGGCTCGCCATGCTCGGGGACGACATTGCCGGCGACACGACCCAACCGACATAGTTGGCATCGCGGACAAGAGTGACTTCAATCCGCTGAGAAGGGGCTTCGCTAGTGCGCGGATTCCTTAAACCAGTTCCCGGACATTCGGACCCGCGGCCCATGCGGGTTCACCGAGCACGCCGTCGAGCACAATGGCGGACTCAATGATCGTGATCCGCGCCGTCCGAAGCGGCTTGCCGAATTTCCGCCTGTGGCGCCATCTACCCTCATGGGAACACGATGCTTGCAGCGAGAACGCAGAAACGAAGAAAGCGTCTGGCCGCGAAGCGAGTGTGGGGTGAATGCCGGCTCGATTACCCGATGTGGTGCTTCCTCACGCCGCTTGCGGTCGCGGATCACCGCAACGCCCCGGTGAACGCATTAAACCGTGGACGTGACGCTTGAAAGGCTCCGCAAGCGTGGCGCGCAGTTCGTGGGCGAAGTAGTGCGGTATAAAGACGCGTATCGGCTCTGCTACATCCGCCTCCCTGAAGGGCTTCTCATCCGACTCGCCCTGGAACTCAGCTAGTGATATGTTTCGCTGATACTGTAACCATTTGATTGCTGCAAACGCCTGGCCCTGTATGAGAGGCTGGCATGCAGTGATCGAGTTGACGGAGCAGGAGCGGGAGGAACTGAAGCGATGGTCTTCATCGCGAACCCTTCCGGCAGGTGACGTGTTTAAAGCGAAGCTGATTTTGGCTTTGGCCGACGGCGTCAGTTACAGCCGGATCGAAACGGAGTTGAACACTTCTCGGCCGACAATCGCGCGCTGGAAAGCCCGCTTCGAAGAGGGCCGCATTGCGGGACTGGAGGGTCGCCATAAAAGGGAGCCGCCCCAGCAGGGCAACACCGGCGGTGCTGGTTCGAGTGTTGAAAAAGACTCAGCAGAAGCCGGTGGACGGCAGCACGCACTGGTCTTGCCGAAAGATGGCGAAAGCAACCGGGCTGAGCCCCACTACGGTCCATCGAATCTGGGCGAAGACCAGACTGAAGCCCCATCGGCTGGACAGTTATATGGCGTCCAACGATCCGGCCTTCGAAGAGAAAGCGGCTGACATCATCGCGCTGTATATGGACCCGCCGCAGCATGCGGCGGTCTTCTGCGTCGATGAAAAGACGGCTATTCAGGCACTGGACCGGCTCGATCCTGTCCTGCCTCTTTCGCCAGGCCGCGCCGAGCGCCACGGCTTCGAGTATTACCGCCACGGAACCCTGTCGCTGTATGCGGCGCTGGATGTACGGACGGGCGAGGTCCACGGTAAGACGGCACGACGCCATACCAGCGCCGACTTCGTCGCGTTCCTGGGTGAAGTGGTGGAAAAGACGCCTGCCGACAAGGAGATCCATATCGTGCTGGATAACCTCTCGGCGCACAAGACGCAGACCGTCCGGGACTTTCTCGAACAGAACCCGCGTGTACGGTTCCACTTCACGCCTACGTATTCGTCTTGGCTCAATCAGGTGGAACTGTGGTTTGCCAAAATCCAGCGCTATGTGATCGCACGCGGAGTTTTTACCTCCGTTGCCGATCTTTCACGCAAACTCCTGAAATACATCCGCGCCTACGCGAAATCGGCGAAGCCGTTCCGCTGGACCTACGCCGACCCGAGCCGCCGCATCAAGGTAACGGAATGAGCGGAACAGCTCACTAGTACCTAGCAGGCTGCTGAAATTCAGCCTTCTTCAATTTTCGTAGTTTGTCGGTGCAAAGTTCTCGCGTTCGCGGGGGCACAGCGGGGCAGCAGGCGGCATTCTCGTGGGGGCCAGGCGGGCAAAAC
>JAOAPO010000075.1 GCA_025462945.1 Bryobacterales bacterium
CAAGAAACAGCATCCATGAAATTCGCCCTCAGTCGCGCCGGTTTGCTCAGCACTCTGCTGCTGCTTGTCGCCGCGCTGGCTCCTGCGGCTGACTGGAAATCGCTCAAACCACAGGGCTACGTCAGCGATTTCGCCAACGTGATCGACGCTCGCAGTCGCGCCGCCATCGAAGACTACGCTGCTCGCGTCGAAAAAGCCACTGGCGTCCAGCTTGCTTTCGTCACCGTCCCCGCCCTCGACGGCCAACCCATTGAGGACGTCGGTAACGACATTTTTCGCTCTTTCGGCGTCGGGCGAAGGAAAGAAGATGATGGTGCCATGGTCCTGCTTTCCATTCAGGACCGTCGCTCGCGTCTCGAAGTAGGCGGCGGCCTGGGCGAATTCGTACCAGACAGCATGGCAGGCCTGCTCCTGGACGATATGCGACCCGCGCTCCGTGCCGGCGACTACGGTGTGGCAATGATCACCGCAGCCGAACGCCTTGGGTCCACCATCGCTCAGGCCAAGGGTGTTCAGATCGCCGCTCCCCAGTACGGTCGGCGGGTCCAGCGCGAGACCCGAGACAGCCTGCCGTGGCCCCTGATCCTGCTCGGCATCTTCCTGCTTCTCGCCTTCCTGCGTCGCGGCGGAGGAGGCGGCTATCGTGGTGGGGGCGGCGGGGGGTTCTGGACCGGACTGCTCCTGAGCCAGATGCTCAGCGGCGGTCGCCGGGGCAGCGGTGGCGGTGGGGGCTTCGGCGGCTACGACTCCGGCGGCGGCGGCGGGGGCTTTGGAGGCTTCGGCGGCGGAGACTCCGGCGGCGGCGGGGCGTCGTCCGATTGGTAGTCGAAACTCACACGGAGGGTAAAATGACGAGTGCGGTGACCAGTGACGCTGTCTCAGATCGAAGCCTTGCCGAAGTCGTGGAAAAGCTTCGCGCGGCATTCGGGCCCGATCTCGTCTCCGTTATCCTTTACGGCTCAGCCGCAGCCGGCGACTTCCATCGCAACTACTCAGACGTCAATGTCCTCTGCGTTCTGCGCCAAATCACGCCGAAACAGCTGCGGCTCTCCGAACCCGTCCTCCGCTGGTGGCGCGAAAAAGGCAACCCCTCGCCCCTGATGCTCAGCGTGGAAGAAGTTCGTAACTCCACCGACTGCTTCCCGGTCGAATTCCACGATATCTGCGAACACCACCGCGTCCTCTATGGTGAGGATGTCACCGCGGGCATGGAAATCGGCGACGTGTTCTACCGCGCACAAGTGGAGCATGACCTCCGCGCCAAACTGCTCCGTTTGCGGCAGAAGGCCTCCGGTATACTCTCGGATAAAGAAATTCTGCGCCGCTTGCTGGTAGATTCAGTAGGTACGTTTTGCGTCCTGACCCGCCACGTACTGATGCTGACGAATGGCTCCGGGGCGTCTGAATCGGTTCCCGTTCGCAAGCGCGACGTGATGGAACGGGCGGAAGCGCGGCTCGGCATTGATGCCCGCCCGTTTCTGACTTTGCTCGACTTACGGGAAGGGCGCGTGAAAGACAAAACGGTTGACCCCGATGCGTTGCTGGCTGTGTACATGCAGGAAATCGAAAAGCTTATCGGGGCCGTCGATGCACTGCACAATCAAAAGGAGGCCACTCGATGAAAAGGGGAATGTTAATCGCGGTTGCTGTGGGGCTGCTGCTGTTGATGGTCGGCTGCAGCTTTGTTTCCACACGCAACCGCCTTGCTGTTTCGAAGGAAACCATCTCAGCGGAATGGGGTCAGGTGGACGCTGATCTCCAGCGCCGCGCCGATCTGATCCCGAACCTGGTGGAGACCGTCAAAGGCTACGCCAAGGAAGAAACCCAGATCTTCACCGCTCTCGCCAACGCCCGCGCCGCCATGTCGGGTGCTCGTACGCCGGCGGAAAAGATCGAAGCCAATAACCAGGTTTCGAGTGCCCTCAGCCGCCTCATGGTCGTCGTAGAAAACTATCCAAACCTCAAGGCCAACGAGAATTTCCGGCAGTTGCAGTTCTCTCTCGAAGGCACCGAAAACCGTATTCTGCAGGCGCGCCGCCGCTACAACGAGGCGGTGCAAAACTACAACACGCAGCTCGCGATGTTCCCGGCGAGCCTCGTCGGTTCACTGTCCGGCTTCCAGCGTGAAGACGCTTATTTCAAGACCGATCCTGGCGCCCGCAACGCGCCGAAAGTGCAGTTCTGAGAACCTATTTCATAAAATGAGCACACCACAATCCACACCTGTCTTCGCCAACTACATCAACGGCGAATGGACCGCAGTCAACAAGACCTTCGAAAGCCGCAACCCCGCCAACACCGACGAAGTAGTCGGTCTCTTCGCAAAGGGCACCGCCGCTGACATGCAGGCAGCCGCCTCGGCCGCTCAGGCCGCGCTCGCCGGCTGGGCAGGCATGCCCGCGCCTGCCCGTGGCAACATCCTCTACAAAGCCGCCGAGATCCTCGAAAAGAAGTTCGACCAGCTCGGCGCTGAAATGACCCGCGAAGAAGGTAAAACCCTTCCGGAAGCCAAGGGCGAAGTCCGCCGCGCCATCAACATCTTCCGCTACTTTGCCGGAGAAGGTTCGCGCATGGACGGCGTCATGGTCCCCTCGGAACGCGAACGCGTCCACGTCTTCGCCATGCGCAAGCCCATCGGCGTCGTCGGCCTCGTCACCCCGTGGAACTTCCCCATCGCCATCCCCGCCTGGAAAATGGCCCCCGCGCTCATCTGCGGCAACACTGTCATCGTGAAGCCCGCCTCCGTCTCGCCTCTCTGCGCGTGGCGTCTGGTTGAAGCTCTCCACGAAGCTGGCATCCCCAAAGGTGTCATCAACTTCGTCGCCGGCTCGGGCGGCGAACTCGGTGCCGCCCTGGTCAACGCACCGGAAGTCAAAGCCATCTCCTTCACCGGCTCGAACGAAGTCGGTAACTGGATCCACGCCGAGGCCAGCAAGCGCCGCATTCGCATCCAGCTCGAAATGGGCGGTAAGAACCCCACGATTGTTCTCGGCGACGCCGACCTGAAATCCGCCGTTGAAAACGTGGCCAACGCTTCCTTCTTCTCAACCGGACAGAAGTGCACCGCAACCAGCCGCGCCATCGTCGAAGATGCCATCTACGATGAATTCCTTGCCGCTCTCATTGAGCGCACAAAGAAGCTCACAGTCGGCGACGGCATGACTGCCGGCATCGACATCGGCCCCTGCGTTGACCAGGGTGCCCTCGACACCTGCCTCAAATACATCGACATCGGAACCAAAGAATCGGGCGCTCCCGTCTGCGGCGGCAAACGCCTCACCGGCGGAGCCTACGACAAGGGCTTCTTCATCGAACCCACCATCTTCGCCGGCGTCGAACCCTCGCACCGCATCGCTCAGGAAGAGATCTTCGGACCGGTCCTCGCCGTTATCCGCGCGAAAGATTTCGACGACGCCATGCGCATCGCCAACGACATCCCGTACGGCCTCTCCTCCTCCATCCAGACCTCAAACCTCTCCCGCGCGATGGACTACATCTACCGCGCCGAAGCCGGTCTCCTGACGGTCAACCTGCCCAGCGCGGGCGTTGAATACCAACTCCCCTTCGGCGGCACCAAAGACAGCAGCTTCGGACCGAAGGAACAGGGCCCTGCGGCTTTCGACTTCTACAGCGACTTCAAAACCGTCTATCTGAAGTACTAACGAACGTGGAACCCCGCTCCCTGGCTCTCTCTGAGCCGTGACCGTACGGGAGCGGGGGCCACCAAACTTTTTCCACTGTTTTAAGATAAGAGACTAAATGCGACTCGGACAAATCAGGCAGGACGGCGCCGTAATAGCCGCCATTTTCGAAGGGCCCACCACCGCCCGTCCCATACCCGCCCATACCATGTGGGATCTCATCAATCGCTCAGACGCCGAAGGGATCCCGCTCTCCGAACTCGCCTCCAGCCTGGCCAGCCGCCAGGCCGTCCCGGCCACGCCCATCATCCCGATCCACCCGGCTGAAGTCTGGGCCTCGGGCTGCACGTACGAGACCTCAGCCACCTTCCGTGATGGCGAGACGGTTACGGCTGCCTCTCTCGACAACACCACACGTGAAGGCATGTACGCCTACGTCTATCGCGAGGAGCGCCCCGAAATCTTTTTCAAGGGCACCTCTCGCGTCTGCGTCGGACCGAACCAGAACATCGGCATCCGCGCCGATTCCAAATTCACCGCCCCCGAACCCGAACTCGCCGTCGTTCTGGGCAAGAAGGGCAAGATCGTCGGCTACACCCTCGCCAACGACGTCTCGGCCTGGGATATCGAACGTGAGAACGTTCTCTACCTCCCGCAGTCGAAGGTCTACACCGCCTCTTGTTCGCTCGGACCCGTCATGGTGACCGTCGATGAAATCACCGACCCCTACAACCTGGACATGACCTGCGAAATCATTCGGGGGGAAACCGTGCTCTTCTCGGGCTCTACGTCGACCTCGAAACTGCACCGCAAGCTGGAACAGATCGTGGAATTCCTGCTGCGCTCGAACCCCGTCCCGGCGGGCTCGGTCCTCTGCACCGGAACCGGAATCATCGTCACCGAAGAGCACGCGCTCGCCCCCGGAGACATCGTCAGAATCACAGTGAAGGAAATTGGCGAGCTATCCAACCCCTGCGCGTCGGTTTGATCGGTACCTGAAGCCAGCGTCAGCGCTTCCATTCAATAACGCCGAACTCTCCCCCAGATTGCGTTTGGCTGCGATACCATACGAATTGCGAACGCTACTTCGTCTTCTCGTATTTTTTTGCGTCGCAACCCTGCCTGCAGCCGCTCAGAAAGCGGCTGAGCCGTTCTCGCCCGCAAGCCTGGTCAATAAACACCTGCCAACCTGGCTCCGTTTTGGCGGGGAACAGCGTACGCGTCTGGAAGGCTACTCAGGGCTGGGCTATCGCGACGGGCAGCACGATACCTACCTTCTGAATCGAACTCGGCTTTCGATCAACATCATTCCCACGAAGTGGGCGCACTTCTATGGAGAGATGCAGGATGCCAGAGCTACGGGGAAGCGGCCCGGACAGCCTCCCACTGAAAATCTGTGGGACTTTCATCAGGTCTTCGTGGAGTTGGGAAGCATTGACAAGTCTCGCGTCTGGCTGAAGGCTGGCCGGCAAGAGATTGTGATCGCCGACAGCAGGATCATGGGCGCGGTGCAGTGGTCCAATGCGAACCGTACGTTCGATGCGGTTCGGGCCGGGTATCACTTCGCAGGCGGGAATCGCATTGAGTTGTTCACGGCCTCGGTAGTAGTCAATGCGTCCGACACCTGGGATCACCACCAGCAGGGCAATAATATCCACGGCATCTATACGGAATTCCCGAAGCTGCTGCCGGGGCTGAATCTGCAGCCGTATCTGCTTTGGCGCACGCAGCCGAACGTGCGAAATGAAGCCGGCCGAATCGCTGACGTGAACGAATTCACTCCGGGGTTTCGGCTCGCAGGCAACCTGCCGCACAGCCTCGACTTCGTAGTGGAGATGACACGTGAGACGGGCACGATCGGCAGCGACCGCATTCGTTCCTGGATGGGGCACTGGGAGGTGGGGCATACCCGCAAGCAGTGGATGTTCTCACCCCGGATCTGGGCCGAATACAACTACCACAGCGGGGATTCGAACCCGACGGACGGCGTTCGTGGCACGTACGATCCGCTCTATGCGGCGCTCCATGACAAATTTGGGTTCGCCGACCAGGTAGCTGGCCGCAACCTGCGGGATATTCGTGGCGGGGTGGAAGCGAAACTGCCGCACGGGATCGGTGCCGTCATCGAGATCAACGACTGGCGTCTGGCGTCGCGTTATGACGCTCTCTATTCCAGTACCGCCGTGGTGGCGCGGTCGCCTTCCGGTACCGCCGGGACGCACGTCGGCAACGAAGTGGACCTGATTACAACCTGGAAAATGCGCGGTCCGCTGCAGGGCGGAGCGGGAATCGGGTACATCATTCCCGGTGAGTTCCTGAAACACGCCACGCCGGGAAAGCATTACATCTACCCGTTCGTCGTGTTCACTTACAAGCTCTGAAAAAAAAAACGGCAGGCACTCGGAGGAGGGTGC
>JAOAPO010000464.1 GCA_025462945.1 Bryobacterales bacterium
GCGGCCCTGCTCCCGTCTCCTTTGACAATTTCTATCCATATCTCTCCGCTGGAACTGCACGTTGCGGAACTGCCCCAGCGGATTGTGAGCGGGGCGAAGGAGACCGGGTTTTCACTGAACCGCACCGAGATCGAGATCACCGAGAGCGCTGTGGCGGATCACCCCCGGAAGGCTCGCGCCACAGTGTCCGCTCTGAAAGAAGCCGGTTGCCGAATCGCTCTGGACGATTTCGGCACCGGGTACTCGAGCTTGCTCCAACTCCAGTCCATGCCGTTCGATGCGATCAAGGTCGATCGAAGCTTTGTCAGTTCCATGACCGAGCGACGGGACAGCAGAAAGATCGTCGCCGCAGTTCTGGGAATGGGCCAGAGTCTGGGCTGACGACAGTGGCGGAAGGAGTAGGACCCAGGAGCAGGCTGACATGCTGTTGTGGCTCGGATGCGATGAGGCGCAGGGCTGGCTCTACGGGGCACCAGCCCCGGCGCGGGAACTTGCAGCCATCGTCGCCGTCCAACCAGGACGGCCCGCCTCCCCGTCGTTTCGCTGGAAAAATCTGAGCGTGGGCAACCTCGAGGGACTGCCCTCTCAACGACTGGCGCAACTGCAGGCTGTCTATGACGGCGCACCGGTGGCGTTGGGCTTTCTGGACCGCAGTTTCAAATACGTCAACCTGAACCGGCGGCTCGCGGATCTGAATCACCTGCCCCTCGAAGAGCATTGGCAGAACCGTCTCCGAGGTCGCGCCCGGTGTCTTCGCTCAAATCGAACCGTTCCTGAACCGCGCCCTCAGCGGAGAAGCGGTCGCCGACGTGGAGATCAAGGGGTCCGAGCCCGAAGAAACCTTTCTTGCCTCGTACCAGCCCGCCCGAGACGAGGCGGGCGAAGTTGTCGGCATCTCCTGGGGTACCAAACACCGGAACAGTTCGAGGCAACGAGCATCAAACCTGTGCAAACGAATTGCCGGTTAGTGATTTTTGCGCATTTCACTGCACGGAAAGTGCCATTTATAGCATCTGAAGTGCCGTCTTGCGGGTCGCGCCCTTTGACCATTCAAACCTCAGGTGAGCGGGAAATCGCGCCGAAAACGCGCCACCTTTGTGTCGCTCTCGTTCCGGGGCGGCTCCCGTCCCTCCAGACGGCGCCGAGCAGCTTCCATTGCTTCGGAGGCTGAAATCGTGCGCGAACCATGGAGTCCATCTGAACTGAGGCCGTTCAAGCCGAGTGCCTTGTCGTGCACCGCAACGGTTCTCGCCCTCCGGGTCCCACCATCCGGCAGCCGGTACGGCAGAATTCCTGCCGACCCAGCGTTCCGCAACCTAATCCATGCCGGTGCGGGTAGCTGAGGCCATGCGGGCGCCCCCTTCCCGCTTTTTACGCGGGGCGCGAAATCGAGGAACTGAGCTTTGGGGAGCGGGTAGCCTGGCTGAAGGAGGACGGAACCGGGAGAGCGCCTCAACCCATAGGCCGTAGCCGATTTCTCCGAGCCAGCACCTCTTTGAGTTTTTCTGCCAGTTCGAGCTTGCGGTAGGGCTTGTTCAATACCGTTACGCTAGGCATCGTCTTCATCAAAGGCAGGAGTGACTCCATCTGGTATCCCGAGGTAAGCAGTAGGGCGATCTCTGGCTTTTGCCGCAAAGCCCTCTCCGCCAGTTCCCAGCCCCCGATGCCACCCGGCATCACGATGTCTGAAAACAGGATATCGATTTCATCCGCATGGGTGGCGAGCCGGGCCAGCGCGTCGTGACCGTTCGAAGCCGTGATGACCCGATAGCCCAAGCTCTCGACGCAACCGACGGCGTAGCCTCTAACGAAGGGATCGTCCTCCACCAGAAGGACGGTACCCTTGCCCAAGGGAACTTCCTCGCCACACGGTAGCTCCGGAGTGGAGGCGGTGATACCTTTCGCCGCGGGGAGATACAGCTTGATTGTCGTTCCCAGCCCGGGCTCGCTATATACCGCGACATGACCATTGGACTGTTTGACGAAGCCGTAAACCATGCTCAGGCCGAGGCCACTTCCTTTGCCAACTTCCTTGGTGGTGAAAAAGGGCTCGAACACGCGTTCGGCGACCTCGGGTGGCATCCCCGTTCCATTGTCGGTTACGGAGATCAGAACGTAAGCGCCTGGAACCACCTCAAGATGAGTTTCGTGATACCTCTGGTCGAGGAGCGCGTTCGCCGTGCCAAACGTCAGCGTTCCGCCAGTTGGCATGGCGTCCTTCGCGTTCAGCGCAAGATTGAGAATTGCCGATTCCAGCTGAGCCGCATCCGCGAATGCCCGAACCAGGTCGCATTCGAAGCTGGTTCGAATCTCGATGTCCTCCCGCAACGTTCGCTCAAGCATGAGCTTCATTCCGTCGATCAAACTGTTGCAGTCAATCACGGCGGGTCTGAGAGTTTGCCTCCGGCTGAACGCAAGCAAACGCCGGGTCAGTTCCACCCCCCGATCGCCAGCCATCATCACGGTGTCGCAGTACTTTTTGAGGTCCGGACGTGAATGCAGCTTCTCGCCTAGTAAATCCGCGTTGCCCATGATGACGGTGAGGAGGTTGTTGAAATCATGCGCGATCCCTCCGGAGAGTTGCCCGACCATCTCCATTTTCTGGGCCTGTACCAGTTGTTCTTCGGTGCGTTTTCTGGCGGTGAGGTCGTGCACGATGCCAACAAATATCGGCGCACCATCCTGCTCCGCCTCGCCAACGGAAATTTCAATCGGAAAGTTGGAGGCGTCCTTCCGCCGACCGACAACCTCGCGCCCTGTGCCGATCTTCTTACCCGTCTCTCGCTGGCAACTGAGGTAGTTGTCGTGCTCATCCGCGAGAGAGACGGGCATCAACATCTTTGCGTTTTGGCCGATTACTTCAAAGGCAGAGTAGCCAAAGAGGCGCTCGCACGCTGGGTTGAACGTCTGCACCACGCCCTCCGCATCGATCAGGATGATGCCGTCAATGGCGGTGTCCACGATAGCGCGCTGGCGGGCGGCAGATTGGCGGACTTTCCTCTCCATATCACGTTGTGCCGTCACATCGCGAAAGACAATGAGGGTGCCCCGCAGGGAGTCTTCGGTGAGATTCGCCGAGAGGGTGACTTCAATGGTGGAACTGGATCCGGAGCGGTGTCGGAGCAGATGGTCGTCCCGAAAGGGCAGGCAGCCATCGGCGGCTTGTGGTTTGCAGTCAGCCACGCTGGCAACCTTCGACGATGTGCCGGTTGTCTCGGCGTCCGCAAGCCTGAAGACGTCGGCCAGCACTTTACCTTTGGCTTCCGCCATGGTCCAGCCTGTCAGCCGTTCCGCCGACGGATTCATAAACTGAATTTCTTCATCCAGCCCCGCTGTAATGACGCCATCCCCAACGTTTCGAAGGGTTGCTGAGAGCCATGCTTCGCTCGTGCGCAGTTTCCGCTCGGCGTGGTGCTTGTAAAGCGCCATCTCGATCTGAGCGCGGATATCGGTCGTGCGAAAGGGTTTGACAATATAGCCAAATGGCCCGGTTACCTTAGCGCGTTCCAGTGTGTCGGGGTCGGCGTGAGCGGTCACGAAAACGACAGGGACATCGAAGTCTTTGCGTATGGAGTTGGCCGCCTCGATACCGTCAGATTTGCCCTGGAGGCGGATATCCATCAGGACCAAATCGGGACGGCGCAGTTCGGCGAGGCGGCACGCCTCCGCCGCGGTCTTTGCGACCTCGGGAACAAGGTAACCGAAGCGCTCCAGCCTGGCTTTGAGATCCAGGGCGATCATGCCTTCGTCTTCCACCACCAGAATCATCCTGGCGTGGTCCGTGTTCTCTATGTGCCTAATCTTCGTATCCACAAGCAAGCCTGCTTTGGTCATGTACTGAGCCTTCCAGTCGCATCGGTCACTTGCCAGCTAAAGCAGACCTTCGTGCCTCCGGCGCGCTGCAGCGAAAGAGTTGCGCCCAACTGATCAACGAGGGTGCGAATGATGAGCCATCCGAGGGAGCGCGCGGTCTCCACCTCGAAGGTGCCGGGGACGCCGACGCCATCATCCGCAACTGTGAGTTCCACCTCAGTCAGGGAAATGCGCCGAAACGAGATTCTCAGGCGGCCAATCCGGCCACCATCAAAAGCATGTTTGAGGGCGTTGGAAACCAGTTCGTTGAGAATCAGCCCGCAGGTAACCGCATCGTCCGAGGGCAAATGAATGGGTTCGGCTTCCACCTCAAGGATGATGCGGGTGGGGTCCACGCAGTAGGCTTCAAAAAGGCTTATCGTGAGGCTTCGTATATAGTGGCCGAAATCAAGCTCGAGGAGAGTCTCCGAATCGTGGAGGTGCTCATGGATCATTGACATCGAAAGGACGCGGTTATGCGCCTGCCGCAGAGCGTCGGCCGAGAGATTTCCTTCGGCGCAGCCTGCCTGGAGAGAGAGCAGGCTGCAGATAACCTGCAGATTGTTCTTGACCCGGTGATGGACCTCTTTGATCAGCAGGTCCTTCTCGCCCAGCAAGCGCCGCAGGCTGCGTGTGGCCTTGCCTCGTTCCACCGCGTAACGGACAGAGCGTCCCAGGATTGCGGCAGTGAGCCCTCGTTTCGCTAAATAGTCACCAGCCCCTGCTCTGGCAGCGTTTATGTCCACGTCGATACTGTCGCCACCGGTGAGAAGAATCATTTCAGCGTGACTCGATTTCTGCTTCGCCTCCGCAATCAACTCGAGGCCGTTGTGCTCGCCGAGCTGATAGTCCACGAGGCATACCTCGAAGGCGTCCGAAAGGACGGCGCTCAGGCCCTCCTCGTAAGTGGAGGCGGCGGTCAGGAGGATCCGGTCTCCCGCCGCGGAACTTAGCAGCTCCCGCACGATGATTTGGTCATCGTCATCGTCGTCAACGAGGAGAACACGAATTTGGTCTTCACCGCTCTCAGCCGGCATCTGTGGGACCCGGTAGCTTTACGAGCTGGAACCAGTACTCACCGATTACTTTCATGGCTCTGACCAGGGCGTCGAAGGTGACAGGCTTCGAAATATAGGAACACGCGCCGAGACCATAAATTTGGTTAATGTCGGCCTGCGTTTCCGACGTTGTCAGAATAACCACGGGGATGTTTCGCAGGTCAGGATCGGACTTGATCTCGCGCAGGGCCTCGCGCCCGTCCTTGCGCGGCATATTCAGGTCGAGCAGAATTAAGCCGGGCCGCTGCGCCTCAGCCGGTGGTGCAAACTTGCCTCGGCGGTGCAAGTAGTCAAGCAGTTCTTCGCCGTCGCTTACAAAGTGCATTTCATTGAGGAGGCGGGCTTCACGGAATGCGTCGGCGGTGAGCATTCGATCGTCATCGTCGTCATCGGCCAGCAGGACGACCATCCCACTGGCGGGTCTCCACCTTGCGGCTACGGCCAAGTGGTTTTCCTCACTGGCAAGCGGCACTTCAGCATCGTGGTGAGCGGCATTCATGATTTATTCGGATCGATAGCTTCAGACCGTGTGGAACTGAGCGGGGTGGTGGGAACGGCACGGACATGGCGCGGCCAGGTGACAACGAAGGTTGCGCCCTGACCTGGAATGCTGTGCGCGGTGATGGCGCCCCCGTGCCGGAGGGCAATTTTCCGGCAGATCGCGAGGCCGATGCCAGTCCCCTCGTACTCCGCCCGAGCGTGCAGACGCTGGAAGACTGAGAAGATGCGATCAAGATACTTTTCGTCGAAGCCGATTCCGTTGTCCTCGACACAAATTTCGAACGACTGGCCCGAGTCGCCCGCGACGGCCGCATGCACGCGAACGACAGGCGGCACACCCTTCCTGTGAAACTTCAGACTGTTTCCGATCAGATTCTGCAGGAGCTGCCGGAGCTGCAGCGGATCGCCTTCTACGGCGGGCAAGTCTCCAGTTACGATGGTCGCTTTAGTTTCCGAGATGCGTTCCTCAAGGTCGGATAAAACGTCGCGCGTCACTGTGGCGAGATTTACCCAAACAAAGGGCTGGCCCAGGCTGGTGACGCGGGAGAATGCCAGCAAATCGTGGATCAGGATCTGCATCCGGCTGGCCGCACTCAACATGCGACCGAGGTAATTCTGGCCTTGCTCGTCAAGAGCGTGACCGTAGCCAAGTCTCAGCCGATCTCCGAAAGCCTGCACCTTGCGCAGCGGCTCCTGCAGGTCGTGAGCTGCGACGGAAGCAAAATCCTGCAAGACGCCGTTGCTCAGCTCGAGCATTCGCGAAGACGTCCTGAGTTCCAAGTTGGCGTTCTCCAGTTCCGCTGTCCGCTGCTGAACTTTGCTCTCAAGTTCGGCTGTAAGTCGCAGGTTTTCGGCCTCGGCCTCCTTGTAATCCTGAATGTCGGTACAAGTGCCGAACCACTTCAGGACTACGCCCCGCTGGTCGAGCAGCGGAACCGCCCGTGCAAGGTGCCAACGCCAAGTGGCGTCACTGGCGCGTCTGAAACGCCATTCGATCTCGCAGAAGACGCCGGCGGCTACAGATCGCTGCCACATCTGAGTGCCGCGCTCAACGTCGTCCGGATGAAGCAACGCGCGCCAGGTCCAACCCTGCGTGGCGGCCAGAGTCGTTCCCGTATAGTCGAACCAGCGCTGGTTGAAGTAGTCCCGCCAGCCGTCCGCTCTTGCCGTCCATACTATCTGAGGCATGGCGTCGGCGAGGAAGCGGAAATTCGCCTCCTGCGCGAGCCTCTCTTCCTGCCGCTGCCGGTGCTCGGTGATGTCGATGTGCACCCCCACCCATTCGCGAATCGAGCCATCGGGATTGAGAGTCGGCAGTGCGCTTACGGTAAAAAGCCGGTCGATCCCATCACGCCGGCGAGCGCGGTGTTCGAAAAAGAAGGGTCGCTTTTCGGCGACTGCGTTATTCCAGGCTTGGCGAGTGGCCTGCGCATCATCGGGGTGGATGACGCTCAGCCAGCTAAAACCCTGATGCTCTTCGACGTTTCGCCCTGTGAACGTAGACCATCCGGTCTGGAACCCCTCCATCCGGCCGGCGGGAGTACTGGTCCAGAGGATCTGCGACGTAGCGCGAACCTGAGACTGGAAGCGCTCTTCACTCTGTTCCAGTTCGTGAGTGTTCCCGACCAGGGCAGAATTCAGTTCCGCCAACTCAACGGTAAGTTGCTGAGCGCTGCGTTCAAGTTCGGTTTGCGAGCGGCGTAACGTCAACTGCCTCATCACAGGTTTGGTCCGAGCCCCGCAGCAGTATTCAGATTACCTGCGGCTGGAAACTCCTTGACCGACAAAGGCGGGACAACGCCAGCCGCACCAGTGCCTTTGTGGATTCCCGAGCTAAACAGGGCTACGGCGGCGGGTGAATAGGAGCGCTTCGCTTTGCCAGTACATTGAGCCTGATGGCGCGGGGCGTGAAAGTAAGTCCTGCCACAATCCAAGCTGGCGATCGTGATCGAACCGCTGGCAGAAGAAAGCAAATTTCCGTCGTAATGGCCGGATGCTTTGGGCATGCCTTTTCCTCCAAGCTGTACAGCTGGGGGAGCCATTTGCCAATGGTTCCATATCGAAAGTACGCTTATTCTATCACGAAAACCCGCCTTTAAACAAAACTAAGATGCCGTTCAGAAGCAGCGATCTCGGCCACGGGGCGTTGTAATCAACTTACGGGCTGCCAGATAATGCCGCGCAGGCCACTTCAATTCAGCACGGAAGACCGGGAAAAAGCAGCACCTGATATAAATCGACAAGTACCAATGCGATCGATATCATTGACAATAATCCGCTCCCAATGGGACGGTTTAAACAAATAGAAGTTTACTTGCACTCCGCAGCTTGGTGATGCTGACACATGCGGGTGCGTCCGTTCGCGAACTGCTTCCGGACATACCGACCGAGGCCCCCAGCCCGATGGCTTCGCTCAGGAAGGGGCAGCAAGTTGAGATTATCCGTCGCCGGCACGATGAACTGGATCAGGACGTATCTTTTGGCGTGCCATGACGTTATGCCTTGCCAGTCACGCCGAAGTGAACACCTGGCCAAAACCTGCTGGCCGTTCATCGAATAGGTGTGACGGGGATGGGTGAGGGGCGCGACTTGAGAGACGATTGTTCGGCAGCCTGACGCCTTCCTTCCATTTCCGTACCATTTTCGTCGTCGAGGATAAACGACGCCGACGTGTCGTTACTTGCGATGGGGTTGTCCGAAGGCGAAGTGGCCGGGGAATTACTCATCACCAGTGACGGCGGTAAGGCGATGGTCGTTGCTGATGAAATCGACTCCGGCGCTCTGCCCTGCCCGGATTGATCGTGCTTGACCTTAACTTGCCAAAGTTTTCTGGGTTGCAGGTTCTGCAGCGACGACGGGCGAGCCCGAGATGCAGCGATACGCCCGTCGTCGTCTTGAGCACAGCTGCGTTCCTGGGGGACGCAGCGAGGCGACGAGGCTAGCCGCGAAGCCTGGCCACGTGCCAGTTTCCGGTAAGCGGACTTCCCGAGCGTCATACGTAAACCCAGGCCACTCAGCGCGAAAAAGTGCCAGTCCAGGGTCCTGGCCGAGGCTCGGCTGCTACCCCGCGCCATAGCAGGAGCACTCCCACTACGAGCAGTACCAGAGACCCCGCAGCGAGCAAGAAGATGTCGCCGGAGGGTGTCGCGGAATCTTCTAAGTATTTGAACGCATACTGTCCCCAGTTGTTCGCCGCGCCATGTGCGATCGCCACGAGCCAGATGCTTTCCGTCCGCAACCACAGCCAGCCGAGGATCAAGCCAGAGGCCAAAATGCCGATCGGTAGGGTAGCAGCGAGCCGGATCGGGGACACGCCCGCGATGTTCTGTATGCCCGATAGTTGGAATGGCACGTGCCAAAGTGCCCAGATAATCGAGGTCACCACCATTGCGCGGCGAGCGCCAAGCCGATGCACGAGCCGGGGGAGCAACCATGCCCGCCAGCCTAGTTCCTCGAAAAACGCGAGGAAGGACACTGCCACCACGCCAACAATCGCGTTCAGTACGATTTTTCCCGCAAGCCCCGCCGGCGTCAGCACGCCCCAGCCTCGCGAGGCCGGTGTGTGATACAGCCCGTCGGCCTGCGGAGTCAGCCAGTTCTGCCAGTGCGCTCCGCCCTCAATTGCCATCATCAAGGGCAGCATCACTATGTGCAACACGCCGGGGATAAGGAACAGAGCCGCGGGAAGGTACTTCAGAGGAAAGCGATTCCAACGAACGAACGGCTGTTCATTCATTGTTGAGCGCACAATCAGCACTGCCACGGCGGGGACGAACATGGCGACGTATGCGAGCCCGGCGACGCTGCCGCTAAATCCACCGGTCAGCCCGACCGCCAGACTCAGTGCAACCGACAGTAAGCAGTTGATAGTCACGAAGATGAGAATCGCAGTCATTGCTCTTTCTTCTCCGGAATGTGGCGCGCGTGGCTCCAGCCCCCGTCTGCCGTCGTTCAGTTCACCCCATTATGCCGGGGTGGCGGGTTCGGCCCGGCCATGTCGAGGCGGTGGGCCGCGCCCACCGTTCATTCCGCTCAGCCTCGCGTTTACATGATGTTTAGCGTGTCGGCGAGCCGGACCCAAACCTCAACGCGATAAACGAGGCCAAGGGAAATTGAGGGAAAGGCCGGAACAATTGGAGAGCACCGGCGTATAAACCTTCATGACCAAGGCCCTTCTCTTCCTCTTCGTCCCTGTGCTGGCCACAGCGGCAGACATCACCGGCGAATGGAACTTGCGACTCGTGCGGTTCGGGGAAGAATTTGCCATCGCCCGAGTGAGCCTGAAAAGCCGATGGAACGATGGTTACGGGCACTCTGAACGAATTAAAGCTTGCAGGAACGGTTCAGGGCGACCATGTCAACCTTACCGCGGCACGTCCCAACGGCAAGGAATGGGGCAAGTTCGAGGGGCAGTTGCAGGGCGACGATCTGGCGGGCAGCGTCAAGCAAGGCGCGGAAGAGTTCGCTTGGAAGGCGCATCGCGCATCGGCGACCGCCGCCGCGCCTGCGACGCACACCTTCGAACCCACGCGTTTCCATCGCGCCTTCTCCGGATCAATCGCCCCGGCCCTGCACATCAATCCGGGCGACGAGGTGAGGACGATAACAGTCGACGCCGGTGGGCGAGACGCGATGGGTATCGCCCGCTCGCAGGGAGGCAATCCCGAGACGGGCCCGTTCTTTGTAGAGGGCGCAATACAGGGAGATACCCTGGCCATTAAGTTGAACCGGGTCCGGCTGAACCGCGACTCGGCCCAGAGCGGTGACCGGATCGTGCCGAGCGCAGTTCAGCCCGGCTACTACAAAGACGCCAAGTTCGACGATCAGTTCAACAGCGAGTGGAAGCTGGACCGCGCCGCCGGCGTGGGGATGCTGGCTAAGCCAACCGAGCGCCTGAAGAACTTCAAAGTGGAGTTGCAACCGATGCTGGGGTGCGTCGGGGTAGCGCCTCCCTCCAATCAGTCTTTTCGGTCAGGGTGGCTCGGGTCGTGGGGAGGCAACATGGATTATCGCGAAGTTCGCGAGGGCGTCACAGTCTACCTGCCCGTCTATCAAGAAGGAGCTCTGCTGTTCGTGGGCGACGGCCATGCGCTAGAAGGTGACGGCGAACTGAACGGCGATGCGCTGGAAACCTCGATGGAGGTGGCATTCACGGTAAACCTGATCAAGGGCAGGAGCACGCAGGCCCCCCGCTTTGAAAATGACGAGTACCTGATGGCATCGGGCATTGCAGGGTCGCTACAGGACGCGCTGCAGCAGGCAACCACCGAACTGGCGCGGTGGCTGGAGCGAGATTACAAGCTTTCAGCCAACGAGTCGAACATCGTGTTGGGGAGTTCCATCCGGTATGACATCGCGGAAGTGGTGGACCCTCAGGTCCACGTGGTAGCGAAGGTCAGGAAAGCGGTTCTGGCTACGCTCGCTCCGTGATAGGGTTGCCGTCTATCGGCTGCGCAACGCCGATGGCAACGCAGAACTTGGCCTGCGGAGTTACATTGCGCGGCTAAACCGGCCGCAGTCGATGAGCTCGATCAATAGCGATCAAAGAAACAGTCCTTAGCACTCTTGGAAAGATCATGAGGGTCAGTCTACCGGCTCGCGTCGCATTAGGCTAAAGGACGCCCGAGCTTCAGAGAGCGCGTTTGGCGCGGTCCGAACCGCAGCGCATACTAGTGTTTCAGCGCTCGCGTTGCAGTTCTGCAGTCTTGCACTCCGGTCACATTGACGGAACCCCCAAAGCAACGGAGGTTCCGCCGCCTCCCATATCGTGGCCACCGAAGGAGGGGGAACGAAGAACGGCGTTACCACTATTTGGTCCTCGCCCGTTACCTTGAGGGTTCTGAGTGCACGGTATCCGGGCACCGCCGGCGGAACCGCACTCTCGCTACCGCGCGGCAATGCGATAGCCTTACATGCACATGAGCTACCGATTTTCTGCGATGCTGCACATTCCCGGTGACGTTCGCGATGCTATTACTTTTTACGAGCGATCATTCGGCGCTACGACGGGTTGGAGCACGCCCAAGGCCGCAGACATGGTGGCACAGCTCCTCGTGCATGGCGCGGAGTTCTGGGTGCACCCGGCTGCCGAAGAGATCGGCAATCCCTCGCCGGCACAGCTTAATGGAACGGCGGTACGCCTGATGCTCATCGTAAACAACCCGGATGCCGTCTTCGATCAGGCCGTGGCTGCTGGCGCGGTGGTTCGCTCACCTATGCGGGACCACGATTACGGCTGGCGTGATGGCTCAGTCCTGGACCCGTTCGGGCATCGGTGGGAGATCGGTAAGCCGCTTTAGCTGCCACGAATCAGCAAGAAGATCTTTCTTCCAATCACTTCTGAGCGTCACACCAAATGACCCGCGCCGTCTGCCGGGCGTAAGGATTGTGGAGGGTAACCGGACATCTCAGGAAAAATGTAGAAAGCCGCTGCTGCCGGCCACAATTCCGAGTCCTCGCGAATCGAGGAGCAAGGTATTTTGAAGCGCTCACATCTGACCTCTCGCGTTTTAACCGATCGCCAGAGATCAGCCATTTACGCGGATTCGCCGAAGAAAATTACGGCTAAGTCACACCTAGCGGGCTCCGGAAGAGAGTAGAATCATCAACTGGTTTAGTTGAGACCTCGCCGTCTGCGCATCCGGCTCACTCGGTGCAAGCTCGACGTAGGCCTTTAGATGATCGGCTGCGCCTCTGTAGTCCTGTTTCTCGACCAGCACCAGCGCCAACAGGTAGTTGGCTCGCGGAAAGTGGTGCCGCGAGTCGTGGCGAAGTGACTCGCGGGCGCTCCTCTCAGCTGCTTCATACTTCTTTAGGTTGTAGTTGGCGACAGCGAGGACGTACCAGGCCTGTGGGTAGTCAGCAGGGTCGAGTTGGGTGGCTCGGTCCAGATATTCGGAGGCGTTTCTCCAGTCGAGCAAACCGGCGCTCAACAGACCAAGCTCTACGTAAGGCCCCACCAGTTTTTCGTCGGCGCTAATAGCCTTCAGGAAAGCTTCACGTGCGGGTTCAATGCTGCTCTGCTGCATCTTTGCCCTTCCTAGTGCCAGCCATGCATCTGCGTAAGCCGGGTAGCCTCCTACCGCCTTTTCAAAGGCGAGGGCCGCCTCTGAGGGTTTGTTTCGGAGAAGTAGCTGTATGCCTCGCTCGTACGACTTACGAGCAGCTTCCGGAGCGCGAAGCGAAGTGATGCTGATCAGAGAGCCTTCTGTGTTAGCGAGACGATGCAGCACGACCAGGCCGCCCCGTGGATCGGCAAGGTCTGAGCGGTATCCCGGCAAAAGTGCTTGTAGTCGGCAGGAGTTATACCTCTCTACCCCGGCGGCCGGCGCTCGTGCGGTATTTTCGGAGGCGCTCGCTCCAAAACGCGGTGAGGATTCGGACGCGGTGGCCATAGTAGCTGAGTTGCCACCCAGCCACGCATCGAAGTGACCGTCGCTGTCGGCATAGCCAACGGTCTGAGCATTGTTGTTGCAAACCTGCTGGATGGCCACATGAGGTGGAACTGGCGTCCCATCATCGATCACGATTCTGCCGGAGACGGGCGTGCCGACGCGCGGCAAGGGCTGGACAGGTTGCGCTCCCGTCGGGGCGGTTGGCGCGGGAGGGGCACTGGTTGTGGTCTGGGCTTGGGGGGCAGCAGGGGACGGAGTGGTGGTTTGGCTGCGCGCAATGAGGCAATAAACCGCCAAAAGTAGCGATGTATTCAACTTTCTCAAGACGGCTAAACCTTTCTCAAACGCGACCATTGCGTCGGCGGTCGGATGCGAATCGCACCATGATGCTGGTCGGGCTCAGGCCCCGCCCGATTTTCACCACTTCAGAGTACGCTACGAGTGGCATCGCGGCGCAGGAGGTATAGCTCGTCCTCGGTGACCTTGAAGGTCGGGCGGTAAGGTTCCCACGCAAAGCAACAGCTGGTGAGGCGTACAACGAGGCGAATTGCCCGCATGAGAAGACATGGGGATGCTTACCACAAGTTGAGAACGTAGAACGGCGATTACGGTAACTGGCCGGCAGCGAATATTCTGAACGCCGGCTCCCTATCTAAAGTAAGCGGACTTGACAGGCCCAAGGGTAACGCTGCGCCTTTGGTTAGGCCAGATCTAACGCGTAAACGGCTCTTTTCTGCTACTCGGTTTTCTCACTGTTGATGGCCCACGGAATGCCAAAGCCCAACGGCAAAGGCGCCGTCACGATTCTCTTGTCAGACGCGCATACCGCGATACAGCAATTGGCGCTTACCCTTACGACCAGGTAGCCCCCATTCTGAGATCTCTTGGCTGGCCGGAACAATCCTTGCCATCCTCATTCGAGATGCTGTTTTCGGTGAAGGTTGCACCCGGAGGAGTAGACGACAACACTGCCCCAGCTTGCCTACTTTCTGTCAGGTCGGATTCGAGTAGCTGCCGATATCACCTGTTATGGTCAGGCGCATCCGCAGCATACGCCAGTCCGACACCTTTTGTACGGTCGCCCGCGTCGCCGAAGAAACATCTCATCGTCGCCGGCTCCGGCAACATCGATACCAACCTGGACTCTGGCACCATACGTCACGCTCGCAACTCGCCTTCGGTAGGGCCACGGCGGGCCGTTCGTTCAGGAAAGCGGAAAGAGGTGCCGCCGCGCCGTCAAAGCTGCAGTTCAGCGCCCAAATTTCTCAAATAGTGCACTTCCATGCTGTGATCTGCGATCGGGGCGACGCCCGTATCAAGCTCATGCTTCAGGACGCGTTCCCATGCTGCAAGAGAGGTCTGGTCGCGAACGTCTGCCAAGGTGAACTCCGTCGGATGTTTAAGGTGGGCGAAAATACCTTGGAACAAATCTCCGATGACGCCTTCCCTGATCAAGGGGAGCAGCAGGGCGGCTGCTTCGCGAATCGTCTCGATTCCTGGGGCCGCCTGAACAGATTTGCCATCCTTGTCAAAGTAAATCTGGGTCCCATAATGGCGATACAGCATTCCGAAGCCCGGTACTCTCGGGACTATGTCGCGATGGTTGACGTGTCTGAAGATCCGGTCCCCGATCGCGTTTTCCACTGCCGTTGCGAACGTTCCATCTCCCACTCGCGGTTGGCCGAAAGTGTAGACGCCCTGCACAGGAATTCCAGCATCGATTACAGCGCGTGCTGCACAGAGTTCCGCCAGCGCTCCGCCGAGGCTGTGACCGGTAATCCAGACAGACTTGTTGCCGAGGTTTTGTAGCCTTTCGGGCAAAACACCGATAGTTCCCCAGACAGCACCGAGCGCCTTGCCAAAACCGTCGTGTACCTTAGCGCCACTTGTACCCCACGCCGAATGACGGATCTGTGCGTCGCTCAACCAGTCCACGAGCTCCTTCGCTCAGTACCGCGAAAAGCGACGATCACGGCAAGATCGGTCTCTGCGATGAACCCTTGTGTATCGCAAAGCGCGACTGGGTTCTGATTGCGCTGAGAGAAGCACTGCAGGGACTCGGCTCCGAAACCGTTTGCGTTTGCCCACGATTTGATCGTGGCCTCGTCACGATATGCTATCGTTGCGGCCTGTCCGAGTACGCGCGCGTTATTCACAGAGTATTGAGTTGCGTCGGGTTCGAAGATTGGAACCATATTCGATAGGGCCATACCCGGAAAAGTATAGTCGATTCCGAGTCTGACGTCCCTGGTCGCTCGCGAAGGCACCTCTGCGCGGGGTTCGTCACTGTCGGGACAAACAGCCCTGCCATGCTCTTGGCGGAAGCAGACGGTAGGACCGCCGCAGAGTGTCTGGCCGATCTGCGTTCGGACATCCGGTTAAGATCCGCAGGTAATGTTTGCGCACGGGACGTCGACAGGGCGGTCCACGCTGTTGATTCGGAAGCCTTGCCAGGGAGGCATCTCACGTTGGCTGCCGATATCACAACTCAGAGGGACTGCGAGTGATCTCGTCTCTGAACAGACGGATATTCACGAGTAGCTATAGCGAAACAACCCTTCGCGTGCGTCTCGCAATTGCCCCAAACCCCACAGTCTGGACAATCCCCCTGCTTTTCGCCTATTGAACCGAGAGTGTTTTCGGATCGAGGGGTCTGTGCCGGGTGGCCGTAGAAGCTGCCGGAGTGGTTCAGATCTCTAGCAGGCTGCTGAAATTCAGCCTTCTTCAATTTTCGTAGTTTGTCGGTGCAAAGTTCTCGCGTTCGCGGGGGCACAGCGGGGCAGCAGGCGGCATTCTCGTGGGGGCCAGGCGGGCAAAAC
>JAOAPO010000112.1 GCA_025462945.1 Bryobacterales bacterium
GATGGCTCGGTCGTGATCTCAACGCTGCCATGCCGCTGCAGCCCGCGCTGCTGGCTTCAATATCCGACGTCCGCGCCCGCTGACTTCACCTTCGTCAACCGCTTCCAAATTTGCACGAACTCCTGGACTAGCTTCGCGGACGGCAGGCGCATGGCGTCGTAGCGGCAGGCGTTGTGATAGCACTTGTACTCGATTTCCAGTTGGTTGAGCGTCAGGGCTTCCAGGGACTTGCGGAAGGCTTCGAGTTCCGCAGCCGTGAGTGCCTGCTTCTTCTCCGTGTAGTGACGCCGCGCCATACGAGGGGAGGATAGCATAGGTGTTCGCCTTTTATTCGCCTATCACAGCCAGGCGATAGCACTTGGTCTGAGAATTGCTGGCGGTGCGATATGGCTGACGATAAAAGCAAGACTCGCCCTCAGGACGCGCAACGTATCAATGTGAACGAGGCATACGAACTTCGCGACTGGTCCCAGAAGTTCGGCTGCACGCCCGAGCAACTCAAAGCTGCCGTTGCGAAAGTTGGGGTGATGGCAGCCGATGTCGAGCGCGAACTGAAGGGACGATGAAGTCCTTCATCCGAGTAGACGACACGATCATAAACGTCGCCCAAATACAACGCGTGAAATCCTAGCTGGCGATGAGGTCGAACTCCATCTGCTGCCGGATTGGACGCGGACATATTCGGGGCTGGAAGGCCGTGAACTATTGGAGGGTCTCAGCGCCAGTATCCACGACGGTTCGAAGGTTCAGCCCAAGCAGCCGACCGGCGTGGTAAATCTCAGCCCCGTGCGGACGGATCTGACGATGATTAAGCGGCAGGCACCCGCGCGGGTTCCTGTTCGCGCAACGGTATTCTGGATTAGCGGACTGGCACTGGCTCATCCACCAATGCTGCCCGCATCGCCTGTGCGAACTCCGTAATCTTCTCAGCCTGATCGAGGCAGCGGTGGCAACCCAGGAGATGTTCCTCCAGTCGCACAACGACGGGACATTCCGGGGAGCCGAGTCGGCCCATCAGGTGAAGTTCCAGTTTCCAGCCAGCCGGGTGGGTATTCATGCTCATCCAACCCTACCCGGCCCGGAGCCGGCCGTCCAGCATAGTAGTTTCAGTACTGCTGGTAGTTGGCGAATGGGCCAAGGCTATTGTCGAGGCTGGTCTCCGGCAGGCTGGATTCAGTGGGTCAGCCCGGTGGGGAGCGATCGCGCTGAACGTAAAGCGCTGCCGTTACTGTTTGTCGTAGACCGTGAAGCCGGAAAATGGCTTCCCGTCAGCGCCGGTGCCTTTGGTCGTCAGGGTTGTCGTCTTGCCGCCATTTGAAACGACCCACTCGCCGGTTCCCTTGTACGTCCCGCCCTTCTTTGAACGGGTGTCGGTTAGAGTGTTGTCATCTACTCGTGTGATCGCGACCGTGTCGTACGGCAGGCCACTTCCTGAGACGGGTACTTCCTTGCCGTCGTACTTCGCTGTATAGCTGATATCGATCTTGGACTTGTCCTCGCGCTCCCCTTTCGCAGTCACCTTGACCCCGTTGCCAGACGCTTCCCTGGTAACCGTCAAACTCGCGATTTTTGATTGTCCACCCTGTGGTTTCGATTTCCCCGGATTCATTTTCCACGTGCCGAGAGTGTTGTCGGCACAAAACGCGCACGCGGCAATAGCCACGACGCCTAACGCAATACGCACGGTGCTCTTCATCATTCCTCCTGCGGGCCCGAGCAAATCAGCTTGCTGATCCCCGGAACAGAGAGAGTCTATCTCACATTACGCTCGGGCGGATGGAGAGCGCGGGCGGGACACGAGCGCCTCAGGGGCGACGCGTCGGAGACCGTCGATCTGCAGGCGATCTGCGGCAAGTAGTTTTCGCTCGCAGGGATGCCCTGTGACGTGATCGGCTACTATCATTTCCCGCCCTCAATGTCCTTCCGGCTCACCAGCCAGGTTCTGCCAGTCTTCTTTGCTGGCAACTCGCCGCTTCTGAGCCAGTTGTAAACCGTGCGGCGATTCTTCCCGGTAGCGGCAGCTATCGCCTCGGGCGAAAGATATACTCGCCCAGCCAAACAGCCCATTCTTCGAAGCCGCGCGGAAAAAGCTGTTATGGGCGACGTCGAGGCTCAAGGAGCAACCCAACCGGGCCAGCAACGTTCCGAGTCCCCCGCCGGAAGGGACCGTCCGAAACGCCGAGCCTGGACCTTCAGTTCTGAGTAGGGTTGAATACTATTGCCCAGCACTTCGGCGGCGGTTTTAACGCGCGGGGCAGCGCGCTGAGACGCTGGATAGTACTATGGTTTGCGTTACGGACCAGACGGGACGAGTTCATCCGGCGGCTTCCGGTTAATCCGAGTTGTGAGGGAGTCGGTCCATGCCTAGTAAAAAGAAGTCGAAACGCGCTCTGATCAGTGACGCTGTCGCGACGTACAGGGAAGAGTTCCGCCACGAGATTGAGTTCGAGGACCAAATCTGGAACGATCCAGACGATCTTGAAGCCGATTCTCCCCCTTCGGGTTACCTGAATGACGTCTATGCAATCCCCGCACCAGAACCCATGGAGGGGGCCCCACCACGTAAGACGAGTGGTCTCGAACGCGACCTCCGCATCCTGCAGTGTCACCTCCGCCGATGCGCGGAGATACCTAACCCAATTGTTTACTCCTTCGTTCTTCAGGAATTTCTGGAACGGCACAACATCCGCCCGCCGAAGGGGGTGTTCACCACTAACCATTTCGGGCCGGGACCGGGGCGACCGGCAAAGCACGAGGAGCGACTGCTGGCGATTCTCGCGTACCAAAGATGCGGCAGCTACGGCAAGGCGGCGAAAGAACTCTATCCAGATGACTACAGGCGCGACAGGAAAGCGGCCACGGACCGGGTACGACTGGCTATAGCCGCCATCGACGGGTTGAACGGAGAATCATCGTCTGGCGAGGAAAATTAGTACTCCCGCTGCCGACAAACTGACGTCGCCGCGCAACAAGCGGGCGTATGCTACTTGACTTGATGCCATTGGCCCCGTTGGCAGGTTCGAAATACTTGAATCCGTGCCTGGCAGTAAGGGCACGACGTGACGCGGTCCAGCCGGCATGGGGACCCGCCCACCGGCGCGGCCAGGCGTTCGCGGCCAGTTTGCTGGACAGACGACATAAATGAATTTATTTCTTTCGGGCGAATGAATTGCCAGGATTTTTCTCGGTCTACCGGATCCCTGCTGGAGATTGTACGCTGAGCACAGTTTGGTGATCCGATGAAACAGAACGCTCCCGACCGTACGTGCCTCATGATGCAGGCCGAAATGGTATTTTCGGACGATACTGTCCGCGGTCTGATCGACGACTGGATCGTCCCTGAACTCGTCAGCCAGTTTGTGGAGCAAGCGAAAACGACCGTACATGAGGTGGAATAACGGGATGCGATGTGCTATCTACGCGCGGTACAGTTCTGATCTCCAACGAGAGTCCTCCATTGAAGATCAGATCCGAAAGTGCAGGAAATACGCAGAGAACAATGGGTGGACTGTTCTGGACGAGTTCATCGCGGCGGATCGAGCGATGTCAGCGGCTGGGACTGCGGGGCGCGACGGGCTGCAAACTCTGATAGCGTCGGCAAGGGAGATCCCTACTCCTTTCGACTGCATCCTCGTCGATGATACATCCAGGCTCGCCAGAAATCTGGAAGATGCTCTCAGAACCGTCAAGATTCTGGAGTTCCACAACGTGGCGGTTTGCGCGATTTCGCAGAATCTAAATTCGGCTGACAAGTCGTCGCGAAGCCTTCTGACCCTCTACGGCATGATGGACGAGCAGTTTCTGGAAAGTCTGAGAGAGAAGGTTCATCGCGGCCAGGAGGGGCAGGTGTTGCGGGGGCTCCAGGCCGGTGGCCGCTGCTATGGATATCGCAACGTGCCCATAGAAGATCCGATGAAGGTTGGTAAGTATAACCGGCCAGCAGTGCTCGGGGTCCGGTTAGAAATCGACGAAGCGCAGGCGAACGTTGTGCGCCGAATCTTCGACATGTACGGGAGTGGATTGGGACTCGCGCACATCGCGAAAACCTTGAACGGTGAGGGGGTAGTGTCACCGCAAACGCCTCGGACCCGCGCTGTCAGGTCATGGTGTACTTCTTCGCTTTTTGAACTGCTTCGGAACGAGCGTTATCGCGGTAGATCAATCTGGAACAAGACCCAGAAGAAACGCAACCCAGAAACCGGCAAGAAGATCACCCGTCCACGTCCTCAGCACGAATGGGTTCGAGCCGAAGTTCCTGAGTGGCGGATCGTCGCGGATGAACAGTGGGACGGAGTTCGGGCACGGATCGACAAAGTCGGAGGCGGGTTACCGCCATCGGTGCTCGGTGGGATGAATCGCACGCAGCAGAGTAGGATGTATCTCTTCAGCGGCCTTTTGAGATGCGGTGATTGCGGGTCCCGAATGGTCATCGTTAGCGGTTCTGGTAAGCGTGGATACGTGAAGTATGGCTGCCCAAGTCATCGCTACCGGGGGACTTGTGTTAACGCCATGACGATTCGCCGCGACCGTCTTGAATCACAGCTACTCGGATGCCTAAACGACCGCGTCCTCTGCCCTGAGATGGTCGAATACGCCGTGCAAAGCTTCGAGCGTGCGCTCAAAGATCGCGTTCTGAAGCAGCAACGAGCTGAGCTGACCACTGATAAGACTTGTTTAGAAAGGCAGCGTCATGAGCTTCGTGCGCAAGCGGCTCGGATCTCGGAGGCGATCGCACGCGGCGGTGACATGGAGTCTCTGCTGGACCACCTAAAAACGCTGGAAGCAAAGTTGCGAGCAGTATCGAAGCGGATCGACGCTTGCAACCCGTTTGATTTCGCTGTGAGTTCCGTGGCCATCCGAAATACCGTTCTCAAAGGCGTCCAGGATCTCAAACAAACGCTGCGCAGCCCAGATGTATCGGTCGTTCGCACAACTCTTCAGCGGCACGTTCTGGAACTTGTCCTAACGCGTGGGCTGCACGAAGGGCGACGTGTTTACTTCGTTGCCGGGAAGGTCCAACCAGTGGCAGAGATCGAGGATCTGAAAAGTGTAATGGGGGTGGTGGCCAGAGACGGGATCGAACCGCCGACACGCGGATTTTCAGTCCGCTGCTCTACCAGCTGAGCTATCTGGCCATACCTGAAAGACTTACTGCAAACAACAAGTTCAGTATAACCCAGTCCCTTACGCGGGCTGCAGTTTTGCCAGCGCTTCTCCGGTGACCTTCTCTACCTCTGCGTGCAGGCTGTTCCCGTGCGCATCCATCGTCACAATCGCCGGGAAGTTTTGCACGCGCAGGTGCCACATCGCTTCCGGCACACCGAACTCGATCAGGTTCACGTCCAGCACTTCCTTGATCGTCCGCGCGTAGTACTGCGCCGCCCCGCCAATGCCGTTCAGATACACCGCGCCGTGCTCCTTCAGCGCAGCCAGAGTCTTCGGACCCATGCCGCCCTTGCCGATCACAGCCCTCACGCCGTAGCGTCCGATCACGTCGGCCTGATAAGGCTCTTCGCGGATACTGGTGGTCGGTCCCGCGGCCTTCACCGTCCACTTGTCACCTTCCTTCAACATCACCGGACCGCAGTGATACAGCACCGCGCCATGCAGGTCCACGGGCGGCGGGTTCTTCATCAGATGGGCGTGCACAGCGTCGCGTCCCGTGTACATCTCACCGGTAATCAGAACGATGTCGCCAACTTTCAGCGCGCGAACCTGCTCCTCCGTAATCGGGGCCGTAAGCACCACTTCACGCCCCGTCAGCGCGAACCCCTCACCCTTCGCCATCTTTTCCACGGGACGCGACGGATCGCGGTACAGCCACTTCGTAATCGCACCCGACTCCGCATCCATCCGAATGCCCTGCCGCCGGAACGCCCAGCATTCATAGGCCACCGACACGAAGAAGCTGGCCGGCAGACGGTTCGCCACGCCGATTTTGCAGCCGATCAGCGACACACCGCCGCCGAAACCCATGGCACCCACGCCCAGCGTATTCGCTTCCTGCATGACGCGCTCCTCCAGCTCGGCCAGGCGGGCGTCCGGGTTTACATCGTCGAGCGTGCGGAAAAGCTGCTCCTTCGCGATGTCGTAGCCGTGCGCCCGGTCGCTGCCGATGCACACGCCGAGCGCGCCCGGAGCGCAACCCTGCCCCTGCGCCTGCCAGACGGCATGCAGCAGACACTTCCGAACGCCTTCGAGGTTGCGGTCCGCGCGACCGAGGTTCTCGAGGTTTGCGGGCAGGGAATACTGGATATTCTTGTTCTCACAACCGCCACCCTTGAGGATCAGCTTCACCTCAACCTCATCGTTCTCCCACTGCTCGAAGTGGATAACCGGCGTCTCCGGCCCGAGGTTGTTGCCGCTGTTCTCGCCCGTGATCGAATCCACCGAATTCGGACGCAGCTTCCCGCGCTTCGTCGCTTCCGCCACGGCGGCCTGGATCGCTTTCCTGATCGCAATCTGGTTCACGCCAACCGGCGTATGGACGTAAAACGTCGGCATCCCCGTGTCCTGGCAGATCGGACCTTCGTCGTCATTTGCCATGTCCACATTCGACAGGATGATGTTCAGCGCCTGCGAAGCCTGGGTGCCCGGCTTCTCTTTTTGCTCCGCAGCGGCCATGGCATCCCGTACATCCGGGGGCAGATTCGTGGCGGTCTGCGTGATTAGTTCGACGAGGCTGTTCTCAAGGAATTGCATGAAAGCACTATTGTAATCCCGTGTCTGATCGCTAACATTGAAGAATCGAATGAAGGCCGCACATCTTACTTTCGCGCTGATCTTCGCCGCAGCTGCCGGCGCGAAAACCTGGCCTGTCGATGGCGTCGTGATCGCCGTCGATCCCATCGCCCGCACCATGCTGGTCTCGCATCGACCCATCGAGAAGTACATGCCTGCCATGGCGATGCCGTTTCGCGTCGCCGCCGGAACCGATCTCGCGGCGCTGCGCCCCGGCGACCGCGTCACCTTCGACCTGCTGGTGGACAAAGACCGGTCTCTCGCCCGCAACGTTCAAAAAGCCCAAGGTGGACCCGGCTCCATCCCGCCACCGAAGGAACGCATCAAAGCCGGCGATCCGGTGCCCGGTTTCACTCTGATCGACGAGGCCGGACGCAGCGTCCAGCTCGCCGACTTCAAAGGCCGCGTCCTCGCCATCGACTTCATCTACACCCGTTGCCCGCTGCCCGACGTCTGCCCGCGCCTCTCGGCCAACTTCGCGACGGTTGCAAAGCGGCTCCATGATCGGGACGTCACCTTCCTCTCCATAACCGTCGATCCCGACTACGACACGCCTGCCATCCTCGCCGACTACGCCCGCCGCTGGGGAGCCACCAACCTGAACTGGCACTTCCTGACCGGCGATGTCGCGAAAGCAGCCGGAGCTCTCGGCGAGGTCTACTGGAGCGACGAAGGCGCAATCGGCCACAACTCCGCCACTGCTATCGTTGACCGTACCGGTCGCCTGGCGGCGACCCTGGAAGGCTCCTCGTGGCGAGCCGATCAACTTGAACGACTCATTCTGCATCATCTGACGTTGCCCAAAACGGAGAACCAACCATGAAGCTCACCCTGTTCGCAGTCCTCACCGCTTCCGCGCTCGTCGCGCAGACACCCAAAGCGGACAACTGCACCCCGCCGCCGGCGGCCATCGCGCCATCGCTTCCCGCCAAACTGCTGCCAGGCATGGGTTCCGTGCACATTCCGATCACCACCTCCAGCCCGGAAGCGCAGCAGTTCTTCGATCAGGGTCTCGCCCAGATGCACTCGTTCTGGGCACGCGAAGCCGAGCGCTCGTTCCTGCAGGCCGCTGCTTTGGACCAGAAGGCTCCCATGCCGCAATGGGGCATCGCGATGGTCGCAGCCGGCGACTGGCGACCGCGCTTCCAGATCGATCTGCTCACCGTGGTCAATGGCAAGCAGGTTCCCCCGTCGATGGTTCGCGCCCGCGCCGCCGCTGCGAAAGCGATGGAACTGGCCAGGGCTCCCGGTGCCGCGACACCTCTTGAGAAGCTCTACGTCGAATCGATCGCGGCCCGCCGCGCCGCCGATTCGAAGGACCCCGAAGAAGACTTCGTGAAGGGACTGCGGGCTGTCTTAGTCAAATACCCGAACGATATAGAAGCGCAACTCGATCTCTCTCTGATGGTGATGCGCGGCTTCACCAGGCCCGACAAGAAGCCGATCGCTCCCGGTACCATGGAGGCCGTCCAGATCCTGCGCAGGCTGTTGGTGAAGGTTCCGGATCATCCCGGCGTACACCATTACGTCATCCACGGGTGGGAAGGCTCCACGTTCGCGAAGGACGCATGGGTCAGCTGCGCCCGTTACTCGGAACTGGTGAACAACATCCCCCACGCCGTCCACATGCCCGGCCACATCTACTCGCAAACGGGCCGGTGGGACGATGCCGTGAAGTCCTTCTCTGACGCCGCCGTGAACGAGCGGAGCTGGATGAAGCTCGATAAGCAATACGGCGACGGACACCATGGTCATAACGTTAACTACCTCTCGACGTCGTACTCGTTCGAAGGCCGTTATGACGACGCTGTAGAAGCAGCGAAGGAACTCCTCGGGTACGAAGAGAACCCCGGCCAGAAAGCATCGGCGGACCTGATGACCTCTGCCTACGCACAGGGCTGGTTCTCAATGCTCCGCGCGCAGATTCAGTTCGAAAAGTGGGACGCCATCCTCGACGGCAAAACTGTTCCTGAACTCGCACGTCCGCGCCAGCAGGCCTGGCTCCACTGGGCGCGAGCCATCGCGCTGGCCCACAAGAACGACCTCAAGGCAGCCGATGCCGAAGCTCTGGCCTTTGAGCAATCCCTCGCCGCCTTCAAGGACAAAGCGAAGCGCCCCGAACCCGCCGAACTGCAGGTAGCCCGACAGGAGATGCAGGCGCACCTGCAGATTGCGAAGGGCAACATCGGTCAGGGACTGAAACAGTTCGAAGCGGCATCAAAGGCCGACCGCCGCCTGACCTACACCGAACCGCCCTACTACCCACGCCCGGTAGCTGAAGCCTGGGGCCACGCAGCCTACGCGGCAGGCAAAAGATCGACTGCGGACAAAGCTTATCGCACGGCGCTGGAACAGTATCCCGGCGACGCGCACGCGAAGCCCCAGGCAAGCCGGGTGGATCTTCGCTCCGCAAGGTAGCGGCTGCCTGCAGTTGCACGACCTGCCTTACTGAGCCGTGACCGTGAGGAAGCGGGACCACTAAGACGATTTCGAGCCCCGTTCGTCCTATTCACCAGCCTGCAAACCGGGGTGCAGGACGCACCGTGCCGGGATATGACAATTCTCCGAGTAGCCCTCGCCCGCTCATAACCTACCCCAGCAGCTTAGCCGCCGGAATCGCAAAATAAGTCATCACGAAATCCGCCCCCGCCCGGCGGATCGACGTGAGCGACTCAATCATCGCCCGATCCAAATCAATCCACCCATTCGCGGCCGCCGCCATGATCATCGAGTACTCTCCTGAAACCTGGTACGCCGAGATCGGCACTTCAAAGCGGTTCCGCGCCTCGCGAATAATATCCAGATATGGCATCGCCGGCTTTACCATAATCATGTCCGCGCCCTCTTCAATATCCAGTTCCATTTCGCGGATCGCCTCGCGAGCATTCGCCGGATCCATCTGGTAGCTCCGTCGGTCCCCAAACTGCGGTGCCGATTCCGCCGCTTCCCGGAACGGCCCGTAGAACACCGACGCGTACTTCGCGGCGTAGCTCAGAATCGGCGTATTCTGATACCCGTTCGCATCCAAAGCTGTCCGGATCGCGCCCACCCGGCCATCCATCATGTCTGACGGCGCCACAATGTCCGCACCGGCCCGCGCATGCGAAACCGCACTCCGCGCCAGCCACTCCAGGGTCGGGTCGTTCGCCACATCGCCGTCCACGATCAGCCCGCAGTGCCCGTGGCTCGTGTATTCGCAGTTGCACACATCCGTGATCACCAGCAGCTTCGGCACTTCCCGCTTGATCGCACGCAAAGCTCTCTGAACAATCCCGTTGTCGTCGTAAGCCCCCGTCGCCATCTCGTCTTTCGACTCCGGCAACCCAAACAGCATCACGCCACCGATTCCCAGCGCGGCAATCTGACGGCACTCTTCCACCGCCGTATCAATCGACAATTGCGCCTGCGGGGGCATCGAACTGATCGGCCGCCGAATCCCCTCTCCGGGGCAGATGAACAGGGGTAGAACGAAGTCAGCCGGAGACAGTTCCGTCTCGCGGACGAGGCGACGAATCGCCTCTGTAGAGCGCAACCGGCGGGGACGATGAATCGGGAACGGCATATCTTTACGATCTTACCCGGCGATCCTCCCGCCCGATGGACCAGCCCCCCTTGACACAACGTTGACGGTTTTCAAAAATGGTTGCTATCCGAAAAATGCTATGCCGCCCGATTGTGAGCATAAGACAACCCAGATGATCGCCCGTCGAGACGGCATCGACTACGTCGAATGCCTTGACTGCCGCGAGATATTCGAAGCCGAGGACCTCGAACCCGTCACTGTCGAAGACGAAGACTAACCCAACCCAGGTACACGGCCGGCCACGAATACTTCCTCAGAAACGCAATGAAGCTTTTCTGCGCGGGAGCATGTTCATATCATCTTGCTCTTCCATGAACCCCGCCGGAACAGCCACAGCGAAGCCAGCGTCATCGCTGTCTCCGCAGCCGGAATGGCGAAAAACACGCCCCGCGAATGCCAGCCCAGCGGCACCGCCAGCACCC
The DNA here is from genome assembly GCA_025462945.1 of Bryobacterales bacterium. Taxonomy (GTDB): domain Bacteria; phylum Acidobacteriota; class Terriglobia; order Bryobacterales; family Bryobacteraceae; genus BOG-234. Next base: position 10,747 of record JAOAPO010000112.1, read on the forward strand.
ATGCGAGCGGTATCTGGAAACACCAGTAACAAAAGAAATTCACCATGGAAGGCGTCCGTGTGTCGCCCGCTCCATTGAACGCCTGCACCAGCACCATACCCCACGCATAGCAAACGTTGCCGAAGCTGATGAAGCGCAGACAGTCCGCCGCCACTTCCTGCACCTGTACGTCTTGCGTGAAGAACCCGACCAGCTGCCGCGCAAACACCAGAAACAGCACTGACAAGGCACCCATGTAGACCGTGGTGAAGCGGCCCGTCTGGTAAACCGCCGCTTCGGCCCGATCCGGCTTTTTCGCCCCCAGGCTCTGTCCCACCAGCGTGGCCGTCGCACCCGACATCCCCCAGCAGGGCAGAATCACAAACATGAAAATCTTGATCGCCACGTTGTAACCCGCCACCGGCACGCTGCCGAAGCTCGCGCAAAGCCGCACCAACCCCGCCCAACTCGCGGTCGAAATAACAAACTGCAGAATGCCCGTGAACGACACCTTCAGCAGCCGCCACATCACCGCCACATCGATCCGAATCTGGTGCAGATGGATGCGAACGCGGCTCGCACCGCTCATCAGCAGGTAGAGCTGAAACGCCACGCCAACGCCGCGGCCGATAGTCGTCGAAACCGCGGCACCCAGCACGTCCAGTTTCGGGAACGGTCCCCACCCATTGATCAGGCATGGATCGAGCAGAATATTAATGCCGTTCGAAACCCACAGCACCCGCATCGCGAGCGCCGGATCGCCCGCACCCCGAAAAATCGCATTCAGCAGAAACAGCAGAAAGATCGTCGCCGAACCGCCCAGCAGCACCTGCGTGTAATGCGAGCCCGTCCGCACCACAGACTCCGATGCGCCCATCAGCCGCAGCAATTCCGGCGCATACAGCATCCCGATCACGCTGACAATGACCGAGACCAGAACCCCGACCGCGATAGACTGCACCGAGCCCACCGCGGCGCCTTCCTCGTCCTTCTCGCCGATCCGGCGTGCCACGTAGGCCGTAGTCGCCATGCTCAGCCCCATCGCCACACCGAACACCAGCACGATCACAGATTCCGTCAGCGCGACCGTTGCCAGCGAGTCCACGCCCAGCCTGGCGACGAAGAACATGTCCACCACGCCGAACAGCGACTCCATCAGCATCTCGATGATCATCGGGATGGAAAGCAGGATAATCGCGCGCCGCAGGTTCCCTTCGGTAAAATCCTGATGAGACCCGCCCATCGCCTCGCGGAACAGGCTGAACACACTTCTGGTTGGTTTTGTTGGAATAACTTGTTGCAAGATATGCTCCCAAACTACGGGTGGAAAACGAAAGCGCCGCTCTGCCAGGGAGCGTCGCGGGCGTGACAAGAAGGTCTAGGCAGTATAGCGAGTTGCCGCTGTTCAGGACAACGTAGTAGAATAAATATTCACTCCACTGTATAAATATCCATCCATGTCGATTCCCATTGGTATTGTCGGTTTTCGCGGCTTCAGCGGTGTTGAAGCGATCGGTATCCTCAGTCGGCATCCCGAGTTCGAACCCGTGCTGCTCGAACACCGGCAGGACGCAGGGGCTGACCTCAAGCTCATCCGCAAGTCCGGCCCCCGCCGCATTGCTGCCACGGCCGACGCCGCTTGCGCAGCTGGCGTGCAGGCCGTCCTCCTCGCTACCCCGCCCGACGTTTCCATCGACGTGACGCCCTCATTCCTCGAGGCGGGTATCAAAGTCGTTGACCTCAGCGGCGCTTTCCGCCTCCGCACTGCCGCCACTTACAAGCACTGGTACAAGGAAGAGCACACTGCCGCCCAGCTATTCGACGAAGCTGTGTACGGTCTCCCCGAGTACAATCGCGAGCAGATCAGGGGTGCGCGCCTCGTCTCCAACCCCGGCTGCTATCCCACGGCCGCCAACCTCGCTCTGCGCCCCCTTATTGCCGCCAACATCATCGACCGCAGCGCCGGCATCGTTTGCGACGCCAAGAGCGGCGTCAGCGGAGCCGGTCGTAAGCCCTCTGCTAAGACCAGCTTCTGCGAGGTCACCGAGAACTTCTCCGCCTACTCGATCCTCAAGCATCGGCACGTGCCAGAAGTCTTGATGACCAGCGGGCTCGAAGAGTCTGAATTCAGCTTCACCGCCCAACTGATCCCAATCGACCGAGGCATCCTCGAAACCATCTACTTTCGCCTCGCCGATAAGAGCATGACGGCGGCCGACGTCCTCGCCATCTACCAGCAGCAGTACGCCGATGAGCCGTTCGTCCGCCTCTACGAAACTCCCGGCGTCCCCGACCTCCACGCCGTCGCCCACACCAACTTCTGCGATATCGGGGTCGTCGTCGACACCGGAACCGGCCGCTGCGTGGTCGTCAGCGTCATCGACAATCTCGGCAAAGGCGCGGCAGGCCAGGCCATCCAGAACCTGAACCTCATGATGGGCTTCCCCGAAACACAGGGCCTCCTCTGATGAAGGCACTGATCAAAATCGGCGGCAGCCTGCTCGACGACCCCGCTGCCCGCGCCGACATCGCGCGCCAGATCGCAGCCGTTGCCGCGACCGGCGTTCTGGTGACCATCGTGCATGGGGGAGGGAAGCAGATGACACGCTTCCTCGAAGAGCGCGGCGTCCAAAGCTCGTTCGTCCGCGGCCTTCGGGTCACCACGGACGAAACCGTTGATGCAGTCCTCAAAGTTCTCGCCGGAACCGTGAATACGCAGCTGGTCGCCGCTTTAGGCAAGGCCGGTGTTCGTGCCGTCGGACTGACCGGCATCGACTCCGCGGTGGCCACCGCCGTCCAGCTCGATCCGGAACTCGGCTTCGTCGGCAAGGTTGTGTCCGCAGACCCCGCGCTTCTTGAAACCCTCGCCGCCGCCAACTACGTTCCCGTTGTGGCCTGCGTGGCGGGCGGGGAAGACGGTGCCATCTACAACGTGAATGGCGATTCCATGGCCGTCGCTGTCGCCTCGGGCTGGAAGGTCGACCGCCTCGTCTTCCTCACAGACGTCCCCGGCGTCATGAACGCTGAAAAACAGATCCTGCCTGTCCTGACCGTGGCTGACTGCCGCAAGCTGATAGAGGACGGAGTCGCCACCGGCGGGATGCAGGCGAAGCTGAACGCGGCCTGTGATGCCGTGAACTCGGGTGTTGGGGAAGTGCGCATCGTGCGCGGTTCCGATCCCGACATTGTTGCTAAAGTCTTTGCCAGTGAGCCGGCAGGAACGGGGGTAATCGTATGATCAGCGCGCTGACCGAAGAAACCGTCGCACCCGCGACCGTTAACAATTCCAAAATCATCGTCCGCAAGGCCAACATGCAGGACATCCCCGCTTTGCTCGGTCTGATCAACGGTTACGCCGGCAAGGGCATCATGCTCCCCCGCACCGAATTCGAGCTTTCCGAAAACATGCGCGACTTCATGGTCGCCTGGGACGGGCGCACCCTTGCCGGCTGCGGAGCCTTGCATTTCTACTCCCCCACGGTGGGCGAAGTCCGCTCCCTCGCCACCGCCGAAACCCACAAGAAACACGGCGTTGGCCGCCTCATCATCCAGGCACTGGTGACCGAAGCCCAGACCTATGGCCTCGACGCCATCTTCGCCTTCACCTACGTCAAGGACTTCTTCGCCAAAGTAGGCTTCCACGAAGTCGAACGCGGCGAACTGCCCCTCAAAGCCTGGAAAGACTGCCTCCGCTGTCCCAAGTTCAACAGCTGCGACGAAACCGCTGTGATGCGAGTCCTGAAACCCGACCGCTGGCAGGCCCGCCACGCCGTCCCGCCAGTACTGGGCGTGGAAGACGGCCTCGTCGTAATCCTGCCCACAGTGCGACGATAGGGCAATGAACTCGGTCGACGAAATCATCGAACTCTATCGCAAGGATGTCGACGTCACGCTGATCGAGGAAAGCCTTCGCCTGACGCCGGAAGAACGCGTTCGCCGAGCCGAGGACTTCGGCTTTTTCCTCGAAGAGATCCGAGCCGCAAAAGCGAACCAGAAGTGACTCCTTTTGGTCAGGTCTTGAACCGGCTCGGATCCGCCAATGTCGAATTCATCCTCGTCGGCGGCGTCGCTGCCAACGTCCACGGCTCAGTCCGAGCCAGTGACGATCTCGACCTCGTCTACAGGCGTCTGTAGAAAGTCTCGACCGACTGGTAAGCGCATTGGCTTCGACTAATCCCTCCCTTCGCGGGGCGCCCGCAGGGCTGTGTTTGGATTCGATCGCGAAACCCTCAAAGCAGGCTTGAACTTCACATTGACCACCAGCCTTGGTGCGATAGATCTGCTCGGCGAGATAGCGGGCGGCGGCGGTTACGCGCAGCTTCTGCCACATTCTGAAACTCTCGAGATGTTCGGCGTTAGCTGCCGCGTCCTCGAATTGGCTACTTTGATCGTGACCAAGCGAGCCGCCGGCAGACCGAAAGATCTTGCTGGCATCGCGATCCTGAATGCGACGTCGAAAGAAGCTGAACAGTGTGGCTCCCTTTATTCCACGGCTCCGTAACGCGACGATTTTATGAGCCGGACCGTCAGGGAGCGGGACCGACGAGGCCGAGGAATGCCTGCTTCTGCAACATGAACCACACTTAACGCGCAATTAACGCCTGGTTAATGTACCGCTACGTCTCTATAGACAGAAGCGAACATCAATAGTCGCCTCGAAAGGATCGAAACACCATGAAACTCATCGTTCTCACCCTCGCCGCAATGGCCGTTGCATTCGCTCAGACTCCCGCCACGCCCGCCACACCGGCAGCGCCCGGGCACAAAGAAGCTAAAAAGCACGTCAAGAAGCACACCGTCAAGAAGGGCGCTACCGCAGCGACCCCCGCAACTCCCGCAAAGTAGTCTTTGCTGATTGAGTTCGGCGGGGCCCGCTAATTTGCGGACCCCGCCGAAGTCGTTTTACGGACCGAAGCCCAAAGTCTTGAACACCTGCCGCATGTACATCCGAATCAACCCGTCCTCAATCCGCACCATCACCGACTGATCCCCCAGCGT
>JAOAPO010000187.1 GCA_025462945.1 Bryobacterales bacterium
AAGACAGCCGGCGCACAGAACGACGCCACATTCATCACCAGGAACGTTCGGGCCGGAGAGCAGAGTCGCTTGAGTGGAAAGGTTCGGGGGACCAGTCCGTTCAGCAGGGCCAGCACCAGAGGCGTCATTTCCAGCGCCAGCAGCGCCGCTTTCAGGCCCGACCCACGCATGGACATCGTCGCCCCGACCATGAGCAGCAGCGTCCAGGGCAACGCTAAGCGCCCAAACTTATGTGACAGGAAATGCCAGCGCATCCGGTTGCGACTGCCGAACAACTGCGGTACACGGGCGTGGACCTGGCACAATCCAGCCAGCGTCCGAAAACGCCGCCGAAACTCCGTGCCAGAGACGGCCGGAAAATCCCAGGCGACCGCGGCAGGGTCAAAGACGACCCTGTAACCTTCGAAGAAAGCGCGCAGCGGCAGAATAGCGTCGTCCGTGAGCGTGTCCGGTGGAATCGGTCCGGCCAGCGACCGCCGCATTGCGTAGATACAACCCGTGGTGTTGAACAGCGAATCGATCTCCGAGTGGCGCGTTCGCGCCCAGATCTCGTAGCGCCAATAGAGGTCCATGTCGGCCTGCTCGCCGGAGTCGCCCCGCCGCAGGTGCATTTCCCCGGTGACGGCACCTACCGTTGGATCGGCAAAGTTGGCCGCGAGGTGGCGCAGCGACGCGGGGTCCATTGCCTGTCGCACATCGGTGAAGAAGAGAATCTCGCCGGCAGCCCGGGCAATACCCACGTTCAGCGACGCTGCTTTGCCGCCCCGCGGCGCTTCGATAAGTACGATGCCGGGCTTGCCTGTGCCACTCCCGATGCGCTCGGCGTACGCTCGCACGATGCGCGCTGTAGCGTCCGTCGACCCGTCACTTACGATAATAATTTCAAACCGGTCCGCCGGATAGTCAAGTTCCAGCAACGTATCCAGCTTTGCCGCAACCTGCGACGCTCCGTTGTAGACCGCGATCACTGCCGAAACGGAGGGTTGGTAGTTCAGATCTTTTCGGACGGCCGGAGCATTCCGCCGCCGGCCGAATTTCAGAAGCAACGGATAGCCCAGCACGATGTAGAAAGCAGCCACCAGGCCCGTCGCCGCCAGAGCAACCGGCAGCCAGTCCCGCGTCAACGCCTGCATCAACTCGGGTCCGCCGCCGCGTTGCGCCCCGCCATCGGCGCGCCCAGCAGCCTGTCCAGCAAGATTTCCAGATCCAGCCAGAGCGAACCCTCTTTGATGTAGTAGAGGTCGTATTCAATCTCGCGCCGGGTATCCGCGTAAGGCTTTCCCGCTTGGTGCATCTGTGCCCAGCCGCCGAATCCCGGTTTCACCGAGAATCGGTAGGCGTAAAAGGGCATCTGCGCCGACAAATAGCCCGCGAACTCGCTCCGCACTGGCCGCGGTCCGACCAGCGCCATGTCTCCCCGGACCACGTTGATCAGCTGCGGCAAATTTACGAGCCGCAGCCACCGAACCACCCGGCCCACCGTGGTGCGTGAACCGTCAGCGCGTGTGGTCCGGAAGCGCTGCAGGCGAAACGGGATGTACTGGAAGCCGGCACATTGTGTGCTTTCCAGTGCGGGCCCCTTTCCCGATGTCAGGAGTATTGCCAACATGATCAACAGCAGCACAGGCGAAACCGCCAGCAGAATCGCCAGACCGATCACATTGTTGTAGACCGCCTGGATTGCCATGGTCCGGCTGTCACCGCGCAGCGCGGACGAAAGGACCAGATCCACTGCCTCCAGGCGTTCGCAACAGATTCGCCCGAAGAGCTTTTCATACAGCGATGCCGAATTCGTAAGCCGGATCCCGGCCAAACGGCAGCGCAGCAGCACCTCACCGGGAATTCGTTGCTCGCAGGCAGGAATACCCATGACGATGTGCGTCGGCCTGAATCGATCTACAGCTGTTTCGAAGCTCGTCTCGACGCCGAGAACCGTTACACCTTCCGGCGGTTCGGCCTCACAGTGTCCCCAGATTCCCGCTACTGGCTGGTGCATAGCCTGAACCAGGCGTTTTGTCAGGCCATCGAAGCCAACGAACAGAACGCGAGGCGCTGCCGGCGTGCCCACGGGCCATAATCGGCGAGAAGTCAGAATCAGGACCGCGGAGGCCACACAGCTGCCCATGACCAGAAACGGCGTTTGCCGCGTCAGCAGACCGTATGTGATGAACGCGTGCACCAGAAGGCTTACGCCTGCGCCGAAACAAAACTGTTCCAGCAACACCACTGCGCTTTCCTCTTCGCCTGAGTTGCTTTTGAGTTGAGTAGCCAGCCAAAAAGCGGCGGCTGAACCAGCACACCCGACGGCGGTGTCCTGTAGCGCCAATCCGTCAGGGGAGAATCGCAGGAAGATGCCGTGAACGGCGGCGAAGGCCACGCAGACCAGCGCCAGGTCCCGGAATTGCCAACTCTTTCTCCGCCTGGCAACGAAGGGGTTCCCGTCGTATTTGGGTGTGGCGACTGTCATGGACGGTAGGCGAAACGACCTACTGAATGGCGGTCTGCGCGGCGCGTGCACGGACCAGGTCGAAGCTCTCCCGCAGTACGGCCGCGAAACGGATCAGATCCGGGCTGGCACCGGCCGCATCTCGGGCACTGGAACCGCTGAATTCAACGATCCCGCCGCCTTCAAGTCTGATTTCGAACGTCCAGGCATCGTCTGCCGAGGATAGCTGGTGCTGGAGTTGACGGCCACCCACGTCACTGGCGAGATCGTACGACCCCGTCGCCCAGCGCACACCGGCGAAACCCTCGTCCTTCGCAGAGCGCACGACGGCTTCCCACCAATGCTGAAGGTCGGGAGCATGGGTTAGCGTCTCCTGGACCTGTTTCAGCCGCGCCGTCACCGCAACCGCTTTGCGAAATTCACCGAACAAAAGAGCTTTCGTCGCCTCAAGCTCAGGGTAACGCAGCTCACCGATTCCGAAGAGACAAAAAACGCCGAACCCACCAAGAACCGCGCCGTGATAGCCGCCCGCGACCGGCTGCCATGCAAGCAGCACCGCGAAGCCGGTGCCAGCCAGAGCCACCAGGTAGAGAATCCCCGTGGCCTGTCGGACTGAGCACCCTTTGTCCAGGAGGCGGTGGTGGGTGTGTCCCCGGTCGGCGCCGAACAAAGGGTGTCCCCTGAAGAAGCGCCGGACGATAGAAATCAGTACGTCGAGCAGCGGAATCGCCATTGCCAGCAGAGGCACCGCGGTGCTCGCGAGCGTCGTACTTTGCTGCGTCCAAACCAGGCCGAAACACCCCAGCAAAAAGCCTGTGGACAGGGCTCCTGAATCGCCCAGGAACACTGTAGCCGGGTTGAGATTATAAACAAGGAAGCCAAGCAGCGCGCCAGCCAGGGGAAGGGCGACGTGCGTGAGAGCCGGATTATGCTGCAGAACTCCCGCGGCACCCATTGCAAGTGCCGCAAAAAAACCCATTCCGGCGCAGAGTCCATCCAGCCCGTCGATGAGATTCAGAGCGTTGGTCGCGAGCAGCAGCCAGAAAACGGTCAGAGGAAGGCTGAGCCACACCGGGAGTGCAAGGTCGCCCAGCTTCTCGATGCGGATATCGTTCGCGTAGATCAACAGGGCGGCACCCACTTGCCCGGCGAGCTTCGTCAGGGGCCGAAGGTTGAAGAAGTCGTCCACCAGGCCTACCGCGAAAATCGCCAGCACGCCGGGGAGCAAGGCAAATGCATGCGATGTACCTGGATGCGGCAGCTGCAGGACAGCAAAGACGTACCCAGCCATGATCGGAATACCGCCGACGCGCGGAATCGGATAGGCATGCACCTTACGGCGGCCGGGCCGATCAACAACGTTATAGGCCCGGAAAATGTCCCGGAAGATCGGGGTGAGTATCAGCGCAATAATGAAGGCCGTACCCGCAGCCAGCATTACGGTACTCAACTCCATACTTACCCAATATTAGCAGTACTGCAAC
>JAOAPO010000204.1 GCA_025462945.1 Bryobacterales bacterium
CACCGCGACGACGGCGACGGCTGTCTCTCCCAAACCTAAAAGGCGGGCGGCTCACGCCGCCTAAGGAAAAGCCAAACCGGACAGATCACGTGTTAATAAAAGCGGACAGATTGACTTGTTAACAACACCGAGTGACGCAGCGTGGCTCCAGTGATGTCTCTACTCTTGGAGCTGGGACCGAAGATGATGCCAACACTCGTTCTGGTGTTTGGCGCTCCCATCAGTTCGGTTTATTATGCCTGCACGATCCGGCTTGATGTCCGTTCACACCAGAGGTAATGTTCTGTTAGAACGGGAAGCAGGGGACAGAGCTAATGAATGAAGTCATAGTAGCGAGCAGGACATCAGACTTGCTGCGATTGAAGGCGCTGGTGCTGGACAGCGTCTCATCACCGATCACACGCCGCGTTTACAACCTCGGACTGGACGAGTTCATCGCTTGGTACGGGCAGGAGTTCCGGACCGCTGGTTTCACTCAAGCAACTGTCACCGCTTGGCGCGTTTCACTGGAAGCTCGCAAGCTCGGGCCCATCTCTATCAATGTTCGGATCACGGCAGTCCGTAAGCTGGCCGTGGAGGCCGCTGATAACGGATTGCTGGCGCCGGACTTGGCATCGGGCATTGCCAGGATCAAAGGCGTAAAGTCGCACGGAGTCCGGACGTGCAACTGGCTGTCACTCCAGCAGGCGCAACGTCTGTTGAACACACCCAATGTGACCACTAAGAAGGGGCTGCGCGACCGCGCCATATTTGCAGTGCTGCTAGGATGCGGGTTGCGTCGGTCGGAAGTGGCTAACCTGACGGTGAAGCACCTCCAGCAGCGCGACAATCGCTGGTGCATTGTGGACCTGATCGGAAAGCACGGGCGGGTACGAACCGTTCCGATGCCAGCCTGGTCGAAGAACGCCATTGATGCGTGGGCTGCGGTCTCAGCCGTGACCGAAGGGCATGTGTTCCGTCCTGTGAACCGGGGAGACTTGGTCTGCGGCGAACGGCTGAGCGAGAAGGTCGTGTGGCAGATGCTGAAGACCTACGTGACCGCGGCGGAATTACCGGACATCGCACCGCATGACCTCCGCCGCACCACGGCGAAACTTTGCCGGGCTGCCGGCGGGGAACTTGAGCAGATCCAAATGCTACTGGGGCACTCTTCAGTGCAAACCACCGAGCGCTACCTCGGGACCAAGCAGGATCTCGCGCATGCACCGAACGACGGAATCAAATTGGAGCTGGCGGTGTAGCCGACAATTCGAGAGATTGCTGGTGTGGGGGACGTTCGCGCTTCTGTTCAGTCGCGGCGGCGAGTGCCAACGATCTGCATTTTGAAACATTTTTGAAGAGGCTCGCGGGATACGCAGTCCCGTGGTGCTCACCCACGAGACTGATCGTAAGGTCAAGAAGTGTCTCGGTCAGTTCACCAATCTTCTGGTCCATTCCCGTAGGATCAGGGATATCCTTCTCGCAATGGCGCAAGCTCTGAAGGACCAAATGAGCAATGAACCTGTTCCCGTGGATGGCTATCAGTTGCTCCTTCCGTGATCTCCTACTTTGAATTTCCCTGAGCGCCGACTCGATCTTCCGGAGGGCCACGACCGCATGCCAAAGCCGCCGAGCAGTCGTCCCGGCGTTGAAGATCTGGGTGTACGGCGGCTTCGCGATATCTTCATAGAGCATGCCGACCTCGCGCTTTGCCTGCACGGAAAGATTCACGTCCTTCATCGCGCAGGCCAACGCCACGGCAGCCTCATCGAGTGTACAGCCGTGGAACTCTGAGGGAGCGTTTTCACCTGATTGATAAGCGTATTCCTTTTGGCACTCGAGCAGCAATTCGGTACGAAGGCGCTTCTGATTTGGGTCCAATGCTGCAAAGTCGCGGCGCTCGATCCGGTTTTGGGTGTTCGTTGCCCGCGTCAGCTCCTCCGCGAAATGCGGAGGGCAGTTGTTGAGCGAAATGAGCCGAACCAGCACACGAGCGCCTCCAAAGTCGACCGGCTCTGGGTGGAGAACTGCGATGATGGCACCAACCGTCTGCGCACCGTTGACTACACTTGCACCCTTGCACTCAAACGTACCGATTTCGGTGCTGCTACCGCCAAGTGGCTTTTTCCGGACGCCATCGCAAAGGATTGTTATGCCGTTGTTGAAATACCAGAACTTCTCCGGAGTGGTGATCAGAGTCTTGCCAATGGACTCGTTTATTTCTGTAAGCCCCTTGAACTGCCGCAGATTCTTGGACGTCAACCCAATACCGAAAGCTTTCCATTCGACGATGTCGGAAACCGCCACTTGGCCCTAGTAGGCCACATAGGGTTCCTTTACCAGTCCCCAATGGTGGAGCATGATTTCCAAATCTACTGCTTCGCCGACCGCACCCGTTGCTACTATCGCGTGGAGCCTTGACTGGTCCAGCACGGTAAGCGTCACCACTTCCGTAGGACTGTTCATTTCCGATAATAAGTCATCAAACGGCCTCCTTACCTCAGCCGATAGCGGTTGCTCTCCTGTGTAGGCCAAAACCAACGTGAATTTCGCACTCGTGTCCGACAGCGCCTGAAATATTTTTTCTTGGTGTTGCCGCATCTTGGCGTTGAACTGGTCGAACCTCGCCCCAAGGACATCCCGGACACCCTGAATAAACTTGAGGCCATCCCCCAGATCGACGCTTCCGTTTCCTGAGCTAATCCACTTAGCCTGTACCAGAAAGCATGTGTGCTCTGCGGGGTCAAAGTAGACAGCGTCGATGCCGTTGTCCTGCGGACCGTCTGTTATGGCTTGTGCGGCTGACGCATCATCGAGTCCGCCAAGTTCAGCCACCGCAAAAGCTGCCAGACTTCTTGTCACACGAAAAGAGCTCAACTGATCGGCGGCCACGTGTGCAACGTCCGAAAGATCAATCAATGCACCGAATCTTTCGGTCAGGCTGTTGCGAATGTGACCAACGTGGATGAGGCTCATAAGACTAGGTCCGGCTTAGACTAACGATCTTAATATTACGTTACCGTCGCCGGGGGGCTCTCGTACGTGCAGCTGCGAAGCTCGCAGCAAAGGTGTTGATGTCGAACGCTCCAAAGACGACGTTATTCAGCAATATCGTTAGCTATCAGGCGCCCGACGAGCGATTGCCGCGCCAAACAGCAACGAGGGGGGTGGGGTCCCGTCCGCGTTGCATTCCCGTCAATCATCCCCGCCGCCAATCCTCGGGATTTCTGACGAGTTCAGCGACTCAGCCAGCCTCGCAGCACGATGCGTAGTCACCGCAAAGTACGGTTTCGCAACGATAGCGGCCCACGTGGCCGCAGTACTAGGTCCGTTGGGCTAACCTGGGCGCACAAAGAGACGCTTGGATATTATGGGCGGCGCAGACATGCACCAAAACCTTGTTCAGTTACCCGGCGCATCAGCCGCGAGTACAACGAGGAGGGTTACGGAAATCTGGAGTTCGGAGCCTTCGGAAGTAAAGGTCTTACCATTCGCGAGGCCGGCTGCTGGGGTATTCGCAGGTGAGCTTTATGCCACCTGCGTGGAGCCGACGCTTATGGCCTGAGTACTGACAACTTTCGCGGCATGACTGGACTACTCGGCCGCACCGGGCCGCATGATGGAGTGATCCAGCGAGCTGCGCTAGCCGCTACCCGTCCTTTATTTCGAAACACCCCGTTTCCCGTTCACGAAGTCTTCCCACTGGCCAAGTGCCTTCATCTGCTCGTCCAATTTCGTGTCCTTGAGCAGTTTTTCTACCTGCTGCCGGTTCTGACGCAGCGCCGGGCGATCGGGATTTTCGGCGAAGCTCCAGAGCAAGGTCGACGCGACCGCCTCCGTGATCTTTTCTTCGCGTATGTTGGATCGTTCGAAGGTATCGGATTCGGCGTGATAGTCGGGGAGGTAAGGCGCCGGATCTTGATTTCCAACCAGATTCGGCACACCGGACAAAGCGAAATCGAAGTTGTCAGTGCCGTCGATCCCGTCGGGAAGATGCTGGTTCGCGTTGAACCCGGCCAGCACGGACAGGGCGTCATTGACAGGCTTTCGCAACTCGTCGCGCCCGTTCAGAAAGAAGCCGCTGAGGCGCCCGGACCCGCTATCGAAGACGACGGCGGCTACGTGGTCATCCAGTTCCGCATGGTGGGAGTTAACGTACCCCTCCGATCCGAACATCCCGTACTCCTCGCCCGTAAACAGCACGAACCGAACGGTCCGCCGCGGCCGGGCGTGAGCGGCAGCGAATCCACGAAGCGCATCGATGACCATAACGGCGTTCACGCCGTTGTCTTCAGAGCCGGTGCCCAGGTCCCAGGAGTCCAGATGTGCGCCGATCAGGACGATTTCTTCCGGCTTCTCCCGGCCGCGTATGTCCGCGATGACGTTACGTGATTGAAACCTTCCTCCCGTTCGGTTCCTGATATTGAGGCGGAGGCGAACAGTGGCCTGCGAGGCCAACCGCAGAAGGCGTTCAGCATGCTCGCGGCTGACGATTGCGGCCGGCATGGGCACGTTGGAAGTCATCCCGAACGGATGCCGGTAAAGCAGCCCTCTAGGGCGGGTGGATTCGAGAAGTACCGCCGCCACCTGCGCCTTACGAGCGGACTCATACAGCGGGATGTTGCGTAGGTATTCGGCGAACAGATCATCGAGCGTCTTCATCTCATCCGAACGGACGAGGATGATCGCCCCTTTCGCACGTGCGCCCAGCTTCTCGAAATCTACGGCGGTGCCCTTGCCTGCGTCGACCAGCTCCGCTTCAATGGGACCCTGCGTTGATTCGGTGAACGGAGAAGCAGCGATGCGCACTGAAAATCTCTCCGGCGCAGTCGCGCTTGCCTCCGCCGAGACGGGCAGCCAAAGGTAGGGCAGATCGACCGATTCCGTTCTGACGGTGTCTGCGCCAGCCTCGCGGAATTTCTGCGCAGCCCAATTGATGGCGCGTTCGGAAGCGGGTGATCCGGTTGGACGTCCCCCGATTCCGTCGCACAGTTCGCGAAGATCGGATTCAAGAGGTGTTGCGCCCAGAGCGCGCGCAGCGAGCCGCAGAGGAACTTCCTGCGCCAAGGAACAAAGAGTTGACAGCAATAGTCCCGCCGTGGCAAGTTTTAGCATCAGCCGATGTTAACACCGGACGGGCCGATGATATCGTTTGCTGCCGCAGCAGTTTGAGCATTGTCGAGTTGAGTGCCAGCGAGTCCGCCATAAGCCGATTGCAGGACGATGGCGAGCCTCCCACCGACCCGCCGATGTATCGATCCGGGTTCTTCGAAAGCAAGGCACAAGGGAGCTTTTTGTTCGCCTTGCGTTTAACAACCTGACTAAATCACAGACCGTTACCAAACTTTAGCTTCTCAACGCTATTTAGGGACAGTCCCTCTCCTCGCAGGCTGCGGAAAAACGCCTAAAGCCGACCGGAAACGGCCGCAAGCTGTTAATTTTAGGTTCGCGAAATCGCTGAAATCATAGCTTTTCGGCAGCCTGCTAGTGTTCCTCTCCAAGCCTTTCTCCCTGGCTTTGAATCGGGCCCGTCCGTCGGAAAGGCTCCGCCCTAAACGCTCTCTTCTACGATCGCCCGGACCGAAAGAGGAAATCGTGAAAGCTCAGCGGGGTTCATGCCCCCACTGGCGCCCTTTTTCTGTCCCCAAAAGTGGGTTGAGTGCGTGGTGCTCGGGCACTGATTGCCGTGAATGTTCTTCTTATATCGGGAATGGCCTGCGGCCTGAGGATCGCCATAAACGGCTCCAGTGCTAAAGGTTGAGTATTTGTGATTCGAAGTGGGGGGAATGCTCGCGCCCCGGGGTTGAAGTTCCAGAGCTGTAAAGCTCTCAACCCATCGATTGAGGGGCTTGGCGCATTTACGCCGCCCGCCTCCACTCAATCCTGTAGGTCTTCTGTAATGTGCACTTGAAACCTGCAGGGGTGCCCATGCATAGGAGAAGCGAAGCCAGCGCGTCGCTTGAGTGCCTATAGCGGCGAAATGCAGCGAAACCGCTGTCAACGGTCCCCTCTTTCTCGGGTGTGGCTGGAATCCCAGCGTGAGGACTTGACTAAACCTTGGAGGCTGGCGTGTTGAGATCTAGGCAGCGCAGAAAAATCCCGGCGGTGGCAATAAGCCCGAAGATCAGAATCCAGACGGTTGTGATTTGTACCTTGTGTGCTAATGCCAAGTTGGCTGCCTGGCAGTTTCGAAGATCTTGGAGGTTCTTCTCGTTGTCTATTCTCCATCCGTATACGTCGACCGCAGAGGAGAGCGCGGGGTCGGTCCAGCGGGCTGATTCCCGCCGCTGGAGGAGCCGCAAAATTGTCACCTGCATAAACAGACACGCCCGGTTCAAGTATCCGCAGTAGAGCCCTAGCCCTGCGGAACCTACAAGACAAGCAAGGCCGAAGACCAACAAGGCCAGGGTGCTACCTCTCGCCATGTCGCGCATGTGATTACCGGCTATTTTTTCGATAATAAAGCCATACCCGGCGATCCCGAGCAGTGAGAACTTAGTGATCTCCTTTGAGAATTCTGAGTACAGGTTGCTGAGTTCAAAATCGGCTTTGTAGGCGATCTCTGGCAGCTTGATGTCTTCGATCGATCTCGACGGGACCGTCACGCGGACGTTACTTCCTTTGCCGAAAAAGAACATCCGATTCTCCTCGTCTGGCCATTCCCGTTGGTGGGCACCGAACATCGTATCAATGGCGGAGCAGGGCTCAGGGGTGGCGGACTCCTGACCTCTGCAATCGCGAATCGAATCACCTCGGTGACCACGGCGGCCACGCTGATACAGGCCAACGACATCTTCAAGCTTTTCGGTGAACTGCGGATCGTTGCTGAGTTTGAAGACCTCAACCCGATGCGGCTTCAATCCGTGGGCATGCCACACCCGCCGTACACTGGCTTCACTGACGCCGGCAGCGCGGGCCATGCTGCGAGTGCTCCAGTGCGTTGCATTCCGGGGTCGTTCCTGCGTCGTTTTACGGACGATCTCTTCGGAGTTCAGGTTAGGCAAGACTTGGCCGCCAGGCGGTCGTCAATCAACGTGTAGGCGACAACCCGTCTACGTGGCCCTGGTGACTCGGAGGGCATCGTCCACTTTCAAGGGAACGGCGTCTGATAGGGATAATGACGCAACTGCCACGCAATGTTTCACTTAGGACAAACCCGGCTCAACATCAAGCCCTAAACATCTTCGGCAGTTGCGTCTCGCAGTTGCGTCTCCTTGATGCGCGCGATCAGCCGCCTTTGCAGGCATGCGAAAAACGCGTGATCATGTGGTGGAACGGGGCCTGAAACCACATCGTGGAAACCGGACAGCATTTCGGTTTCCTCTGTCAGGGTAAGTTGCGCAGTGTGGTTGCGCCCGGAGCGAGGAGCTCTTAACTCAGTTCGATATGGGCAGGACCCTCAACAAGGCTCATTGTCATGGGTCCGGGGCTTTATGCCGCGTCGTGGAAAATGATGCCGACCGTGTGACGGCGCCCGGAGAGGACGCGGCTAACGCCGTGCCGCAGGTTCACGCGATACGTACCGCGCGTGCCCTGCACAGGCCGGTTGTGAACCGCGAATATAATTCCGTCGCCCTGACGGAGCGGTACGACCATCGGTCGGCTCTGCATGCGCGGGCGCTGCTCCGTCATGATGAACTCGCCGCCGGTGAAGTCCGCGCCGGGGTCGGACAGCAGAATAGCCAACTGAAGGGGGAAGACATGCTCGCCGTAGAGGTCCTGGTGCAGGCAGTTGTAGTCGTCGACTCCATATTGAAGGAGAAGCGGCGTCGGCCGCACCTGACCGGCATTGTGGCAACACTCGACGAAGTCGGCGTGCTGTTCCGGATAGCGCGCATCGATTCCCATCGCGTCATTCCAGCGATTGGCGACCGGGACCAGATGCTTATAGACCGCTGTCCGGAGTTCGCTCAGAAGATCGGGAAGCGGATAGCTGAAATATTTGTACTCCCCACGCCCGAAGCCATGCCGCCCCATGACAACGCGACTGCGAAAGATGTCGTCATTGGGGTAAAGACCGGCGATGCCCCGGCACTCCTCCGGGGAAAGAAGCTGTTCCATCATGGCGTTGCCCTGTTGATCCAGGTCTCTCCCGATCCTCTGCCAGTCGAACGCATCAGCGCGCTTGACTGCTGTTTTCACGCGACGCTGCAACTCGCCAAGTCCCTCGATCCGAATCATGCGTGCGCCTCCTTTTCGAGAAGCACGCTTTTGCGCTCGACGCCCCAGCGATAGCCCGACAATGCGCCATCGTTGCGTACCACGCGATGGCAGGGGATTGCCACTGCCAGCGCGTTGGCGCCGCAGGCCTGGGCGACCGCGCGTACTGAATTCGGCGAGCCGATGAGCCTTGCAACGTCCGTGTAACTTGCGGTCGAGCCCGCGGGAATTTTCCGCAGCGATTGCCAGACGCGCTGCTGAAAGGCGGTTCCGCGGACATCGAGAGGAAGATCGAGGCCGAGTGCCGGCGCTTCGACAAACCCGACCACTTTCGCGACGAGCCGCTCAAAACGGGCGTCACCGCCGATGAGATTGGCTTTCGGAAACTGGTCCTGCAGATCGCGCGCAAGCGAGTCTGGGTCGTCCCCCAGAAGAATGGCGCAGATACCACGGTCGCTTTGAGCTACGAGGATCGAGCCCAGAGAGCATTCGCCCACGGCGAAGCGGATGTCCGTTAGCGCTCCCCCGGCGCGATAGTTCGAAGGTGTCATACCCAATACCTGATTCGAGGTTTCATAAAAACGGCTGTTCGAGTTGTAGCCCGCGTCGTAAATTGCTCCCGTCACCGTATCGCTCTTGTTGAGCGCCTTTCGCACGAGGTTGTCGCGGTGCGCGGCCGCGTATTCTTTAGGCGTAAGCCCCGTTGCCGCCTTGAATACGCGGTGAAAATGATAGGTGCTCAAGCCGACGTGCTGTGCCAGCAATTCGAGGCTGGGCGGCGTTTGAGAGCTTTCGATCAGGCGACATGCGGAAGCAATCTTCTCTGCATGCTGCTCGACCGGCGACGCCTGGTCCGGCTTGCAGCGTTTGCAGGGACGGAACCCCGCTTTTTCCGCGTCTTCGCAAGTCGGGTGAAACTGCACGTTTTCAGGTCTGGCGAGACGAGCCGCACAAGAGGGGCGACAGTAAACACCGGTCGTCTTGACAGAATAATAAAACTTCGCCTGGGGATCGCGAGCTATCACGGAGGCCCAACGGGGATCGGTTTCCGCGATCGTTGCGAGCGAATTTTTCGTTGAGGTGCTCATGTGTGTTCCTTTTAACTCGTCCTTACAAGTACGAATCTAACAGCGATTCCAGCCTCTGCCACTCCGCTTCTTGCTTTCAAATTCCGCCCGGTTTGATACTTAAGCGGCGCAACAACATGCGGGACGTTTTTCGCCAGTGGACGAATACGTGGTGCTGTCAACGAATCGAACCAAGAATCGAACGACCGCATTGAGAGCCCCAGTGCCCGGTGAATTGGTTACTTGGCTGAAAAACGCCCTTCGCTGACATCTGGCCGTCGCACACCCGCGACTAACGGCGCAGTGTTTACCGATCAGGCTTGTGATGTCCGGCTACCGTCCATTGAGCGCCGTCCGCCCTCCACTCAGCGCCTCCCCGCGTAGCGCCGAACACGCTCATCCTCGTCATTTCTCAGCGTCTCCAGTACTTCCGGCGGAGTCGCCCGATTCAGTCCCACATGCCCGCGCACATTCCAGGACTGGTCCACGCTCAGCCCGCGCAGAACCTCATCCGGCGTACCCGGATTGCCGGCAACGGCGGCTCTCGTGAACTCGTTCGAACTCAGAGCAAGCCTGGCAAGAAGGTCAGTCGGTGCTGCCGGATTCAGCGCCACCCCCAATTCCACCCACTGTCCACCCCGCTCGGCCAGCCTGCGCACCGTGCCCGTCGAAAGCTTCGGATTACCCACGACATCACTCAAAACGTCCTCGTTCGGACTCTGCGCCAGCTTGTCCAGGTCCTCGGCTGCGGTGTGGCGGTGCTTCGCCACCAGACGCATCACCGCCAGACCACGCATGTTCTTGCCCAGCACATCGAAAGCGCTGCCCATTGGTTCATGAAGTTCGGGCAGCCTGGTCGTCGCAATCCGGTGCAGCGTCCACGAATCCGCCCGGGGATTCTGCGCGATCGCGCCGAGAACGAACTTATTGCTGGCCAGGCCCCGATCATCGAGCACCCGCCTCAGTTGGCCCGCGTCCAGGTACTCAATCCTGTGCACCTCCTGCATCGTGCCGAAGCCGAAAGACACTGTGTGAAGAATCCAAAGCCCGGCGGTTAGGGGCACGGTGGAAGCCGCGACAGCCGTTATCCGTTTGCGCCGCACCGGCGAACGCCACCACGTCAGTGCATATCCGAGGCACCACCCCGTCACAAAACAAGGGACGGCGGCGAACGCCGCGATGAATGGAAGAAACAGAAATCCAATCGCCGCGGTCGAGCTTTTCGAGTTAGAGATTTGAATGAAGGAGATAACGAAGACGAGGAAGGCCCCGATACCCGCAGCCCAGAGACCAGCAGCCTGCGGTGTTACGTTCGGCTCCGGTTTCGTCTCGTTGTGGAAAAGCGAAGTCATCGGACCCCCTCAAGCAATCGCACTACCTGCTGACGTAATCCTGGCATATCCGAGAACTGTGCTGAAAGATGCGGCCGATCCTCGCCCCTCCTGCTGACTCCTTAACCAAGAACTAAGCGCCTCACTAAACCCTATCGCCCGCGCGCCCCGACCGGCACCGCCACAGCACACTCTCCGGTAACGCCGTTTTGCGGGTTCGAGTTCCGAGTGGCGATGCAGCCGGAAGCGGTGCGACCTATGCCGAGTCATTAAGCTGAGGGAATGGACTTGGCTTCCTCTTTCGAGGCTTGGATCGCGCTGCTTACCCTGACGGTTCTCGAGATCGTGCTCGGGATCGACAATATTGTTTTCATCAGCATCCTGGCGAGTAAACTTCCGTTCCACCAGCAGGCCCGCGCGCGCACAACTGGCCTCGCACTGGCTATGATTACGCGGATTCTCCTGTTACTGTCGCTCACATGGATCATGCGCCTTACGGCGCCTCTCTTCGCAGTTTTGGAGCACGAGTTCTCGGGCCGGGATTTGATTCTCCTGGCAGGGGGCATTTTCCTGATCTGGAAGAGCACGCACGAGATTCACGAGCGTCTCGAAGGTGAATCGGAGTCCGAACGGGCCGCTCGCGGCGCCGTTACGATGGGGGGGTACTGGTGCAGATTGCACTGCTCGATCTTGTTTTTTCGCTGGATTCGGTGATCACGGCGGTCGGGATGGCGAACCAGCTCGAGGTCATGATCGCCCTATCATTTTCGCCGTGGGCTTTATGATGTTCGCGGCAAGGCCGATCAGCGCTTTCGTAGACCGGCATCCCACAGTAAAGATGCTGGCGCTCAGTTTCCTGTTGCTGATCGGCGTGACGTTGATTGCGGAAGGGTTTGGCCAGCACATCCCGAAAGGGTACGTGTATTTTGCCATGGCGTTTTCGGTTCTTGTGGAGGCGCTCAACCTCCGCGCCAGAACAGCGCGCGGCACGGAGCCTTCGCCCCACTCCGGGCCCGGGCGCCCGCTCGCATGAATCTGCCATGACCGCAAAGGTTCGATCGTGCTCCGATCGCATCCACCTGTGCGGCCCGGAGAGTCCGGTTACCGTCTACTGAAGATGCGGCCAACACGATGGGGCGAGGGCCAAGGAGAGGTGACGCCGTTCCCCAGGCGGAAGGCGTCACCACTACTACGCGTGATCCACATCGCCCGCTCCGTAGCGGGTAAGGGAGGCCTCAAATACATTGATGTTGCTCCCAGCTCAACAGTCCGAGCAATGCCCGCTGTCGGGCTAGAATGCACCCAATCACCTTCCATGAGGGTGGGGTTCTGTTGCGTCGCTCAGTTTCGGCAATCGCCCCATTAAAAAAATCGAGCTCGCAGATCAAACTAGCTAGTTTCCGGACGCTTTCTCGACGTGATCAATGACTAGGACTTCTACGGGACCCTTGGTAGGCTCAAGCGTTAGTCCGAGTTGTTCCTGTATCGCGGTAAAGATAGATGGACCTGATAGGTCTGAAGGGGCCGTGTTCCCAACTTCACCGGGCGCACCCGCCGGAAGGTCGATCGTCCATTTCAGGTATATGTCAAACATTCCGGTCAGCCCAGTCCCGTCGATAACATTCCTGCCAAGCGTGGAGATGTAAGTTCGCGAGAGATTTGTAGCCAGTGCCGCCATGGTTACACCCTTCCCGTCAAGAACACGATTCAACCCATCCGCTGCTGTACGACGAAAACCGCAGAAATTCGGGAGAGGTGATTCCCGCGCTGTGGTCGGGGGCGGCGCGCCCGTGACGTAAGTCGTACAACTGCCTGCCTGCGAGGGCTGTAGTTGCGATCCACTCTTTCTGACGGATAGCTTATATACAGGAAGTTGCCGGGTCTCGCGATGGACCGTCAGCCTGAAACGCTCTTCCAGGAGGGCACGCAGCATGGGTCCCTCCATCTGCCGCACTGACGGGTTGCCGCCTGCTTTGGCCTGGATATCGTAGTGATCGGAATCAATCCAACCCGGTTCTCCGGTCAGCTGAGTGTCTTGAATTTCGTAAGCGATCAGAATGAGACGCCGAAGTGAAAGATTCGTGATTACAAGCCGGCCCGGAGTGGCTTGAAGCAAAGACCGGCCGTCAGTACTACCGGTCCGCCTAACGGATTCAACCTCGAATCTCAAGGGCACAGCAGGCGACTCTTGTGCGCGGATCACAGGCGCGTTCAGCACACCGATGAAGACAGGGACTGCGAAAGCCGCCAGACCAATCATCGTCAGAGCCAGCCTCCTGACGCCGGTCAATTCGTGAGCAATGCTTCCTGCGAGGATGGCGCGCAGACGCTTTTTGACGTCCGCGCTCGTCACGCCTGCGATACAGGCTAATCGGGATTCCACAGAAAACCGGCAGACCTTCAATATCCCTTCAGCGTAGTCAGTCGGCTCAAAACCCATTCGCAGGACTTCCTCGTCACATGCCAGTTCACGCTCCTCCACCATGCGAGCTCCAACCCACCAAACGAGCGGGTTGAACCAAAAGATTGCCTCCACCACCATATGGACGGCCGCGAAGAGATTGTCTCGGCGGCGTACGTGGCACAGCTCGTGCGCGAGAATAGCGCCAAGCTGCGGAGAAGCCAAATGTTCCAGAAGCTGGGCCGGCAGAACCAGGACCGGACGTAAAAAACCAACGATACCCGGCTCCTCCTTGCCCGGTATAACGAGCGCCCGCACCGGGATCGGGAGTTCGATTGGCGTGCCGACTCGCAGTGCTGCCCGAACTGCCAACCAATCGCGGCATCGTGCGAACGTGATTGAAGAAAAGCCGAGGGCCCACACGATGCCCATCCCGATCTGAACCCAAGGCAGTTTGGGGTTCAGTGGAACGCTGGCGTTGGGCATCTGCGAGAACGGGTCCGCGATTTGTACCAGGGTGTTTGAGACGATAGGAGCCGCAACGAATACCGAGTGTCGAACTGGCTGCGGAATCAGATTTCCGAGGCTCACCAGCGCTGCGAACGGGACGAGAAATTTCAATGACGCGCTCAGCCAAACCAAGTAGCGTACGGCCGGTGAGTTCCTGCGAAGCACGAAAGTCAGCAATCCGGCCAGAAGCGCGGAGCAAGAGGACTGCCACAAATGGTTGATGATGAACCTGGTAATCATTTCGGTCTCGGCATGTTTACCGCCTCCCGCTGTCGGGCAGCTTCGGCGGCGGCCTTCTCCATCTCGCGAATATCGTCGAGGGTGAGCTTGCCGGACTCAATGAGTTGCGCCATCATCGGTTGCGGCCTTCCGCCGAAGAAACTCAGAATCTCGTCGAGCAGGCTGTCGCGAACTGTGTCCCTGCCAATCAATGGTTCAAAACGATCCGCGGTTCCTATTTTCTGAGCCCGCCGTACGACCTTTTTGGATTCCATTCTGTAGACAGTGTTCGTGATCGTGGTGTAGGCGGGGCGGGGCTCCGGAAACGCCTGCTGGATTTCTCGCATGGACGCGCGTCCGGTGACCCACAGGGCCTCAAGAATCCGACGTTCAAGTTTGGCGAGCTTAGGCTGCTTCATACGAATGCTTGCGACCGTGCTCACAGCTTACTATCTGATAGTAAGATCGTCAATAGGGGGTTAGAGCGAGCGACCTCGGTCCAGCCTAACGGCGAAGTGTTTACCGATCGGGCTTGTGATGTCCGCTTACCGTCCATTGAGAACTGGCCAACGCTACGCGTTGATTGAGGACGCTGCGAAGTCCGTAAGCGTGGGAGGTGAGTGATCGCCTGTCTGACCTTAGTTCTCGGTTGGATTTTGTTCTACGTGGTCGATAACCATTACCTGAACCGTGCGCTTCATGGGCTCGAGCTTCAGACCGAGCTGCTTTTCCATGGCATCGAAGATGGAAAGCGCTCCGCTCGGAGCCGCCGCATCTGTGCCCGCGTCGCCTGGAGGCCGCATCCCGCCGCCCTGTCTCACCCCGTTCACGAACGAACCCGGAGCACCCTTGCCCTCAATCATGTTCCATGGGCTGAAATTGAGAGTCGCGTCCCACGTCCCCTCCAGGTTTGTGGCGTTCACGACAGGGTCGGCAAAGTACCCCCAGCTGAAGGTCTCGATCAGGACGGCAAACTGGTCCATCGTCAGGTTGTGGCACGATACCAGGCGGGTGAGCATGGGGTTGGCTTTCCTAGGGTCTTTCCCGTTCGCTTCAGGACCGTCGAAGCATTTGCTCCGACGGTTCGGATCGGCCGGATTCAGCTTCGGCTTAACAGCCACCAACTTGTACGCGGTCACCTCCCGCTGTTCAAAATGTGTCGTGAGTTTAAAGCGCTCCGTGAGTAACGTGCGCACCATGGGCCAGACGCCGTCCGGCGCGGTCACGATGGGTGCGCCTGTTTTCGGGTCCTCGGGCAACTTTGCGGTGATTTCCCACCGATCATTGTCCAGCCACTTCGGGCCTCCGACTAATTTGTCAGGCGGCAGATTCCAAGCCTGAGTAATAAGGTAACCCAGTGGGACGCCGGTGATCGTGATCTGGCTTCCCCGCCCACCTGGGGGAAATCGAAGGCCCAACACTCGCAGCCCGGTGGTGTTCGATGAGTCGAAGCGTTTGATCCGGGCGACTTCGAATTCCGGCGTCACCGCCAGGCTTACGACATCCCGTGCAGAGTTGGGAGTAGCCGAGCGATTCACCTTCACAATCACCAGCACGGGGAAGCTTGCCTGTGCAGGCTCCAGTTTGAGGCCCAGCTGCTTTTCGAGTGCCGCGGGCAGCGTGCCCGGCAAGTTGCTCCCGGCCATCGGGAGCTTGAAAGTGAAATCCCAGCCGCCCGTGAGCTCCGTTCTATCGAGGATCGGTTCGCGCGTCAGAGTCCGGTCGGCCCCGGTCTCCTGAACAGTCATGGGGGTAAGGAGGCCACCTCCGGGGAAGGTGAGAAGTTGTTCCGCCAAGGCACCTGTAGTCAGGTCGTGACAGTCCACCTGAAACTCCGCTGTCTCCTCGCTCGTTCCCGTCATCGAACGCTTGCACCCGGCCGGCGAGCCATCGGTGGGTTTCATCTGGAGTTTTTTCCCGGCCACGAGCGCAACTGTATTCAACAGCCTGGTCTCCTGCCTCGTGACCAGGCCAAAGCGCGTCACGAGCACCGTTTGCAGCATCTCTCTGACTCGCTCGGGAGAGGTATTTGGCGGAATGCGGGCAATCACGTCGTACCGGTCGTATTCCACCCACAGGGGACCGTCTAGAACTTTTTCCGCGGGAACGTTGTAGGCAGTGGCGATGAGATCCACCATGTTCGGCGACCGGTACTCGTACCGATTCCCGATGATTACCGGACTTGCCACCTTCCTTGCGAACGCGGAGACGGACTGGATGTCTACAGCTTCGAAAGAGAGCAGGGGCGCAGTGGTCTGGGCGGAACACACGCAGACCGCCCCAGCTAAAAATGCTAAACGCTTCATTGGTTGCAAGGATATCGCAATAGGGACCGAAGAGTCCGGTTATCAGAAACTGAGTCGAACCAAATGGGCGATGCGCCCGAACCGCCTTAGCGCGCATAGATAGTAGATATGCCTGCCGTCAGATCGCGTGCTTGAAGCAGATGCTGAATCGCTGGCGTGTAGCCGGTCCGCAGGGTCGTTCGATGGTCGCCTGCAGACGTTCGCGCCCGCTTTGCTGGGGCAGCCTTTCTCAGATCCTACCATCTGCCTGCTTCCCCGTCTGTTTCCCGCGAGAAGAGTTGAATCGCAACCACCCGAAGGTTCTTGGTTTCAAGATCCTCCCCTTGAGTTACCAGCGCGTGGAGAACTGAGGCCACCGTGGATTCGACAAAGGCGTGCCTAAATCTGTGTGCCTCTCCGGGAGCCAAATCCTAAAGTTGCTATTTCTTGCAGAGCTTGTCTGTTGACACCATGAGCCGGCCCTAAGCTCAACTGGTGGCGTTTTGACGCTCGCGGATCTCTCGGTTGTTTCGAGAGTTCGACTTAGCGGGACAGAGTCACCTCTCTTGAGCTTTAACGAGGGCCATTCCTGGCCATCCCGATTCCGTTCCGAGCAGGCTATCACCACGTCAACGCTGA
>JAOAPO010000230.1 GCA_025462945.1 Bryobacterales bacterium
CATTCTTCACCTTGATGTAGCGGCCAGAAACTCGCCAGCTGCTGGTGAGGTTGTAATCGATGCGGACCAAATCCTGGATCTGCGGCTGGCTGGAAGCTTCCTGCGTGGAGTAGTTGAAGCCAACGCCGGTTGCGTTCGGCAGCGGGTACATCTTGAGAACGTTCAGACCAAGACCGTAGAGACGGCTGGCCGGTATGCGTCCGAGCACGCCGCCGGCGCTGAAGCACCCAGCAGTACTGGTCGCGCTGCACGGCAGGCCGGTAGTGGTGTCACGGATGTACGGAAAGGGATTGCCCGCATTGTCCACTGTCTGCGAGAAGTCACCTGCGCGTTCCAGTGCCGTTGGCACGGTTACGCGCGTGGGCGAAGTGGGGGGGATCAGGCGCTTCTGGTCTTCATGGCTGTAGAAGAAGAACAGCTTCTGCTTGTCGGCGTTGAAGACCTTCGGAATGTAGATCGGGCCGCCGATGGTGAAACCGAGATCGCGTTGGTCGAGGCGAGGCTTATTGATTTTATTGTTGAAGGTAGAGTCGCGGTTGTTGAGCCAGGTGTTGGCATTCATACCGTCATGACGGCGGTAGCCGTAGGCAGAACCGTGGAAATCGCGGGTACCGCCGCGAGTCACAGCGCTGATCTGTGCGCCAGCCGAGCGGCCGTACTCTGCCTGGTAGTTGGAGGTCAGCACCTTGAACTCAGAGACGGAGTCAAGGTTCAAGCTGAGAAGCGTACCGTTGTTGCCCGTGTCGACAGCCGCAACGCCGTCAAGCGTCAGGTTGTTGGCACTGCTCCGGAGCCCGTTCGCGAAGATGTTCGTGATCGCATCGCTGGAGCCGTTGTTCGTGTTGAAGATGATGCCAGGCACGATGGAGGCGAGCGGCGTAAAGCCGCGGCCGTTCACCGCGACGCTGCGCAGAATCTCGCCCTGAATGGCCAGCGAGCGCTCTGCGCTCTCCGACTGCACCAGAGTAGCTTCCGCAGTAACGGTGATCGTATCCGTGGTTGCGCCGACTTCGAGGATGATGTTGCCCAGTGCAAGCCTGTCGTTGGCGACCAGGCCAATGTTCGTCCGCTCGTTTTTTTTGAATCCGGCGGCTGAGATCGACAACGTATAGGTGCCCGGCGAGAGCTGCGAGAAAACGAAACGACCTTCGCGATCGGTTGTCGTATTCTGCGTAAACCCTCTGGACGTGTCTGTGACGGTGATAGCAGCGCTTGCGACCGCGGACTGCTGTGCGTCCAGCACGCTGCCTGCGATGGAACCGCTGGTGGTCTGCGCGGATGCGCTGACTAAACCGGCGATTACTGCGATCAAAATGACTGCTGTTTTGCGGATGAACTTCCACCCACCCTCGACGTGGAGGTTGACCCTCTGGTTCACCGCGGTGGCGACTAGCTTCGCGGAGTCTGCTCTTTGCATGCGTACCCTCTCTGTTATGGCTTGAGACTTCCCTCAAGCGGACTGTTTTGTCAGAGGCGGTCGGTGACATCCCGAAAACCCGCCCCACCCCTTCGCGACCCAATTCATGCAATCGCGCTGGGTGCAATCTTATATAAGTCAACATTTGTAAGCAACAGGTAAGTCCAAGAAAATAAGAGGTTTCTTGTCTTCCGTAAAGTGTGTGGCTCTTCGAATTCCGCTATGAAAAACGGTATCACCGGCTAGCCCAGCCTTTACATGTATTTAGCACAACTTTAGTTGGGGTCATGGTTTGCGGGCGTGTGTTCGCCCGTTAAACCTACTTCCATTTTATGTAGGGCCAAAAATTAACGAGAGAGTCCCTCTGGACCCGCTCTTCGCCCTGAAGTTTCGGTGCGTTAAACGAAAACGGTCGAGATTTCGACCGGTGACCGATTGCCCTCTACGACCACGATTCCGCTCTCCGTGACGTGGTAAAGCTTCGAGTCCTGGGCCAGGTCATAGCCAATCGTCGCGTCCTCGGGGACATGGACGTTCTTGTCGAGGATCGCGCGACGGATCTTCGCTCGGCGGCCGATGTCGCAGTTATCCAGGATGACGCTGTCCTCAACGTAAGCCCCGGCGTGAACCTTCACGCCACGGCTGAGAATCGAGTTCTTCACGCGGCCCCCCGAAAGGATGCACCCTCCCGAAACGATCGAGTCGACGGCTTCACCTCTGCGATTCTGGTCGTCGAACGTGAACTTGGCCGGGGGATCCGGATAGCTGCTGGTGCGGAGCGGCCATCGGCGGTTATACAGGTTGAGTGCCGGCTTGACGGCCCGCAGGTCCATGTTGGCTTCCCAGTAGGCGTCGATGGTACCCACGTCGCGCCAGTAGCACTCGCCCACGGGGTCGCCGGGGATGCGGTTGGTCTGGTAGTCGTAGGCGTAGATCGCCTGCTCCTGCGTCACCAGTTTGGGCAGAATATCACGGCCAAAGTCGTGGGAGCTTGCCTCGTCCGCGGCGTCTTCATGAAGGGCCTTGAGCAGAGCCCGCGTGGAGAACAGGTAATTCCCCATAGAAGCAAACACGTGTTCCGCACGGCCGGGAATGCACGGCGCGTCCGGGTTCTTCTCGTGGAAACCGTTGATCCGGTTGTTCTCATCTGTCTCAATCACGCCGAATTCGTGAGCATGACGGCGGTGAACCGGTAACGCAGCGACGGTACAGGCCGCATCCAGATGCTGGTGATACTCCACCATGTGGGCGATGTTCATTCGGTAGATGTGATCGGCGCCGAAGATAGCCACTACATGCGGGTCTGCCTGTTCGATCAGATTGATGTTCTGGTAAATCGCGTCGGCGGTGCCCTGATACCAGGTCTCACCCGCGGAGCGCATCTGGGCCGGTACCGGGATGATGAACTGATCTCTCAGCAAACCGCCCATCTGCCAGCCCTCGTTCAGATGCTGCAGCAGACTCTGACTGCGGAACTGGGTCAGCACGTACAGCGAGTAGATCCCCGAGTTGACGAAATTGCTCAAAACGAAGTCGATGATGCGGTACTTTCCACCGAACGGCACCGCTGGTTTCGCGCGTTCTTTGGTGAGAGGATAGAGCCGGGTTCCCTTGCCGCCGGCCAGAATGAGTCCAAGTACCCGTAGTTGCATGGCAGTCTGATTGTGCCAGCAAGCGGTTGCCATTGGCAACATAAGTAAGGTTCTTTGTGAAACAAGTTGCGGGATCTCTGTGATAGGGTACGGCTGGATGCAGAACAAACCGAAACTGTGGATTATGTTGGCCTGCCTCAGCGTGGGGTGGGTCGCCGGACGAGCTCAAGACATCACGAGGAACGTCGCGCTTGAGAACAGCCGCGTGCGCGCCACGCAGCTCGACTATCTGCCGGGCACACCGCGCGAGAAGTCCGTCCGTGCCGCCGACCAGGTGATTGTGTTTCTCGATGACTCCCGGTACGAGCGCATCGACCCCGTTACCGGAGCCAAAGAAGTCCGGAGACGGAAATCGGGCGACGTCATCTGGCACTACAAGGGCGAGATTGCGCCGGTGCTGACCAATCTGGGCAGACAGACGTACCGCACGCTGGTCATCGAACTGAAATAACCGTGCGAAAACCAGAGCGGTTCGGGTCGGCGGCAGTCGTCGGGAGTGGCATGATGGCGCCCGGGATTGAGGCAGTCCTCGCGCTGGGCGGCGTGCGCGCGACCATCTTCAGCCGCGATCCCGCGAACGCCGAACGGGCAGCCGACCGCGCGCTCCGGCTTGCCGCGGAAGTGGTGACAGCAGGCCTGGCACACCCAGCGCCCGACCTTCAGATCGACTTCGCCACAGATCTGGACTCCCTTGCCGCATCCGCCGACCTGATCGTCGAGAGTGTGTACGAAGACCTGGAACTGAAGCGCAGCCTTTTCCAGCGTCTTGATGCCGTCGCGCCGCCTTCCACCATCCTCGCCACCAATACCTCCGGCCTGAGCATCACTGCGATCGCCAGCCGCTGTAAACATCCTGAACGCATTCTCACGACACACTTCTGGAACCCGCCGCACTTGATGCCGCTGGTCGAGATTGCCCTGGGTGAAAAGACCGCACCCGAGACGGCTGAAGCCGTCCGCGCGCTGCTCCTGGCCTGCCGGAAAGTGCCTGTCATCGTGAAGAAGGACCGCCGCGGTCAGTTGGGCAACCGCCTCCAGATGGCACTCCTGCGCGAGGCCCTCAACATCGTTGCCGAAGGCATCGCCGACGTCGAAGACGTCGATCTCGCCGCCAGGGCCGGCTTCGGGCTGCGTCTCCCGTCTACGGCATCTTCGAGCATCAGGACATGGTGGGCCTCGACCTCGGCCTCGCCGTGATCGACCAGGTCGCGGGTGACCTCAGTAACGCCTCGCGGGCACCGGAACTCTACCGCAGGAAGGTAGAAGAAGGAAACCTCGGCGTCAAACGGGGAAGGGCTTCTACGACTGGTCGACGAAAGACGCCGCGGAAGTGCGGGCGCGCCGTGACCGTTTCGTCACAGAGACCGTGCGCACGTGGTATCGGGATAATTAGGAAATGCGTCTCCTAGCCTGCCTTGCCCTGCTGTCCGCCTCGCTGCCCGGCCAGCAGTACTTCAGTGTTCCGGGCCCTGACGCCCCGGAACTGGCGAAGCGCGGCCCGTTCGCTGTCGGCGTCCGCACCCTTGACGTGGTGAACCACAATCAGCCCGACATCCTGAAGTTCGACAAGGCCACGGGTAAGGCGCCGCTGGCCGATCGGACCCTCAAACTGGAGATCTGGTACCCGGCGACCATCCCGGCCGGTCAGGAAGAGAAGACGGTCTACGTCACGCGAATACCGGGGTCGCAGAACGTCGGGGGCACCCTGGAGTTTCCAGGCAAGGCTCTGCGCGATGCGCCGCCGGTTGCAGGGCAGAAGTTCCCGCTGGTAATCGTCTCTCACGGTTATCCTGGTTCCCGCACACTCCTGACCTACCTGACTGAAAACCTCGCGTCGAAGGGCTACGTGGTCGCCGCGATCGACCATACGGATTCCGTTTTCGGCGAGGTTCGACCCTTTGAAAGCACGCTCCTAAACCGCTCGAAAGACCAGCTCTTCACCGTCGACGCCATCGACGAACTTTCGAAGAAGCCCGACAGCTTCCTGAACGGTTTGGCCGATGCCGCAAACACCGCAATCGTCGGCTACTCCATGGGCGGTTACGGCGCACTGACCACCGCCGGAGCCGGCTACAGCCGCGCCAGTCAGGTCTCCCGCGCGGTACCAGGCGGCTACATCGAAGATCTGTTTGCCGACAGCCCGAAGTTTCAGGCAACTCGCCGCGATCACGTGAAAGCCATCGTGGCCATCGCGCCCTGGGGCGAGCAGCCGCCGTACAACGCGTGGGACGAGCGTGGCCTCTCCGGCATCCGCATTCCGTCTTTGTTTATCTCCGGCGACCACGACGACGTGGCAGTCTACGATACCGGCGTGAAGCGGGCCTTCGAGCGCGCCGTGAACTCAGAGCGCTGCATGCTCGTCTACCAAAATGCGCGCCATAATACCGGCGACAACCCGCCGCTTCCCGGCCAGTCATTTTCGCAGGAACCCATCTGGCGCAAGGACCGCATCAATGCCATCAACGAGCATTTCATCAGCGCCTTCCTCGACCTCTACCTGAAGAAGGACGCCGCGAAACGCACGTACATCCATCAGGAGCTCGTTTTGTCGGGTGACGGCAAGTGGACAGGCACTGGCGACCCAAATGCGTTCAGCACCGGCAAGGACGCCGCCGGGAACCTCTTCTGGAAGGGCTTCCAGAGACGCAATGCTCTCGGCATGGAAATGTACTGCAGTGACCCCCGGTAATGCCTGACACACCCCTGATACAGACCGCAACGCGCTGGGTGCTTGAGAAGTATCCGCAGAACTCGCGCCACATGACGAACTCTCTGGAGTGGGTCGACCGGATCGGGTCGGGTTCCGCGGAAGCGGTTCGAATCGCCACGCTCACACACGACATGGAACGGGCCTTCCCCGGCCCCGATCACCCCGTTTGGAACGGCGATGAAGATTACGACTACTACGTGGCGCATTCGAACCGAAGCGCGCGCATTGTGGGCGAGTGGCTGCGGGAGCAAAACTGCGCCGGGGACTTCGTGGGAGCGGTAGAAAGCCTGATCAGGGTCCACGAGTTTGGAGGCTGGCCGGAAGCCGATCTCGTCCAGGCAGCGGATAGCCTCAGCTTCCTTGACGTCAACGTCGACCTTTTCCTCGGCTACGCAAAGTCAGGCAAGTTTCGCGTGGATCAGGTCCGGGCGAAGTTCATCTATTCGCACGACCGAATTCGACTACCCGAACTGCAGGTAATCGCGAAACCCATGATGGACCGCGCGCTCGACCGGCTCAACGCCCTATGACCGGTCGATCTCTTCCTGAAGTGCATCAAGTTCTGCAAGCGCCTCAAGGTCTTTCGGGCGACCGGCAGCCCGCTTCGCACGGATCAATTGTGCGAGGCTGAGGCAGCGGCTGCGTCCCTGAAACACATGCAGTTCAACGCTGGAAGGCAACAGATCCTCATACGTACCGCCACCAGGGATTTCACCCAAAAGGTCAAGCCACCCGATTGATGTCTCCAGAGTGAAGTTCAAGCCGTGCTGGAGTGTCCCGCGGTCCCAAACGAAGGGCAAACCGGGGGGAGCACCGCGAAGGTAAGGCGCAGTGCCGCGCAGGGCAGCAACCAGCCGGTCCAGATTCTCCGCGCGCCGGTTGTAGACGATATCGAGATCCTGTGTGAAGCGGGCCGAACCATGTGCAAGCGCCGCAACGCCGCCAACAATGATGTATTCAACCTGGTGCTGATCGAGCGCGCGAAGAAGAGCCTCGAAGTCAGTCATTGTTTGGGGTTACGCAGCTCTTTGCCTGCTCGCCGCAGTTCGTCGGCGAACCTCGCGTGGGCCATCGCATTCCGCAAACGCTGCTCCACCGTGAGCTTCAGGTTCGCCCGTAACAGTGTGCGGTCGACGTCGTTCTTGTAAAGCTCGACGATCGGGTCGCGGTAAGGTTCATGTGGGCCGTCCACATCAATATCTTAGCCCCGGAAGTACTTTACGCCGCGGCGTCAACCGCAGCCTGAGCCTTTTGTATCTCGTCCTGATCGCTTCCGGCTGCGGTCGCCGTAGCCAGACGCGCCTGCGCCTTAGCGCGGTCGATGTCAGTGCCAAACTCCGCAGCATCCACCAGAACCTTGGTCGTCGAAGCCAGTACTTCCACGAAGCCGCCGTAAACCGCCAGCTTCTTCAACTGCCCACCCGCAACGTACGTCAGCACGCCGCCGGGCTTCAGCGCGGAAAGCAGCGCTGCATGGCCCGGCAACACGCCGATGAATCCATCACGAGCTGGTATCTGAGCCTCCGTCACCTGTTCATCAACGAACATGCGCTCGGGGCCCACTACCTGAAGATGCAACGTCTCGGCCATCGCTTACGCAGCCTGCAGGCTCTTGGCCTTTTCGATCACGTCTTCGATGGTGCCCTGCATGTAGAACGCCTGTTCCGGGAGATCGTCGTACTTACCGGCCACGAGTTCCTTGAAGCTGCGAATCGTGTCGGAGAGCTTAACGTACTTGCCCGCGATACCGGTGAACTGCTCGGCAACGTGGAACGGCTGAGAAAGGAACTTCTGGATGCGGCGAGCACGACCCACGGTCAGCTTGTCTTCGTCACTGAGTTCGTCGATACCGAGAATCGCGATGATGTCCTGCAGATCCTTGTAG
>JAOAPO010000234.1 GCA_025462945.1 Bryobacterales bacterium
GCCGCCGGCCGCTGTAACTGCCTGGAGCCATCCTCTCGGTGTAATCCGGAGAAATCCCGGCCATCGCCCAGTGCAGACCATCCGCTCCGCCTTCCGCATTCACGTGGAAGTTGTCGAGGAGTACGAACTCCCGGGCCAGCTTATGCTGATTCGGCGTTGTCTGCTCACCAAACACCGCCAGCGCCGCATCGCCTCTCCCGCCCTTCACATCACCGAGGACCTGGTCGTAACTCTGGCCCTCCTTGACGATGTAAACCACATGCTTCACGGGCCCGTTCGCTCGCACCGGTGAATTCGTCAACGCTCCTGAATCCGCCAGCTTCTCGTCACGGTAGGGCGAATTCGCCGCCACTTCATGCGTCAGCGCGTCCAGCTCCGGGCCGTCCGGGACCTCCACCAGCTGTACACTCGCCTGACCCTTCCCATTCAGCACTCCCATGCGCCCGTCCGGCAACCCGAAAGCCGCCGTCGGATACCAGCCCGTCGGAACAAACCCCGCCAGACGACTTCGCGGACCCGAGATATCCACCACCGCCGCCGCATTCGCGTCCGAACACGCGACAAACAGCCGCGTACCGTCCGAATTCAGTCCCAACCCTGCAGGCGTCATCCCTAACGGCTGTCGTGCTGTCATCGCGAGGTTCACCGTCTCCAGCCGTGACAACTCTCCGCTTTCAGAAGCCCCCAACACAAACACATTATTCGTATTCGACGCCGACACGAACACGCGAGCCTTCACCTCCGGGTGATCCTCAATCTCGCCGTCCTTCCAAACCATATCGGTCGGATGTGGACCCAGCCGCACCGTCCCGATCCTCTCGCCCTTATTCGTCTCGTACTGCCCAATCGACCCGTCGGCCCAGCTCGACACGTAAAAGCTTTTTCCCGAAGGATGGAACAGAATCCGGTACGGCCGCCGCCCGGTCTTGAAGCGCGAAAGGATAAACCCGGACTGTGGATTCACCACTGCCACATTGTCTCGAAACAGATCCGCTACATACAGCAAATGCCCGTCGGGAGCAAACTGCACATCCCCTACCAAATCCGAGGGCCGACGCTCTTTGTCGCTGAACAGCGGAAAGGTCCGCCCCGCCTTCAGGACGCCATTCGCCAGCGTGAACTCGAAGACCGCCGCCCGCGCCCCGCCGCCAACGTAGACCTTATCCCCCGCCTTGCTCATCGTGAAGCCAAGCCACGCATCCGGCACCGGAGTCCGGCTCAACTCCTTTGCTGAAGCGATGTCGATGACAGTGATCGACGGCGGGTTCACGCCCCCATGCAGCACCAGCAGGAACTTCTTGTCCGGCGTGATCAGGGTCGACATCGGGAACGTATCCACGGGTATCACTGTGCCCGCCGGCTTGATTCGCCACCCGCTGGTCAGACGCACGCCGCCATCGGGCAGAGGTCCAACCTGCTCTCCAGGGGCTGGCTGAGCCACCAGTAAAGTAGCGGCCAACGCAGGCGTCAGGAAGAGCAGTTTAAGTTTCATTCGTTCTCGAAATACCTTTGGGCTATAGGAAAGCGCCTGCCGATTCCGAACGCCTTGGTGGTCACTTTCAGGCCCGGAGCAGCCTGCTGTCGCTTGTACTCGTTCCGGTCGACTTTCAGCGTCACGCCGCGCACCAACTCTTCGGAAAGCTGCAACTCCGTCGCGATCTCCTTCGCCGAATGGAACTCTTCCACGTACAGCCGCAGAATATTGTCCAGAACGTCGTAGGGCGGCAGCGAATCGCTGTCCTTCTGGTCCGGACGCAACTCAGCCGACGGCGGTTTCTCGAAAACCGACTCCGGAATTGCGCCCTCTGCGTCTGCAGCGTGCTCGCCACCAGAGCGCCGCCGCTCGCTCCCGATCCGGGACAACTCGTAAACCAGCGTCTTTGGAACATCGCTGATCACGGCCAGCCCACCGCACATATCGCCATACAGCGTGCAGTAGCCCACGGCGATCTCACTCTTGTTCCCCGTCGTCAACACCAGGGCGCCCAACTTATTAGAGAGCGACATGAGCGTCATCCCGCGGAGTCGTGCCTGCAGGTTTTCTTCCGTAACGTCTTCCGGTCGGCCCGCAAACACCGGAGCGAGCGTCCGCCGCATCTCTTCATAAGCCGGCGTTATCGAAATAATGTCGAACTGAATCCCGAGCTTCTCTGCCATCGCCCGCGCGTCAGTCACGCTGTGTTCTGACGAGTACGGTCCTGGCATCGCCACACCGTGCACATTCTCCCGGCCCACCGCGTCCACCGCAATCACCGCCACCAGCGACGAATCGATACCACCGCTCAGCCCGATCAGTACCTTGCTGAAGCCGCATTTCTGGATGTAGTCGCGCGTCCCCAGCACCAGGGCTTCGTAAACCGCGTCGTTCTCGTCCGGCAAATCCGCCCGTAAATCGCCCACACCAGTCTCGATATCCGCGATCACCAGGTCTTCCCGAAAAGACGCCGCCGACGCAATCACTTCGCCGCGCGCATTCATCACGAAACTCGACCCGTCGAACACCACCTGATCGTTCCCGCCGACCTGATTCACCATCACCACCGGCGCATTGTGGCGACGACCGAGCGCGCGGAACATGTCCTGCCGCATCTCCCTCTTGCCCAGATGGAATGGCGAAGCATTGATACTCAGCAGCAGACTGCCGCCCAGTTTCATCAACTCATCTACAGGGTCGAGCTCGTACAAACGATGGGGCCAGAAACCCTTGTCGTTCCAGGCATCTTCGCAAATGGTCAGCGCCACACTCCGCCCGTCGAGGGTCAGCAGCGACTGCCCCGCACCCGGCACAAAGTTCCGCGCCTCGTCGAAAACATCATAGGTGGGCAGCAGCATCTTGGTCTGCCGGAACAGGATCTTCCCGTTCTTAATAAGCGCCGCCGAATTAGTTGCCTGCTTACCCGTCGTGACCTGGCTGCGTCCCACATAACCGGCCACAATCGCAAGCGGCAGATCCGCCGTAGCTGCGGCCAAACGATGCAAAGCTGCTTCCGACTGAGGAATGAACGTACGCTTCTCAACCAGATCCCGAGGTGGGTAGCCAGTAATACAAAGCTCTGGAAACACCAGGAGTTCAGCCCCACGCGCCGCCGCGTCACGCGCAAAACGGGTGCAAAGAGCGATATTTCCGGCAAGATCGCCGACCGTAGGATTGATCTGCCCGAGGGCGATCCGCATGCCCCCCAGTTTAGCCCCCCCCTTTAGAGGATCAATAAACCCAACTCACGAGAGTTAGTTCTGCATCCGTCGCAACAGCCACGCATGAGCCACCCGAAGTTCCCTGCCCACCGTCGCCACCGAGGTCGCAGTTGCGTCCGCGATCTCCTGCGAGGTCATCCCGGCGAAGTAACGCATCTCTATAATCTGCGCCTTGCGTTCATCCTGCTGCGCCAGATCCTTCAGCGCCTCATGCAGATCCAGAATATCCGGACCGTGACCGGGGGCCACCGCCAGATCGTCATGCAGGGTAAGCGCAATTCCGCCTCCGCCCCTCTTCGCCGCCGACCGGCTCCGCGCATGATCCACCAGAATCGACCGCATCACCTGCGCCGCCAACCCGAAAAACTGCGCGCGGTTATGGAACTCAACGCCCTCCTGCCCAGCCATCTTCAGGTAGGCCTCGTGGACCAGCGTCGTCGGCTGAATCGTCTCCTGCTTCCGCCCCCGCCGCAGATGTGAGGACGCCAGCCGCCGCAACTCTTCATAAAGGAGAGGTGTCAACTGATCCAAAGCTGACCGGTCGCCCTTACTCCAGTTCACCAGCAACTCGGTAACTTCGTGTAGATCCACACTCTGATTCTCTACTGAATCAAACGCAATGCATCATCGAAGTTGATCACAAGCTCGCTGCTCATGGTAGCCTGCTCATATGAGCCACCGCCTGCAGGTTCTCATTCCCGAGGAACTCGATTCGAAGTTGACGA
This sequence comes from Bryobacterales bacterium, assembly GCA_025462945.1. Classification (GTDB taxonomy): domain Bacteria; phylum Acidobacteriota; class Terriglobia; order Bryobacterales; family Bryobacteraceae; genus BOG-234. The sequence goes on from JAOAPO010000234.1 coordinate 3,921, forward strand.
AAGCTGCAACCCGCTCCCGCATCTCCAAAGGCGAGTGGGTTCGACAGGTCCTCGAAGCCGCGATCCGTCAAACCGCAGTCGCCACCGATCCGTTATCAGAGCTCGCGAGCATGAACGCACCAACCGGAGACATCGACTGCATGCTCGCCGAAATCGACCAGGGCCGAAATTGAAGGTCTTCATCGATTCCAACATTCCGATGTACGTCGCGGGAGCACCCCACCCCAACCGTGAGTTCGCGATCCGCTTTCTGGAGCGTGTCCGCGCCGGCAGCGTTGAGGCCTGCACCAGCACAGAAGTTCTGCAGGAGATCCTGTACCGGTACACCGCCCTCGGGCGCCGCGAAGACGCAGGTCGCGTCTACGACCTCTTCGTCCAGCTCTGTCCTGTCGTTTTCGCGGTAACGCTCGCCGATACCGACCGCGCCCGCGACCTGCTGGTCAGCGCCCGGCGAGTCTCAGCCCGCGACGC
>JAOAPO010000251.1 GCA_025462945.1 Bryobacterales bacterium
GTCCGGGTATAACTCATCGCCGCCAATCTGCTCCTTTACGAAGCGATCGTAGGGCTTGTCGCTGTTGAACGAATCGATGACGTAGTCGCGGTAGCGCCATGCATACAGAAGGTACGGGTCCTGCTCAAACCCGGATGTGTCACCGTAGCGCGCGAGGTCAAGCCAGTGCCGTCCCCACTTCTCGCCGTAACGGGGCGACGCGAGCAGCGCATCGATGAGCTTGTCGTAAGCGTCGGGCGCCGGATCGTTCGCGAACTTCTCAATCTCTTCGTGAGTTGGGGCAAGACCGTGCAGGTCCATGTAAGCGCGGCGGATCAGCGTGCGCCGGTCCGCTTCCTTCGCGCGTTTCAGCTTCTCTTCATTGAGCTTCTTCGCAATGAATGCATCGATCGGCGTCTTCACCCAGGCGCTGTTCAGCGAGGGCACCGCCGGACGCACCGGCTTGACGAACGACCACCAGTTCTGCGCTGCCGGAGCCGCCTTAGATACCGTCGTGGGCCAGGTGGCACCCGAGGCGATCCACTTTTCGATGGCCGCGATCTCAGGTTCAGCTAGCTTCGAACCCGGAGGCATCTGCAACGCACCGGTTCGACGGAGCGCCTGCACCACCAGACTGTCCGCAGGCTTCCCTGCCACCAATGCCGGACCGCGTGTGCCGCCCTTCAGCACGGCTTCACGGGAATCCAGCCGCAAACCCGACTGCGCGAGGCTGGCGCCATGACACGCGACGCACCGCTGTTCCAGCACGCTGACTGCTTTGCTCGGAATATCAGAGGCCTGAGCAAGCAGCATCAGCGAGGCCGAAACGAGCGATAGCATCAGCCTTTTCATCATGGGTCGCCCCATTATATGCCCGTTTTCAGCAGGACGCCCTGGTTGCTACGTCGCATAGCTACTCATCTACCGCAACAAATCGCAGGGATTTACTTCACGAATTCTGCCAACACAGCCTTCCGCAGCACGGACGGAGGCAGCAGTCCCTGGCCCAGGATGAAATCGTGGAACTTCTGCGCGTCGAACTTCGGCCCCAGCGCCTTCTCCACCGTCTGCCGAATCTCCAGCAGCCGCGAGTAGCCGTCGTAGTAAGAAACCGCCTGGCCCGGACTCCGGAAAGTAAACCGCTCAACCTCTTCCGTTGCGAACGCTTTCGAACAAACCACGTCCTCTTGAAGCACTCGCATCGCCTGCTCGGGCGTGACCTTACCCGACTGCAGTTCCGGATCGAGAAACGCCCGCGCCGCCCGCAGCAAGCGCAGCTGTAGCGAAATCAGCTTTCCCTCATCGGGCATGTAGGGCAGCATGAACCACTCCGCATACAGCCCCCAGCCTTCCACGTTGGTGCTGTTGAACGCGAACATCGCGCGGGCGAGTGAAACGCCGCGCTCCACCATCGACGCAAACTGCAGTTCGTGGCCCGGACGCGCTTCATGTGCAGTCAGAGTCCACGCAGCGGCCGCAAACGTGAAATCGTCATACTTCAAATCAACGCCGCCGGCGCCCTTCGTCGCCAAAGGCAGCACGAACTTGCCGCGCTCGCCTTTGTTGTTCAACAGCGGCGGAGGCTGCATATGCGGGGCCGGCTGCTGAGCCGTCTCTGCCGCGCTGGCGATCACAATCAGCGCGGGCCGCTCCGGCAAGGTCAGAAGCTTCTCGCGGCGGATAATGTCTTCGATCGACTTCAGCGTGGCCTCGTACTTCGGCAGGATATCCTGTTGGCCAAACTGCTCCTTCTTCAGCTCCCGGATAACGCTGCGATAGTCTGACGACGGCAGCTTCCGTGCTTTCGCCACGCGCTCCGCCACTTCCGTCATCTGCTTCTGAATGTCCGTGAATCCGGTATGCGCGAGCGCCGCCAAATCCGTTGACGAGTAGTCGACGCCGTAGTTATCCAGAGCAACCTGGTAGATCGCAGGCGGCAGCCGGAAGTCGGTGCGAGCGCGCGGCAGCACTTCTTCGCGGACGAACTCGTCGTACTCGGTCAGCTGCTCGCGGAGCTTCGCGTACGCCTCGGAGTAGCCCTGCAGCTTGTATTTTTCCAGCAACACACCCAGCCCGGTAATCAGCGTCGAAGTGTTTTGCAGATTCTTCTCCACCTGCTCCTTCGAGGGACCCAGCAGCCCGGGCGTATTCAGCTTTGCGCGAAACCGATCCTGCGCCAGCTTCGTGATCGGCGTGAACCCGGGCTCCAGCCCGGTATACTTTCGCAGCCGCACCACCGCCGCAGGCCGGCGCGCCGCCGCTACCTGATCGTCCAGCAGCGTCTTCTCGCCCGAGAAAATCAAACCCGCAACGTTCATGTACGGCAGGAACGTCTTCTCGTTCATCTCGGTCGAGCGCAGTTCGCGGTCGCAGGCGCTGATCAGTATCTCCAGATCCTGCTTCACCAGAGGATCCGTCTCGGCCTGCAGGCGCGCCTGCAACTCCTTGCGCGCACTCGCCACGTCCGCGTCACTCTTCCGCTGGTTCTCGGCAGTCGGCTGGCTGATCTGCTCGTCCACGCCCGGCTGGCCCGACGCCGACGCGCCCTCTGGCCCGTACTTCGCATCCAGCCTGATCAGCAGCTGCGCGTTCTGATTGCTCTTCGCCACCCACGCGGGCTGCTGCGCGAACGCACCCGCGCAAACAACAACGCCCGCCAGAAATCGTCGACTTACCATACCCGGCACCCCTTCGAACTCACCATCGGCTGACCAGCCTGACACCCGAACGCTCTTTGGAACTCCGGCATATTCTGCAACACGCCATTGACCCGGTAACGGCCCAGCGAATGTGGATCTGTCAGCGCCCGAACGCGCGCGGCCTCATCGCTGATGTTCTGGCACCAGACCTGTCCATAAGCCAGGAAGAACCGCTGCTGCGGAGTGAAATCCGCCACGCCGGGCATGCTCTTGCCGCCCGCCGCATCCAGCTTCGCGATCGCATCCATCAGCGCCATGAACGCGAGCCGGACACCCGCATTGTCGGCGCCATTCTCACCCAGCGTCAGCTTCCCGTTCAGGTTCGTATCGGCAGTTGCCTTGAACGCCCCGTACTCCTGCACGATGCAGTCGGCCTTCTCCTTGAACTTCGACGCATCCTCCGCCGTCCACCACTCCCGCAGGTTGCCGTCGCCGTCGTACTGCCGCCCTGAATCGTCGAACCCGTGCGTCAGCTCGTGGCCAACAACCGCCCCGATCGCACCGTAGTTCGCCGCCTCGTCGCCTTCTTTGAAGAAGAATGGAGGCTGCAGAATGCCAGCCGGAAAGTTGATGTTGTTCGCCGCAGGGCTGTAGTAAGCATTGACTGTCGGCGGCGTCATGCTCCACTCGGACTTATCTGGCGGATGCCCGATCTTGTTCAGGCTATGCTGTACGGCGAAGCTTGACGCGCGCAGATCGTTCCCGACCAAATCGCCCCGAACAATCTTCACGCTGGAGTAGTCACGCCACTTCTCGGGATAGCCAATCTTATTCGCAACCTTGCCCAGCTTTTCCAGCGCCTGCTTCTTGGTTGTCTCGCTCATCCAGTCCAGTGACTTGATGTCTTTCTCCATGGATGCTTCAATCTCCGCAACCATGCGCAGCGTCCTCTGCTTGCCCTCCTGGCCGAACGTCCGCTCCACGTATTCGCGGCCGAGCGCTTCCCCGAGTTCCGCATCCACCAGAACCACGCAGCGTCTCCAGCGCGGAGCCAGCGCCTTGACGCCCAGCAGCGTTGCCTGGCTGAACTGAAAGTCCTCCTCGACGAACGCCCTGGGCAACAGCTCGGCGGATTCGGTCAGCACACGCCAGGTCAGATACGTCTTCAGGTCCGCGGGACTGTTCGACGAGATCACGGAACTCATCCCGGTGATGAAGCCGGGGGACGATGCATTCAGTGACGGCACCGAAACCTTCATCGCCTTCAGGTATGCATCCCAGCCAAACGCGGGTGAGGTTTCGGCCAGCTGCGCCTTCGTGACTGTCGTATACCTCTTCTGTGGATCGCGCAGCGTTACCCGGTCGGCCGAGACTTTGGCCAGAGCCGTTTCGATCGCCAGGACAGCCTTCGCTTCAGCCGCCGCTTTCGTCGCGTCATGCCCCAGCAACTGGAACATCCTCTGAATGTGGGCCACATACTTGTCACGCGTCTCCACTGACTTCGCGTCGGTCTTTTCGTAGTAGTCGCGGTCGGGCAGCGTCAGACCACCCTGGCTCAGGTTTGCGAGGGTTTTATTGGAATCTTTGGAGTCCTGAATCGGCCCCAGCCGGAAAAAAACGTTCACGCTGGCTGCATGAAGGCGGGCCACTTCTTCGGTCAGCCAGTCTTTGCCGCTCGCTTTGGCGATCCGGTCCAGCACGGGCTGAATTCCGGACACGCCCTTCGCCTCGACGCCTGCCTCATCCATGCACGAGGCGTACTGGTCGCCAATCAGCTTCTGGTTCGCCGTACGGCCCGGCTTATCCACCGCCGCTTCCTCAAGAATCGTCTTCAGCGTCTCGCGATTCCGCAGCGCCAGTTCATCGAAGCGCCCCCACCGCGACTGGTCCGACGGTATGGGATTGTTCTTCATCCACGTGCCGCACGCGTACTGATAGAAGTCGTTGCACGGGCTTCCTGCCCGGTCGATCGCACCCAAATCGATGCCGGCCGTCTGCGAACTTGCAGTCGGCACCGACGCCAGAGAAGCTAAAACGCAAACTGCCGCTGAAGTAACAAAACGCATCTGAGACCCTCAGATTCGATGTTACGACAGCGGCAGTATTGCTTATAACGCTTGGATCAGCTACGCGATAGCTGCGTCAATCTTCTCTGAATCGACTTCCATCTCGATGATTGCCTTCGCCGCTTTCTTGGCGTCGAACTTGCCATCGCGGGCCAGCTTCGAAAGCGCTGCCACAACAATGGATGCCGCATCATTCTCGAAGTGCTTCCGGAGATGAGCGCGGTTTTCGCTGCGTCCGAAACCATCGGTACCCAGCGGCACGAAGCGTCCCGGCACCCACGGAGCAATCTGATCCTGGACCGTCTTCATGTAATCCGAAACCGCGATTACCGGGCCTTCAGTGCCTTCCAGTTGAGCCTGAACGAACGCCTTGCGAGCCGGTTCTGCCGGATGCAGCCGGTTCCAGCGTTCCACCTTGAGCGCTTCACGCCGCAATTCGTTGTAGCTGGTAACGCTCCAGACATCCGCCGCCACCGCATATTTCGTGCCCAGAATTTCTGCTGCCTTCAACGCTTCGTTCAGGATCGGGCCCGAACCCAGCAACTGGACCCTCGCCTTAGCCTTCGGCAGTTCTGATTTCCGGAACAGGTACATACCCTTCAGGATGCCGTCTTCGCAGCCTTCCGGCATCGGCAGTTGCGGGTAGTTCTCGTTGTAGAGTGTGAGGTAATAGAACAGGTCTTCGCGGTTCTCGAACATCCGCCGAATACCGTCGCGCACAATGACGGCAGTCTCGAACGCGAACGCCGGGTCATACGAAGCCAGCGTGGGTATAGTGCTCGCCAGCAGCAGCGAATGCCCGTCCTGGTGCTGCAAACCCTCGCCCGAAAGCGTCGTCCGGCCAGCCGTACCGCCCAGCAGGAAGCCTTTGCCGCGTGCATCAGCAAACGCCCAAATTTGATCGCCGACACGCTGGAACCCGAACATCGAGTAATAGATGTAGAACGGCACCATGTCCACGTTGTAGTTGGCATAAGCCGTGCCGGCGGCCGTGAACTCAGCCATGGAACCGGCTTCGGTGATGCCTTCTTCCAGAACCTGGCCGTCTTTGGATTCCTTGTAGTACAGCAGGATGTCCGAATCGTGCGGCTTGTATAGCTGCCCGGCGGCCGCGTAGATGCCGTGCGACCGGAACATCGACTCCATACCGAACGTCCGAGCTTCGTCGGGTACGATCGGCACGATCTTCTTGCCAATCTCCGGCAGCTTCATCAACGCCGTCATCAGGCGGACAAACGCCATCGTCGTGGAAGGATGCGGATCCTTCGAGCCGGCGCGGAACGGATCGATCATCTCGATCCCCGGCGCCTTGAACTGCGAAGGTCCCGGTTTCCGAACAGGAAGGTATCCGCCAAGCTCACGCCGGCGCTCCTGCAGATAGGCAATCTCGGGGCTTGAAGTGGGCGGGCAGTAGAAGGTACTGTCGCGAACGGCTTCGTCCGAGAGCGGAATTTCGAAACGGGTCCGGAAGTACTCCATCGCCTTTTCGTTCATCTTCTTGCTCTGGTGGCTCGGGTTGCGGGCTTCACCCGCCTCGCCCATGCCATAACCCTTGACGGTCTTTGCAAGGATGACGGTCGGCCCACCCTTGTGATCGGTCGCGGCTTTGTAAGCGTTGTAAACCTTGTGCGGGTCGTGACCGCCGCGATGCAGTTGAGTCAACTGCTCGTCGGTCATATCGGCGACAAGTTCAGCTGTTTCCGGATAACGTCCGAAGAACTCTTTGCGGACGTAATCGCCGCCCTTGGCCTTGAACGACTGGTACTCGCCGTCCACGCACTCATTCATCAACTGCACCAGGCGGCCGCTCGTATCCTTAGCCAGCAGAGCGTCCCAGTCGCTGCCCCAGATGCACTTGATAACGTTCCAGCCAGCACCGCGGAACAAGGCTTCCAGTTCCTGAATCACCTTGCCATTGCCGCGAACCGGGCCATCAAGACGCTGCAGATTGCAGTTGATGACGAAGATCAGGTTGTCGAGCTTTTCACGGACCGGCAGGCCAATAGCGCCCGTCGATTCCGGCTCATCCATCTCACCATCGCCGAGGAAAGCCCACACCTTGCGGCCGGTCTCCGGAATCAGGCCACGATTCTCCAGATAGCGCATGAAGCGCGCCTGGTAGATCGAGTTGATCGGCCCCAGACCCATCGATACCGTTGGGAACTGCCAGAAGTCCGGCATCAGCCACGGGTGCGGATACGAGGAAAGACCCGGCGTGCCGCGGAGTTCATGGCGGAAGTTATCGAGTTGTCCCTGCGTGAGACGGCCTTCCAGAAAAGCGCGGCCATAAACGCCAGGTGACGCATGCCCCTGGAAATAAACCAAATCTCCAGGTTGATCCCCATATGAACCGCGGAAGAAGTGGTTGAACCCAACTTCCAGCAACGTTGCCAGCGAAGAATAGGTGGCAATATGCCCGCCAATGCCTTCGTCCACCTTGTTCTGGTGGGCGACCATCACCATCGCGTTCCAGCGAACCAGACTCTTGATCCGCCGCTCCAGCGCGCGATCACCGGGGTATTGAACCTCTTGCCACGGCTGAATCGTATTCACGTAGTCCGTGTTGCGTCGGATCGGGAGGTCAACTCCGTTTTCGCGCGCACGGTCTGTGAGCTTCTCGATGAGGAAGGTGGCCCGGTCTGGCCCCGCTCCGTCAACGATCTGGTCGAAAGCTTCAAGCCACTCCGTAGTTTCGCGGGGGTCGAGGTCGACTTTCCGTTCGGTAAGTTGCTGGTGCATGGGTAGCCTTCAGTATAAAGGATGGACCGATTCGGACTCCGGGCCGCCTCGGACCGCTTTCGTACGGTCGTCTAAGCGTTCGGCATCCGGAAAGTAAAACAGGTCTCGGCTGCCGTGGATGTCACGGTGATGGCACCCCCGTGAGCCGTCGCAATCTCCTGAGCGATATACAGCCCAAGGCCCAAACCCTCCCGGTTTTGGCGCGCTGAACTTCGGTAGAAGGGCTGAAACAGACGCTCCACTACGGTTGGCGCAATCTGCTCTCCCGCGTTCGCAATGGAGAGCTCAAACTGGCCCGACCCGCTCACTGCTCTCACCCGCACCGGTTCGTTCGCCGCTCCGTAACTCAGCGCATTGCCCAGCACGTTCGAGAAGAGCTGAGCCACCCGCGCGCGGTCGCAGCTGACGGGCTCCGCAAGGTCGAAGTGCGTGTCGATCGACCGGTCCGGGTAGACGGCCGTCTGTTCGTCGATGACCTGCCGCAGCACAGGCTCCAGCGGCTGGCTGGCATCGCGTTCCACCACCAGCCCCGTACCGCGTCGCCCGCGAGCGAGATCCAATAAATTGTCGGTAAGCTCACGCATGCGAAAGGCACTGTCTCGCATCAGCCGGGCCATCTTTGTAGCGCTCTCGCTCAGCGGCGTCCTCAACAAGAGTTCGCAAACGAACTCACTGCGCGCATCGGGCTGCGCAGATCGTGGCCGAGCACCGCCATGAACTGTTCCCGCAGTTCGGCCATCTCGCGTTCTTTCTCCAGCGCCGATTCCACTTCCGCCAGCTTCCGGCCCGCATCGATGTGCTTCGAGATGAGTTCCGCGAACAGCCGCAGCATACCCACTGTCTCGGCATTGTTCACGCGTGCGGGCAGGGGATCGATTGCACAAAGAGTCCCGAAGAAAGAGTCGTCCGCCAGCACTATGGGTACTGAAATGTAGCTCTTGAAACCATACATCCCCGGGGTAGGATGTTTGCACCAGTGTTCGTCCTCGTCCACGTGGTCAATGACGACAGGTGTCCGGCTGTCTCGAATCTCGTGGCAGATCGTCGTCTCGATCTGTAGCTCACCGCCTGGTTTCAGTCCGAAATCGATTTCGTCCAGGACAGCGCACGCAATCCAGCGCGCCTCCGTCACCCGCGCGACTGCCGCGAAGCGCATGCCGGTAGTGCGGCAGACCACTTCCAGAATCGTGGGCACGGCCGGGATTTTGGTTATGCTCTCGATGTCGTGCTCGAAATCCTGGGCCATCTTCTCCGATTTGGTGCTCTAGTGCTGAGAGTACCAGGGGCACTGTTTCGATGCTTGTCTGAGGAAAAGCGAGTCGCGGGACAAAAAAAGCGGGGACCGGAGGTTGCCCTCTGTGTCCCCGCCCGTTTTCTCGATTGATCGCGAGCTACTTCTTGCCGTTGACCGGATATCCCTGCCAGATGTACTCCAACGCTTCCGGCAAGGTCTGCGCTTTCACCGCCCGGTCCGTATGGCCGGCGTTCTTCGCGAAGACGAACTGGTAGTCATACTTCTTCGCCGCAAGCACATGGGCCATCTTCTCGTTCGCCAGAACCCAGTCATGCCAGGGATCGCGGGTCGTGAGATTGTCGCGGTCGCTCACATGCATCCAAAGCCGGATCGGCTTCTTCGGGCTGTTCGGAATCAGCGTCTCGTGGAAATCCCAGGCACCGTGCGGGCTTTCCGGGTTCGGCGGCCACTGCTGATAGACGTAAGTGCCAGAGTAAGTAAGGACGCGATGATACAGCTCCGGGTGGTACCAGGCCATGATCAGCGCCGCTGACCCGCCAGAGCTTCCACCCATCGTCGCGCGCGCTTCCGGGTCTTTGCTGATTTTCACGTTGTACTGCTTTTCCACCAGCGGCAGAACTTCAGCTTCCACAAACTCCGCGTACTTGCCAGACATCGTGTCGTACTCCAGACCACGTTCGCTGCCCTGGCCGTCGCCGCTCCCGTTCCCGATCGACACGGCGATCAACGCCGGAATCCGCTTCTCGTGAATAAGGTTGTCCAGTGCGGTAAAGAGCATCGCGTCCGGACCATCCGCACCCACCA
>JAOAPO010000260.1 GCA_025462945.1 Bryobacterales bacterium
CCGATATCTTTGGTGCGATGCGGAAATACAGGATTGCGGCCATCCCGGGCGATGGAATTGGCAAGGAAGTGATTGCAGCTGGTCTGGAAGCCCTCGGGGCCTGTGCAAAAGCGGACGGCGGCTTCGAGCTTGACGTCACCCACTTCGACTGGGGGTCCGACTACTACCACCAGCACGGCCTCATGATGCCCGCAGATGGTCTCGCGCAGCTCAAGAGCTTCGACGCCATCTACTTCGGTGCGGTGGGTGCGCCTGACGTCCCTGACCACGTCACGCTCTGGGGTCTGCGGCTGGCCATCTGCCAGCCCTTCGACCAATACGCCAATGTTCGTCCGGCACGGCTCCTGAAAGGCATCAGCGGCCCTCTGCGCGGTGTCGGCCCGGAAGATCTCGATTGGGTCATCGTTCGCGAGAACTCGGAAGGCGAATACGCCGGCCAGGGCGGCCGCTCGCATCGTGGCCTGCCCGAAGAAGTCGCCACCGAAGTCGCCATCTTCACCCGCGTGGGCGTGGAACGCATCATGCGGTTCGCCTTCCGCACAGCGCAGGCCCGGCCCCGTAAGTTCCTGACCGTGGTCACCAAATCCAACGCGCAGCGCAACGGCCTGGTCATGTGGGACGAGATCGCAACCGAGGTTTCAAAAGAGTTCCCCGACGTCACTTGGGACAAGATGCTGGTCGACGCCATGACCATGCGCATGGTCCTGAAGCCCGGTTCGATCGACACTGTTGTCGCGACCAACCTGCACGCGGACATCTTGTCCGATCTCGCCTCAGCTCTGGCCGGTTCACTGGGCATCGGACCCACGGCCAACCTGAACCCTGAACGCAAGTTCCCGTCCATGTTTGAGCCGATCCACGGCTCAGCGTTTGACATCACGGGGAAAGGGATCGCCAATCCTGTCGGGACCTTCTGGTCCGGTCAGATGATGCTGGAGCATCTGGGCGAAACCGCAGCCGCCGGACGCCTAATGACAGCCATCGAAGAAGCCATGGCCGATTCGTCGCTGCACACGCCCGACCTCGGCGGCTCGGCGACGACGGCAAAGGTGACCGCCACCGTTTGCCGCTTGCTGGCTTAGTTCTTCTTAATCGTCAGAGCGCCGCGGTCCGTATTCAGCGTGACCTGTGGACCAACGCCGGTCTTACCCTTGATGCTCGACGAGCGGCCATCGTTTCTCGCCTCAAAGGGAGCGCCATAGTCGTTCTGCGCCTCGCCCTGGCCAGTCCGCGCGTCCAGTTCGAAGCCAGCCTTCTCAGGAGCGCTGAGCGTGATGTCGCCGTTACGGGTCCGCACTTCCATCTTCGGCATGGGGCCCTTCGACTGCGTCACCTGAACATCGCCGCGATCCAGAGTCAGTTCCAGACCATTCGTGACATCGTTAATATGGACGTCGCGTGACCCGGTCTGGAAACGAACCGGACCGATCACATTCTCCATCTTGATCTCGCCCAGGTCAAGCACGATGCTGCCCGGAATCTGCTCCACACGCAGGTCGGAGCGAGCAGACTGGAAGTGCAGCGATTTCGCTAACGAGCGAAATTCGAGAGTGCCCGAGAACTCGCCGTTGATCTTCACTTCACCAGCGACATTCTCGATCTGGACCTCAGAACCACGACCCTGAACGTCGATCTCGCCCTTGATTTCCGTGGCGCGCACCAGCCCCGAGCGGGTTTCCACCTTCACATCCTTGCCAATCCGATTGAGCCGGATATCGCCCCGGCCACCCGCGATTTCCACGCTGCCGTCCACATCTTCCACGCTCAGGTCACCGGCCCGGCTGCGAGTTTCCACGCTCAGACCTCTCGGAACCACCAGATCGAGATCCGTGGAAACGCTCAGCATCCGCGAGTTGTTGGGAGTCTCGGCCCGGACGACCAGCAGATCGCCCCGCCGCTCGATCCTGACGAGACTCTGCTGATCGGCTCGATCCGCATCGCCCTTGTTAAAGGCGCGAATGGACTTGTGACCAGTGAGCTTCACGTCAGTGGTGGCGTCGCCCTTCACGGAGAGATTGCCCTTGATATTTTCGAGAACCACGCGCGTCACTCCCTGCGAAGGGCTGGAAGCGTTGACATCGTAATCGTAATCATTGCCCAGAATGGAGACGCTGCTGGAGTTAAGACGCCCAATATGGATGCCGCCGCGATTCGAGCCCCAGATCGCGAACATGATGATCACGAAGACCCAGAAGAAGCCGCCGCCCGACATGGGGCGAGGCGGTTGCGCGACCCCGCGGCTGGCGTAGTAGAGAACCTCGACCAGACCGAGAACTCCGAGGCCGATCAGCATGATTGGCCAGTAGTCGGCAAACAACGGCCAGATCGCCACGTCGCGGAACAGGTTGTTGATGAGGAAGAGAACGCCAATTCCAACCAGAATCAGCGGACCTGTAATGGAGCGGGGTCTCATTGGCGAATACCTCCAGGCGGTGGCGGGGGCTCTATGAACTCACGCCGGCGGCGGCCACCCAGCAACTTCAACAGGCCAATAACAATCAGCAGGATCGGCCAGGTCTGGGCAAAGCCGAAACTGGAGAAGCGATCGATGGTGAAGAGCACGCCTACCGTGATCAGAATGACTGGACCGGTAATCGCGCGCATCAGGTTCTGACTTTGTTCGTTCACTGGCGTGCCTCCCCGTTTACAGAGCCCGGCGGCACGTCGGTCGAATGCAGCCGGGTGTACAACATGTACCCGCCCACCGCGATCAGGCCAACGGGCCAGAACCGCGCAACATCATCGAAGCGGATGATCTCTGTGGTCTCCAGCAGCAGAACGAAGCCGAGGGCGATCAACAGTACCGCCCCCACGGGGAACTTCCCGCTGGCGGGACGGACGTCGAACAGGCTCGAGAACTCTTCCACGACCAGCCCGAAGCGGCGTTTCCGGGCCGTGTGATACGCCTCGAAGGCCTGATAGAAGACCCAGACGGCGATCATGATGCCGAGAAAAGCTTCGGCCCCACCCGAGTGCGCGTTCGTGGTCAGGCTGATCAGGAGCCCGAAGATGACTGCATGGATCAGGCCCTTGGCGTACTGCCCGTTGTAGATGGCTCCCACACCAGGGATAAACCCGAGCAACAGCGCCAGAATCGGGTGCGCATTCGGATTCGGCGCGAGCGCCACGACGGGTGCCGAGTACGGCGAATCAGCATAGGCGCTGGGCGGCGGAGGCGGGGGAGTCGGCGGCACATAGTAACTGGCGCGCGGCTGTTCCGTGAAGGGCGATTTGGGCAAGGGGGGCGGCACTGCGACCGGTGCGTGATCCTGGCAGAACACTGAGCCCATGGCCGGGCGCTGGCATTCGCTGCACATCGGCTTACCGCATTCACGGCAGAATGCCGTTGCTGTGGCCTCGGGATGATTAACGCAATTCATTATCTTTTCTCCTGCGTTGCGGTGGACGGAGCGACCGTGCCGGTAGACGTCACGTCCACCTTACGGCTGTTGGCACTCGCTTCAGCGGCAGCCTCTTCGGCCTCTGCCTGCTGCTGCTTCCAGTCATTCACCTGGTTCCGAATTTCGTATACCAGGCGCATACTCTCATAGCTCTTCATCGTCCGGTCCCACACACGGTGGGTCCGGTCGTCCAGCGACGACCAGATCCGGATCGGATCGAGATCGGCCGCTGTCAAAACTCTTTTGGCGTCACCGCATCGGGTCAGCATCGTGATCGACATCAGCGTCAGCATCGCCCCCATCACCAGCCGGGGTCTCAGGACCGGTGCGAACGTGCGGTTGATCCAGCCCCGAACGCCCTTGCCGTGGAGTTTCAGCTCCCAGCCGGAGTTCGTCGCATGCAAAATCTTCGTCATCAGAGCCGGTGGCGGCTCCACCTCGCCGGCGATGTTCATGAATGCAACCGCACTGGCTGCATCGGCGGCGAACTCAGCGCACGCCTTGCACGATGCCCGATGCTCCGCGAACGCAGCCCGATCCGCAGCCCGATCAGGGGCGGCGAGCAAGCCGTCAATATGATCGGCCAGCAGGATCTCGAACTGTTCACAACTCAACATGTCTTCGTAACTCACGTAAACGGACCCGCCTTATACGGCGGTCCGGTACTTCTTCAGCAGCCTGGCCAGTTCGGCCCGGCCGCGATTCAAACGAGATTTTACGGTACCCTCCGGGATTCCGAGTATGTCGGCGATCTCCCGGTATTCCATATCCTGCAGGTCGCGGAGGATGATCGTCTCCCGAAGCTCGGGCGAAAGCTTCGCCAAAGCACCCTGCAGCAACTCGCTGGCCTCCCGACCCGCCAGCGCCGTATCCGGGCGACCGATAGCCACAAAGCCCTGTTCCACTCTCGGCAGCTGCTCTTCAATCGAGTCGGTAACTCTCTCGTTCCGCGTGCGGCGGTAGTGATCGATGAGAAGGTTCCGGGTCAGCCGGGTCAGCCAGGTGGCGAACGAGCCTTCCGTCGATCGAAATCCGGCTAAGGCCCTGAAAACGCGCACGAAAACGTCCTGCGTCAGATCCTGAGCTTCAGAATCCCGCCCGGTGAAGCGATAGCAGAGACCATAAACGCGTCGGGTGTGCAGGCGCAGCAATTCTTCCCAGGCGGCATCGTTGCCGCTCAGGCACCGCTCTACAAGTGTGCTGTCCAGATCCACAGTCGATTTTGCCGCGTTGCTTCCCGCAAGCAACGGCCACGCGCTGGTGTTATTCCAGATTGCCGTTACTGCACCCGCCGCCATGATCGCCTGTCTCCTTTAGGAGGAGGGTTAGGCCCTCCACTCACATATCAAGGAACGAGGCTTTCCCATCATAGGTTCATTCTTTGTGGAGAATCCAGTACCGTTCTGGACAGGAAGCTGGCTCCTTTTCGCCGCAGGGTCGTCAGGAAGGTGCCGGGCCTGTTATTCTTCCTTCCAGTAGAGTCCATGACCTGTCCCTTTTGCGGCCACCTTGAAGACCGAGTGATCGACTCGCGAGAGAGCAAGGAAGGCGACTCGATTCGCCGCCGTCGGCAGTGCGAAGGATGCGAGAAGCGCTTCACCACCTACGAGCGGATCGACGAAGTTCCCTACATGGTGATCAAAAAGGACGGACGGCGGGAAAAGTTCGACCGCCAGAAGGTCCTTAACGGGTTGCTGAAAGCTTGTGAGAAGCGCCCGATCAGCATGGTCAAGCTGGCGGAACTGGTCAATATGGTGGAAGCTCGGGTCACCGAATCCCCGGATCGCGAAATCACGACCATCGAAATCGGCGAGTTGCTGATGGACGCGATCAAAGGCATCGATAAGATCGCCTATGTGCGCTTCGCATCCGTTTACCGCGATTTCCAGGACGAACAGGCATTCCTGAACGAACTCAAGAGCCTGACTCGAGCATAGAGGACTGCCGGCCCGCTACCAGTAGAGACCAGCGGCGCGAGCGATTCGGCTCGCAGCGACGTCCAGAAGGCGAACGGGTCCAACGGGGCTCAGCTCTTGTG
>JAOAPO010000324.1 GCA_025462945.1 Bryobacterales bacterium
CCGAGGTGGAACGGAAGAACGCAGAGGTGGAGCAGGCACGTTACGCGCTTGAAGAAAAAGCCGCCGAGCTTGCGTTGACATCAAAATACAAGTCGGAATTTCTGGCTAACATGTCGCACGAGTTGCGCACGCCTCTGAATTCCATTCTGATATTGAGCCAACAGCTTGCGGAAAATTCATCGAGCAACCTGACCAGTAAGCAAGTGGAGTTCTCCCGAAATATCAACTCCTCCGGCTCCGATCTGCTGAACCTGATCAATGACATTCTCGACCTCTCGAAGATCGAGTCGGGCACCGTGACGCTGGATGTCGAGGAGATTAGCTTCAACGGTCTCAGGGAGACTATCGATCGGAACTTCAGGCATGTCGCGGAAGCGAAGAACCTGCCGTTCTACGTGCACTTCGAAGATGAGTTACCTCGGGCGATGGCCAGTGATCCGAAGAGGCTGCAGCAGATCCTCAAAAACCTGCTTTCGAATGCCGTGAAATTTACAACTCACGGGCAAGTCGAGGTTCGCGTGGGAGTGGCCACGGCTGGATGGAGCCCCGATCACCCGGTACTAAGGATGGCGCAGCAGGTAGTGGCTTTCGCCGTCGCTGACACCGGCATTGGCGTTCCGGCCGAGAAGCAACGGCTGATCTTCGAGGCGTTCCAGCAGGCCGATGCAGGCACCTCGCGCAAGTACGGCGGAACGGGCCTTGGTCTTGCGATCAGCCGGGAATTGGCGGTACTGCTCGGCGGCGAAATCAAACTGTCGAGCGTGCATGGAAAGGGCAGTACATTCACTTTGTTCCTGCCACTGCTCTACGCGGGGCCTGACACAGCGAGGGCGGTCCCATTGAGATCTTCTCTGGCGGCCGGCCTGGCCAACACGCTGACGGTGCTTCCAGGTCCCCGGGCCGAGGAACACGTTGAAGACGACCGCAACACCATCTCTCAAGGCGATCCGATACTGCTGATCATTGAGGACGATCCGCACTACGCCAACATCGTGTTGGGCCTTGGCCGCGACAAGGGGTTCAAGTGCATTGTCGCGAATAAGGGCGCTCTGGGCCTCTCGCTGGCGCGGCAATTCCGTCCCACAGCGATCTCTCTCGACATCTTCCTGCCCGATATGCTTGGCTGGACCGTGCTGAACCAGCTCAAGCTCGATCCCACCCTCCGCCACATCCCCGTGCAGATTGTGACTCTCGAGGAAGAGCGGCAGCACGGGCTTGCGCACGGTGCATTCTCCTATATTGTCAAGGCTCCCACTACCCAGGGACTGGAGGCAGCAATAAGCCGTATTAAGGATTTTTCCGCTCCACGCACGAAGCGATTGCTGATCGTCGAAGACAACGAGGTGGAGCGGCAGTCCATTATTGAACTGCTGGGACATGATGACATCGAAATCGTACCGGTGTCGTCGGGTGCCGATGCCCTCCGCGCGATGTTGGCCGGTCCTTTCGATTGTGTGGTGCTTGATCTTCGGCTGCCCGACATGAGCGGCTTCGAACTCCTCGAGCACATACACGCAGAACCGGTTCTGGCAGATGTGCCGGTGGTGGTCTTCACCGGCAAAGATCTCGCAGCGGACGAGCAAACGAAGTTGAAGGCGATGGCTAAAAGCATAGTCCTTAAGGACGTGCAGTCACCGGAGCGTTTGCTTGACGAAACCGCCCTGTTTCTGCACCGCATCGTCACCGACTTGCCGCCGGCCAGGCAGCACATGCTTGAACGGCTTCATGGGTCGAACGAAGTTCTCCGGGGGCGCAAAATACTCGTGGTTGACGACGATGCGCGTAACATTTTCGCCCTGACGTCCCTGCTCGAGAATCACCAAATGGACGTCATCAGCGTCACGAGCGGCAGAGCCGCCATCAACATCATCCGGAATACGCCGGATCTAAGCATTGCCCTTATGGACATCATGATGCCTGACATGGACGGTTACGAGACGATGCGGGAGATCAGGAATTCACTGGAATTCCGAACCCTGCCGATCATCGCGCTCACCGCGAAAGCCATGAAGGGAGATCGTGAAAAGTGCCTTGACGCCGGAGCCAGCGACTACATCTCCAAACCCGTAAACACAGATCAGCTGCTATCCCTCCTGAGGGTGTGGTTATTTCGGTGAGCAGAATAAACGCTCCTGGGACCGATCCTCCGAACCCGGTTGTGACGGTCGATGAACTCTCAGCTTTGCGGAAGCCGAACGGCTATCCGGAATCCGTCAACATCCTGATAGTTGACGACGAGCAGAAGAACCTGACCGTTCTGGAGACGGTGCTAACCGGGGCATCTTATCGCCTGATACGCGCCACGTCTGCTCAGGAGGCTCTGCTGGCGCTTATAGCGCACGAATTCGCGCTATTGATCCTCGACATCAACATGCCGGGTATGAGCGGCTTCGAACTCGCCCATCTGATTCGAGGGCGCAGGAAGAGCGCCCATGTGCCGATCATTTTCCTGACCGCTTATTACAACGAGGACGAACACGTCATCGAGGGTTACGGCACGGGCGCTGTCGACTACCTGCACAAGCCTGTGAATCCTTTGATTCTGCGCTCCAAAGTGGAGGTGTTCGTCGAGTTGTACCAAAAGACTCGTGAACTTGCCGCGGCAAACGCTGCCTTGGTTGAAGAAATAGCGCAAAGGCGCAACGCGCAGCAGCAGTTGAGTGCACTGAACGAGACGCTCGAACAACGAATTGCCTGCCGCACCCAGGAACTTGCCGGGAGCGAAGCACGGTACCGGCAGCTGGCAGACTCAATGCCGCAAATGGTTTGGACCGCCCGCGGTAATGGGCTTTTTGACTACTTCAACGCGCGGTTGTGCGACTTTACAGGCTTCGGTCCTGAGCAGTTTAATAATCTGCGAAGCTGGGTCTCGCTAATCCACCCGGACGACCTGACTCAAAGCGTGGACGCCTGGACCACGTCCGTCATGAATGCAGAAGAATACCGAGTCGAGTTCCGTCTTTTGGATCGAAAAACTCAACGTTTCGGTTGGTATTTAGGCCGGGCCCTGCCGGTCCGTGATGCCGCAGGCGAAGTCGTGCAGTGGTTCGGCACGTGGACGGATATCGAAGATCAAAAGCGCCTGGAAGCCGGACTGCGGCGAGCCAATCAGGCTTTGGAGCAGTTTGCTTACGCTGCTTCTCACGACCTCCGTGAGCCACTAAGGAATGTCGCGGTATTTACAGAGCTCCTGCAGAGGCGCTGCGCTGAATCTCTCGGTGCTGAAGGGACAAGTTTCGTTGAAACGATTGTGGGAGGAGCACGCAGGATGAGTCAACTCGTCGATGCCCTCACGGAGTACATTCAAAGTACCCATCCTTCCGGCGAGCCCGCGACTGAAATCAATGTGGAAACGGTGCTAAAACGGGTCCTCGCGAATCTGCATCAGAGGGTGCAGGAAACCCGGGCGGAGATCACATACGATGAACTGCCGCGCGTAAGGATGGCGGCGGTCCATCTGGAGCAACTCCTCCAAAACTTGCTCGGTAACGCCCTCAAGTATAAGAGCGACACCGTGTCGCCGCGGGTTCAGGTATCAGGCTGGCGAGACGGTGCAGATTGGCATTTCAGCATTCGAGACAATGGCATCGGTATGGAACCCGCATACACGGAGGCGATCTTCCGGGTATTCAAGCGCCTGCACGGCAGCGGAGACAAGTACCCGGGAACAGGCATTGGCCTTGCGATCTGCAAGTCAATCGTGGAACGGTACCAGGGGCGTTTGTGGGTAGAGTCAGCACTCGGTCACGGGTCGACCTTTCACTTTACTATCCCGATCGAAGGCCCTGCCATCTAACCGCGGAGCAATCGTGCTCCCGGCACCAATGCGCCGTACGAACGCCACAATCCGTCTGACGATGCACCTTCAGTTTCCTTGCGACTCCGGCGATCGTTCCCACGCCGAACTCATACTCTCTGCGCAGCACTCAGCGCCCGTGCTGCTGATTCTCGGAGCGGTACTCCGCAATCAGGCGATCCACCTCGCCTTCCGTGATGCCCATAGTGGAACACGGAGCGTTCGCGGATCCTCGAAGACGGTACCCACACAAGCACGCGGGAGGAGAGGTGGCATTTGCCCGGCTCGCCACTTTCGCTGGACTTCAATGAAGAACTACTTGAAAGACAGCTTCTTGACGTGACGGATCTACTAATCACCTTGACGTCAGTGGCAGGGGATTTCGCCGAGCGACATGCCCGGCAGGGGTAACCACGACCGAAGTTAGGGGGCGTGCGATGTTTGTACAGATCTTGGACCGATGCCCTAATTTCGCTGCGATTCGCGAGATTCCCGCGCGCCCGAAATCTGCAACTTATAGGAAATAAATGACCGAGCCAAATCGTGGTTCGAAGCCCTGCCCATAATTGGGTGTTCTTGACACTGACGGTATTCGAAGCCCTGCCCATAATTGGGTGTTCTTGACACTGACGGTATTCTAAGTTCAGGCGTGTTGAGTCGATTCACGCGCACCCCACGTAAAACGGACAAGCCCGTTTAGAGGTCCTGGCCCCCCTGCACTCTATTAAGTTAAGGGGACGGAGGCTCTGAGTTTACGGCGAGAGAGGAAGAGCGCGCCTACCGACGAGACCATGAGAATCCAGGTTGATGGCTCAGGCGCTGGCGACGCTGGCGAAACTGTAAAGGTCTCAATTTTCGAGATGCTGAACTCGTCATAGGAGCCTCCGAACACGTTACCGCCGTTACCATAACTGTATGCATACGCGTAGCCTGACGCGAGACTCCAGTCGACATAAATGTCATGCCCTCCTCCGAAGGTGGGGCCGTAGCGGTCGTAATTATAGGTCTGGTCCGCGCCTCCGTCGGAGAAGGCTTGCGGCAGGAGCAGGGAAGTGCTTAGGTTGAATATGAACGCCGTGCGGTCGCCGGGTGGAGTTATGTTGTAATCACCCAGCGAAGACCAGCTCTGCGGATCATAGCCGCCTATGAGGCCCAGACTGGTCTGAATCAGGGTCACGGTCGCACCGTTCCCGTCTACCGCCGCGTGCCATGTAACTGAGTCGTCGCCCACGTTCTGTGAATAGATACTCGTGAATGTGACGTCGGAGCCCAGCCAAACTGCCACCTGATCGCGGTACGACTGTGTGAAAAGTGAGGCATTGATTGTCGCTGCTTCTGCGGAGGAGATCGCGAGTAGCGGCAGTAGAACGGCAACACACTTCAACGAGCCCGAGATAGACATGCTTGTTAGTATGGCACCGCACATCTTCAGTAGCAAGAGGTAGGTTTCAACCGTTAACGCTGCGGGGGAGATCGGCTCTACGCGAACGTGAATGTCGTCTGGGTAAAAGGTTTGTACCGGTGCCATCTAGCCGCGCAACGAATAGAAGCCCACCTTTCAGTTCCAGGTCTGAGCGACCTTCTTTCAGCCCGATCTTTGAGCACAACTTCACGATTGAGCGAAAAGGCAAGGTCGTGGCCACCGTCTCGAAGCGCTGGGTGGCGATCACGGGCACCTGCGGCGTGGACATCGCGGAAGGGGACGATGACATTCTCATCCTCGCTCTTAATCCTGGCAATCGATCTTACGGAAGATGCGGAAAGGGGAAAGGCAAGCGACTAAGGCAAAGTGGCGTTGAAACTCCTTTGGTAGATTAGTCAGCTATGCGGCTTCTCCTTCTGTTCGCGCTTCCGTTTGCAGCACAGGCGGCGCATCACGCCTTTGACGTGGTTGTCTATGGCGGCACTGCGGGAGGGGTCATTGCAGCTGTCTCCGCCTCTCGCGAAGGCCTTCACACTGCGCTTATCGAACCTGGCGGTCACCTCGGCGGAATGGTCTCAGGCGGGCTCGGTTGGACCGATTACGGCCAGAAGGAAGTGATCGGCGGCTACGCCCTGGAGTTCTACCTGCGCGTTGGCCGCCACTATGGGCTGCAGCGCTATGCCCAGGAAATCGGCTGGCTGCATGAGCCGCACGTGGCGGAGGACATTTTCCGCGCCATGCTCCTCGAAAGCAAAGTCGACGTCTTCACCCGCTCCCGCCTGAAAGAGAAAAACGGTGTCAGCAGGAACGGCGCCACCGTGCAGCAAATTGCCCTCGAAAACGGCGATACCTTCTCCGCTAAAGTCTTCATCGACAGCAGCTACGAAGGTGATCTGATGACGCAATCCGGCGTCACCTGGACCTTCGGACGCGAAGGCAGCGAGCAGTATCACGAAACCCTCGCAGGCGTTCGCGACAGCACTCCCTTCCACCAGTTCCTGGTGAATGTCGATCCTCGGAAGGACGGCGCCCTGCTCCCGGAGATCTCCGCGCGCAAACTGCCCGCGCCAGGCACTGCCGATAAAGCCGTGCAGGCTTACAACTTTCGAATGTGTTTTTCGGAGGCGCCGGATAACGGCGTCGCCTTCCCCAAACCCGAAGGCTACAGCCCCGGCCGTTACGCCCTCCTGGCACGGCTTCTCAAAGCCCGCGTGGCCGCCGAAGGCCCAAACCTGACCCTGAACTCCGTCATGAAGGTCGACCGCATTCCCAACAGCAAAGCCGACGTCAATAACAACGGGCCCTTTTCCACCGACTACATCGGCGGCAGTTGGGACTATCCGGAAGCCGGCTATGCTCGCAGAGCCGAGATACTCAGCGAACACCGCAAATATCAGGAAGGCTTCCTGTACTTCCTGGCCAATGACCCTGACGTCCCGGCAGCCCTGCACCGGGAGATCAACGAATGGGGCCTGTGCAAAGACGAATTCACCGACAACCAAAACTGGCCCGGAC
>JAOAPO010000362.1 GCA_025462945.1 Bryobacterales bacterium
AGTCCTTCTGGTCTCGCGTACGCGCGACATCGAGCGCCTGTGGTTAGCTTCGCGGGGGGTGGCCCCGTTTCAGCTTGAATTTTCGGGCAGTCCCGCTGCTGCGGCATTTACTCTGGACGGAGGCGTGTTTGTCGCGGATGCTATCGCCCAGCGGATCGTCAGCATTCGCAACCTTGAAGGAAACCCCGTTCAGGCCGCCGTGCTCGCCGCCGAACTGTCGTTGAAAGACACCGCGGCACTGGCCGTGTCTGCGGACGGACAGCGTCTCTTTGTTGCCGATCGAGCGGATCGGGTCGTCCGCGTATTCGGTCTCTCTGGTGGCAATTTGATTGCCGAATGTCCAACCGACTGGGCACCTGAATCCCTAACTCGTGTGGGTGTCGACCGCTTCCTCGTAGGGACCAGTGCCAGCGATGTCCGGGCGAGCACTCATCAGCCGTACCTGTTTTTAGATAGCGGAACGGCGTTCAGGATTTCCTTTGTGCCGAGGGCCGAGTAATTATGCGGTCACTATTCGCTCTAGTGCTCGCCATTGCCTCGTCCGCCCCGGCCAGTGCGCAGTTCGCCATCACGCTGCAACAGAATGGGCAAGCGCTCAATGTAGCCAACGGTGCATCCCTCACCCTGAACGCTCAAGACACGGGCCAGATCGCGTTGGCTACCGTCAAGATGACATACCTCGGGAACACGATGGCCAGATTTCCGTCGGCCGCGCAACTCCTCGGATCGACCAGTTTCACCGTCACGGGAAGTGCGTCGGCGACGACGCTCAATCCTCTTCAATCGCTAACCTTCGAGCTTCACTATGCGGCCCCGAACTCTGCCCAGACACTCGGGCAGTTTTTTTGGCCTTATAACGAACTCTCTCAAGACGGTGCCACCAAGGTCTCGACTGGCGCGATCAGCTTTAACCTGGTGGGTACCGCGCCAAACCTAACTGTTGGCCAGATCACGGCCAACGGTTCGTTTCAGATTGTGCCCAACGGCGAAGTTGTGCCCTTCCCCGACACTTTGGTCAACGCGGCGTCCGCGGTGACAATCGCGATCGCGAATTCCGGAAGCGGCCCCGGAACTGTCAACTCGTTAACGGCGACGGGAGATGGCTACCAACTTCGGGGAGTGCCCCTACTCCCAATCACTCTCAATGCCGGGACCCAAATCAGCGTGGTCACGCAGTTTCAGCCGACATCGCCCGGGTCCAGGAAAGGCTCGTTGCAGGCCGCCTTCGGAAGCGGGAACTATAGCGCGATTCTGTCGGGGAATGGGGTGTCTTCGTTCCTCACTTACACCTTGACCCGCGGCAGCGAGACCGTGCCGCTCAGCCCGGACCAGACGATTGCCTTTGCCGACACGAAGGTGGGTTTCATCTCGAGCATCATTCTGCAATTTCGGAACAGTGGCACCACTCCCTTCGTGCTAAGTACGTTTGGTCTCAGTGGTGCTGGTTTCGCGACATCTGACGGGCCATTTCTTCCGCTCACGCTGCAGCCCCAGCAGAGCAACTCGATCACGCTCACTTACTCCCCGACCCGGGCTGGTCTGGCGACCGGGCGCTTGATCATCGGTAACGACACTTTCCTGGTGTCTGCCAGTGGAATTGGGCCCCTTCTGCAGTTCTCCTATCAGGTTGGCGGTGCCAACGTGTCGGTCAACCCCGGTGAGGCCGTGAGCTTCCCCCCAACTCCCGCCGGGCAAACTGCGGCTATTCGGTTCAATGTGAGCAACACGGGGACGGCACCGGCCTCGCTGACGGGCATCGGCATTACCGATAATACCGGCGTCTTCAGGCTCACCGGTTTGCCTGCGCTACCCTCTCAACTGGAAGCAGCAGGGTCTGCCGGTTTTACGGTCACCTTCGCTCCGCTTGCAGCCGGAACGGCGTCTTCATCCCTCCTGATCAACAATCAGGCGTTTGGCCTGACTGCTTTTTCGTCAGTTCCTTCACCACTTTCGGAATATCATTTCACCGGTGCATCGGGCACGCAGCAGGCATTCCAGCAGCCCGCAATCGGTTTATCGCTGAATACGCCATATCCGTTTGCCCTTGCCGGAGTACTAACCCTTACGGTAATCCCCGCGAGCTTTGCCGCCGACCCGGCAGTCCAGTTCTCGTTTGGAGGCCGGCAGGTGGCATTCACGATTCCGGCAAATACCCTGGAGGCCGTCTTCCCAAACGGTGCGACTCAAGTGCGTTTCCAAACGGGTACCGTGGCGAGCGCCATTCAAGTGGCTCCGGTCTTTAGCATTGGCGGCCCCGGTGGCGCGGACATCACGCCCGCCAATCCAACCAAGGTTCAATTCGTAGTTCCCTCTGAGTCGCCGACCATCCTGGCCGCCACGCTGGGCTCGCGTTCAAACACAGGATTCTCGATCGTCCTCGCAGGCTTTTCTACGACCCGCTTTCTTGATCACCTAACCTTTGAGGTGACGCCATCCAGCGGCTCCCGGCTGCAGCAAGGAGTCCGATTCACGGTGGACTTGACCGCCCAAGCCAGAGTCTGGTTCCAAGGGAACGCGTCCCAAAATTCAGGGGGGCAGTTTACGATTGAGGTACCCTTCAGTCTTGCCGCGACTGGAGCCAGTGCCACGGACCTGACAAAGAGCCTTGCCGGCGTGACGGTCTCCGCCGCGAATGAGGCGGGTAGCTCGAACGCGGTCCTGGTCGCCCTTCCTTGAGGTTTGCGGGATCCTTTTCCCTTATGATTCAGGAGTCGTCGGCGCGGGCGAGATCGCGATTGCGGATTCGCTGAACTCGTCGCGAGAAGCCAATCTGCGACAAAAGCGCATTTAGCGGTACTTGGACTCGGATGTGAGTCAACCTAGTGCTGGCAAACCAGTTCACAGATTTTCTGGATCTGCGGACAGGGGCTAACGTATGCTAGAGCGCATGAGCAATCGACCCGCGCCACGACCTCGAATCATGCGAGCGGTGCTCACCGCCTGCCTCGTCGCCGGTCTCTGCACGCTGGCTCCGGCCCAACAAACAGCCCTGGACCGCTACGTCGCTAAGCCCGATTCCGCCTACAAATAGCAACTCGTGCGCACCATCCCGGCCTCCGGCTACACGGCGTATGTCATTGACCTGACCTCGCAGCAGTGGCGCACTCCCGCCGAAGTAAATCGCACGATCTGGAAACACTGGCTGACCATCATCCGCCCGGACGAAGTCCGCTCCACCAACGCATTGTTGAGCATCGGTGGCGGCTCTGTTACAGCAACGTCGCCCGAAAGGGCCGACGCGGCTCTGGCCGATATCGCTGTCACCACCCACACCGTCGTTGCCGCCCTCTCCGGAATTCCCAACGAACCCCTCACTTTCGCCGGCGAAACCGCCAGCCGCAACGAAGACGGCATCATCAACTACACTTGGGTGAAATTCATGCAGACAGGTGACGAAACCTGGCCACTGCGCCTCCCCATGACTAAGGCCTCCGTTCGAGCCCTCGACACGATCACAGCCTTTCTTGCATCACCCGACCACGGAGGTCTCCCGATCGACCACTTCTACATCGCCGGAGCATCCAAGCGTGGCTGGACTACCTGGACGACCGCCGCCGTCGACAAGCGCGTCATCGGTATTTCGCCCCTTGTCATCGACACGCTCAATATTACGAAGGCCCTCGACCATCACTACCAGGCCTACGGTGAATACGCGGAGGCTCTGAAGGATTACACCGATTCCCGGATCGTTGAGGCCGCAGACCTCCCGCAGTTCACCGCACTCATGAAAATCGTCGAGCCCTACTCCTATCTCGCCCGCTACACCATGCCGAAATACATCGTGAATTCAGCGGGCGACCAGTACTTCCTCCCCGATTCCTCACAGTTCTATTTCGGGGACCTGCCCGGCGAGAAATACCTTCGTTACGTCCCCAACACAGACCATTCTCTTCGTGGCTCTGATGCCCTGCAGACCGTCGCTGCTTTCTATGATGCAGTGAATCAGGGCCGTCCGCGTCCGCGCTTTACATGGTCATTCGAGAAGGATAACTCCATTAAAGTGGTCTCTCAGGATAAGCCCACCGAAGTCCGGCTCTGGTCCGCCACCAACCCTGACAAGCGCGACTTCCGCCTCGCCACCCTTGGCCCGAAGTACACCAGTACGGTTCTCACTCCCGAGACAGGCAACACGTGGGTCGCTCGTATCCCCAAGCCTGCGCAGGGCTGGACGGCGTTCTTCGTCGAACTCACATTCCCCAGCGGCATTCGCTATCCCTTCAAATTCACCACCGGCGTGCGAGTCACGCCAGATACGCTCCCGTTCCCGCTGCCCCGCAGGAATGTGACGCTGAAAGATCTGCGTTAACAAGGGGGAGTCTGACCTCTATTTCGAAGCGCGGTCTGGCCACTTCAGCAGAGTACGAATGACGCTCCGAAGCGTGCTCTTTCAGGGTGCTTATTTCTTGTAGCTCACGCGCCAGATGACCTTGCCGCCGTCGTCCGAAACGAGCATGCTGCCGTCCTTCAACTGCAGCAGGCCCACCGGACGACCCCACACTTCCTTCTGCCCGGCGCCCAGCATCCAGCCCGTGGCGAAGTCACGCACCGGACCGGTCGGCTTGCCGTTCTTGAAGGGCACGAAGCCGACCGAGTAGCCGACACGCTGCTCGGTCTGTGCGGATCCATGATTCGCCAGGAACGCACCATTGCGATACTCGGCGGGGAACTGGCTGCCCGTGTAAAAAAGGAAGTCGAGGACCGCGATATGCGGCTCCAGAACGATCTCAGGCGCAATCGATTTCGCCACCATGTCGGGGCGGCGGTCCTTCTCTGCAATGCGGGGCTCCACCTGTTTGCCCAGATACGCATACGGCCACCCGTAAAAGCCCCCCGGCTTGATGGAAGTGAAAAAGTCGGCGACAACCACATTCGGCGCATCATTGCGCTCCTCCACCGTGGCCCACAGCTGGGTCGTGCCCGGCACAAACCGCAGACCCACGGAATTGCGAAGGCCTGTCGCGATCACCTCATGGCCCGTACCATCGGGGTTATACCGGTGGATCGCTCCACGCAGTTCCGGGTCACCGGTAACCAGGTCGGCCGACGTCCCGATCGTGAGGTACAGTTTGTTCTCCTTCTGGTCGATCAAAATTGTCCGCGTGACGTGGCCTTTCGAGAAGCCAGCCATCGAAACCACGTCTTCACCAGGTCCCACGGTTAAAGCTTTGGAATCGTATTTGTAGCGCTTTAGCGTCTCAGGCTCGGCGACGTAGAGGTACTCATGCCAGAGACCTAGCCCGTAAGGGCGATCGAGCTTCGAAATGAGCGTCGTATTCTGCCCGTTCCGGACCGCCACCACGGAGCCATTCGCGACAGAGTCCGACACGATAATTTCCCCGCCCGGACCCTCCACCATAAAGCGAGGCCGCGCGAAACCTCTGGCGTATTCATCTACGGAGAAGCCGGCGGGCACGTTGATCTTCGCTCCCGCAGGGCGCGGAATGATCGTGGGCCCGTTCTGCAACGGCGCCTGCGCCAGCAATAGAGTAGAGAAGGAGAAGAGAAGGAGAGGTTTCATACGCCGGCCCCATTCTACAAGCTACC
>JAOAPO010000366.1 GCA_025462945.1 Bryobacterales bacterium
TGGATCGTCTGCACCACACGCCCAATCGCCCCGCCCTTCACCAGCGTTCCCGCATAGGTTGTCGCCCTGGACTCCAGGCGTCCGTACAGAATCCCGAAGATCCGACCCGTCTCCTGCACGGCGCGCCGAACGTCGCTAAGCTGCTTCAGGGTCGTGATGGCAGGTTTGTCGCTGAGAAAATCCTTCCCGTGGCGCATCGCCCTCACACCCAGCGGTGCACGCAGATCAGGCACCGCGGCGGAACAAACGAGCTGGATCGATGAATCCTGCAGGATCTCACCCTCATTTCGTGCCACCCTCACCCCGTCATAACGCTTTTGAAATGCCGCCAGAGCCTCCGCATTCGTGCTGTGGACCGCGACCAGTACACCGCCGCTGCGCAGCATCGTGTCCGTGATGCCGTTGATGTGATTGTGGTCCAGGCCGATCACAGCGAACGGAGTCCTGTGCTTCGGCGTGTACTCCTCGCCAGGCCCCGGCGCCACTTCCTGTATCACCTCGCCCGGAGCCTGGAAGCCCGGTGCCGCCGCAGCCAGGCCACCTATCATACCCGTCGATCCCGCCGCCTTCAGCAGCGAACGCCGACTTACCTTATCCCTTGCCATGCCGGTAGTCTAATGCAGAACTTCGGGCACCAGCCACTCACACTCCGGAGCCGCCGGACCGAGCGCCTCAATTATCGCCCCGTCCACAACACCCGTCCACAATAGAAGCTACATGCCTGCCACAGATTGGGGATGGCTCATCACCCCCGAGGAACTCAGCGGCTGGATTCTGCAGGTAACTCCCGACCTTCTCGTCCTCAACAAGCCACCGCACGTCGTCGTGCACCGTTCGCGTTTCGGGCCGTGGTCCAGTCTCGTCGGTGCCTGTCGCGAATACTTCGGCGACGACATCCTTCGCATGCCCTTCCGCCTGGATCGCGAGACCAGCGGAGTGCTCCTGCTCGCCAGAACCAGGGAAACCGGATCCCGTCTGCAGCGCGCCGTTCAGTACAAGGCATTCCGCAAAACGTATCATGCCGTTCTCACCGGCCACCTGGAAGCCCCCGTCACCGTAACAGGTCCCATCGGCCCTGACGCAGGCGCTGAATTCTACTCCCGCCGGACCGTTGTCGAAGCTGGGGGCGACACCGCCGAAACGGAGTTCATCCCCGTCGCCAGCGGCGGCGGCTACTCCCTCGCCCGTATTCATCCCCACACGGGCAGACGCCACCAGATCCGCGTTCACGCCGCACATCTCGGGCTCCCGATCGTCGGCGATAAACTCTACGGTCCCGACCCCTCCCTCATGCTTCGCTTCATGCGCGAGCGCATGACCCCCGAGTTGCTCCAACAACTCCTGCTCGATCGCCAGGCCCTCCACTGCACCCAGGTTGAGTTCGACACCGAGAGAGGCACTGAGGTGTTCTCAGCACCCGCGCCGCACGACCTCGCCGCGTTCGTCCGGACCCACATCGGATGCTCATGGGACTGAAGCGCAGCCGACCATCGCATACTATGCCTCATATGCGCTTCGTCACCTTTGCGTCCGTCCTGCTCGTAGCGGCTTCAGTCATGGCCCAGCCCCCCGCTCCCGGCCGGGGACGCGCCGGAGGCCGTGGCGGGCCCCAGGTCGTCTCGCCCCAGATGGAATCCGATGGGCGCGTCACCTTCCGCGTCCTTGCCCCGCAGGCCTCCGCCGTCAGCGTGACCGGCGATCTCGCCCAGGCCCTGGTGCCGGACACCGCCGACCCAGCGAGCAAGTCCGAAGCCGTCACCATGACCAAAGGCGCAGACGGTATCTGGACCGGCACCACCGCCCGACGCGTCAGGCCCGGTGCCTGGCGGTACCTCTTCAACGTCGACGGCACGCCCACCGTGGATAACCGCAACGTCCACGTCAGCCAGAGCCAGACCCAGGTGCAAAGCCTCCTCACCGTTGCAGGAGACTTCTCGGAAACACGTGACGTGGCCCATGGCGCCGTGTCGTCCGTTCGCTACGTGGCCGCAAGCCTGAGCAACGCGCGCCGCGAGATGTACGTCTACACGCCGCCAGGTTACGAGAAGAGCACGGCCAGCTATCCGGTTCTGTACCTGATCCACGGTGGTGGTGACACCGCCATCTCCTGGAGTACAGTGGGTCGCGCCAACGACATCCTCGACAACCTCATCGCCGAAAACAAAGCGAAGCCCATGATCATCGTCATGCCCTCCGGCTGGACACCCTCAGGTGGACAGGTGATGACGTCCGACGCCACCAAAGACCCTTTCACCGCCGAAATGATACAGGACATCATCCCCTTCGTTCAGTCCCGCTATCGAACCCTCGCGAACCCCGAAAATCGCGCACTCTCCGGTCTCTCCATGGGCGGCATCCAGACCCTCAACGTTGGCCTCCATCACCTCGGCACCTTCCGCTATATCGCCGTGATGAGCTCCGGCTGGGTCTCTGAAGAGGACCGGCAGTTCTTCTACAAGACCGAGGCGGCCCGCATCCCCAAATACAACTCCCAGCTCAAGCTCTTCTGGTGGGGCTGGGGCCAGACCGACATCGCACGCGCCAACGGCCTCGCGGTCATTGGGAAGTTCAAGAGCGAAGGCGTGAAACTGGAAACTCTGGAGACACCGGGCGGCCATGAATGGTCGAACTGGCGGACCTACCTCCACGAGGTGGCTCCGAAATTGTTCCGCTAAGCAGCGGCGAAGGTATCGCTCACCGATCACGCCAGCGTCTCAGCCGGTCGCCAGATGGACAGGCGGCTATGTGCCACAGAAGGTCTGCTGCACAATTTGCTCAGCCCGCGGCGGGAGCGCGTGGGAACTAAACTCAGGCTGATCTTCGTGAGGACGCGAAAGCACCGAGAGCAGTGTTTCGAATGGCTGGAAGTCTCCGCTGTCCACCGCGGCCGCTATTGCCTGCTCGACGAGGTGGTTGCGAGGGATAAATAGCGGATTGGCCGCCCTCATAGCCTGACGGCGTGCGTTGATGTCGCAATCCTCTTCGGCAAGGCGTTTACGCCATCTTTCCAGCCATTCGTTAAGGTCGCCCGGATTCGCAAACAAAGTCCGCAGAGCTTGATCGTTGTCACCGCTGACCCTGGCGTCACACAGTCCGCGGAAGGTCAGGGTGAAGTCCGCGTTGTTCCGGCTCATGCAATCGAGAAGGTCCTGCGCGAGTTTGAGATCCCCGCTGTGATCCTCGAATAAGCCAAGCTTCTGCCTCAGACCCGCGGCCCAGGCGGACTCGAACTGGGCCGAAAACTTCTCAACCGCTGCTTCGGCCTCCTTGATCCGCGCGTCGTCTGCGTCCGCAAGCAGGTCCAGCAAAGTCTCGGCCATCCGGGCGAGATTCCACTGGGCAATGCGCGGCTGGTTGCTGAAGGCATAGCGACCGACCGAGTCGATGGAACTATAGACCATCGCGGGGTTGTAAGCGTCCATAAACGCGCAGGGACCATAGTCGATGGTCTCGCCCGCAACGGAGACGTTATCCGTATTCATGACCCCGTGAATAAAACCGACGAGCATCCATCTGGCGATCAACTCCGCCTGCTGCCTGATGATCGCATCGAGCAGCGCGCGATACCTGTTCGGAGAATCGACACATTCAGGATAGTGCCGACTGATGACATAATCCGCGAGAATACGGATCGCCTCCGCATCGCCGCGAGCTGCGAAGTATTGAAAGGTGCCGATCCGAATATGGCTGGATGCCACACGAGTAAGGACCGCGCCCGGAAGGGGTGTTTCTCGCCAAACCGTCTCGCCCGTAGTCACCGCGGCTAGAGCTCGGGTAGTCGGGATGCCGAGGGCCGACATCGCCTCGCTGACAATATATTCGCGTAAGACCGGTCCCAGGGCGGCACGGCCATCGCCGCCACGCGAATACGGCGTTCGACCCGCGCCTTTGAGTTGAATGTCGCAGCGCTTGTTGTCGCCATCGAGAATCTCCCCGAGAAGTATGGCTCGTCCGTCACCGAGTCGTGGCACGAAGTGCCCGAACTGATGCCCTGCATACGCCATGGCAATGGGCTCCCCATTCTCGGGTACGAGGTTGCCGGCAAGGGTTTCGAGCCCCGTGGGTGTGAGCAGTGCGTCAGGATCTAACCCGAGTTCCGTGGCCAGTTTCTCGTTGACCCGGATAAGGCGGGGAGCGCCCACTGGAGCAGGCCTGACGCGCGCGAAGAATCTTTCTGGCAGGCGCGCGTAGCTGTTATTCCAGGTAAAAAGATCAACTGCGTCTGTTTGTAGCGGCATGGGGCGTTTCCCGGGATGGGTGTATGTCCTTAGCCTGATGATAGCCACTGAAATCTACTGGTCCGGCGCCGTACCGGGTAGTGTCAGGCGCGTACCGTCGCGCTACCCTCACTCGCAACATCCTGGCGCACAGCAAGCCGGCCCCGGTTTGGTCGCCCGGATAAACGCGCTCATGAACTTGCCTTGCACCTGCGACGCAATGGCGTCCACGTCCACGCCCTGCCCCTCCAGAAACACCCGCGCGTCCGCAATGTCGTAAACACGCGTGGGCTCGATCTCGATGCCATCGAACCCAGCCCTCGCCAGCTTCGCAACGTACTCATAGTCGTCGAGGGCACCCGCGATGCAGCCGACCCAAAGCAGCATACTCCCGCGCACATCCGCCGGTACTGCGCCCCGCGTCACCACATCTGAGACCGCGAACCGGCCGCCCGGTTTCAGAACCCGGAACGCCTCGCGCAAAACACGGTCCTTGTCGGCCGAAAGGTTGATCACGCAATTGCTGATAATCACATCGACGGAGTTGTCCGGAAGCGGAATGCTCTCGATCTCGCCCTTCAGAAACTCAACATTGTCGATACCGGCCTTGCTCTGGTTCTCCCGCGCCAGCGCCAGCATCTCATCCGTCATATCCAGACCATACGCCTTACCCGTCGGACCCACCCGTCGCGCCGACAAGAGCACGTCAATCCCCCCGCCCGACCCGAGATCCAGCACCGTCTCGCCCGCTTTCAGCTCTGCCAGCGCCGTCGGATTGCCGCAGCCTAACGATGCGCGCAGGGCCGTCTCCGGAACTTCGCCCCCTTGCGCAGCGTCGTAAAGGTTCGAAGTGATCGGGTCGCACGACGTCTCGAGCCCCGAACTACCGCAACACGAACTGCTCGCGCCTGAACTCACGCGCAGCGCCGCCTGGCCGTACTTCTCTCGAACAATCTCCGTCACTGTTGACATACGCTCTCCTGTTTTTCCATAGTAGTCGAAATACGGAAACGATCAAGCGCTCTGATCCGCGGGACTACCGAATCTTCCAGAGCCTGGCGCCGATTCCACCCTGCTGTGGAGCGGCCGCAAACCACTCCCCATCCGGAGAAAACGCCGCTGCACTGTGAGAATCAACCTTCGCCAGCGGAGTGCCGACCAACAGCCCATTGGCTGCGTTAAACATCCTTACTGAACCAGTGCTCTCCCAGTCTTCTCCCGAACTCGCCAGCGTAAACCTGCCCTCGGGACTAAACGCGACCGCCGAAACCCACTGGCCCGCCGGAGCCCACCAGGCGCGCTGCCCGCTCGCAAGATCCCAGACCGCCACCGCAGCGGACTGCCCCGGAACCGGCGCCAGTACCATCGAACCGTCGGTCAGCTGTCCTCGCAACTGGACCCGCGTTCCTGCCGCAATCAACCGTCCGTCGCCAGAAAACGCGATCGCCGACACGGGTGCCGCCGTCGGCCACGTGACCGCTACGCGCCGCGCCGCAAGATCGTAGACCCGCAGATCCTGCAGTCCGCCCGTCGCCAGCAATCTCCCGTTCGGGCTGAACGCGACTGAGGTGGCATTCAGGATATTCGGTTCTCCAAAATGCAAAACCTCGGCTCCGGTCTCGACTGACCACACGGTCACAACGCCCCGGCAATTTCCGGCTATCAACTTCCCATCCGGACTGAACACCGGCGAGATCACAACGTCCGAAGCGCATCTGAACTCGCGCACCGGCACATCCGACCCCACAGCGAACAGCTCCAGCGAACGCGAGGCCACCGCCACGGACTTGCCGTCTGGACTGAACGCCGCACCCACCAGCCCGCGGTCGAAGCGGGGTGTCGGCATCGCCGCCTGTGTTCGCAGATTCCAGAACCTGAGCGCGCCCTCGCCGCCGCCTCCGCTTCCCACCGCCAGGCGCTTGCCCGCAGCGTCGAACGCCAAAGCATTCACGCCGAACTGCCCGGAAAGGGTATGAATAAGGCGCCCCGCCGGAACGTCCCAAATCTCGATATTCGGTCCGTTCCCGGCGGAAGCCAGCCAGCGGCCCTCGTCGCTCACAGCCAGCGTTTCGAAGTGCCACGGGGTGCCTGCTTCCCCGTTGAGACTGTGCGCATCGCCCGCTCGGCTCCTTTGCACCGTCGCCGTGCGGTAAGGGTATGGGGAATACGCCAGCCAACCGCCGCCTGGTCCAAACACCACCGGGCCAACCTTCTCCCCAACCTTGGCCCCCGGCCCGTTGTCCTGAGAGTTGACAATCACCACCCCAGGCTGCTCGCCGCCTCCCGGTCCCAGCGCGATCCAGCTGCCGTCATCGGTGGCAGCTTTCACCACCGCCGCGCGTGTTCCAACCAGTTGGCCCGTCGCACGATCATAAGTCCTGATCGAGCCCCGGTCTTCCATATCTCCATAGCGATCCGCGACCGACACCCGGGCCCCATCCGCGCAGAAGAAGACGTGCGTGACGCCGGCCGCCTTCGCCTCCAGGGTTCGAATCTCTTGACCCGTCGCAACATCCCACAGAGTCACCGGCCCCTCACCCTCTCCCTGCGCAGCGCCACCGGCTGTGACCAGCGCCGATCCGTCCGGACTGAATGCAAGCTGAACAATCGACTCCGCCTGCATCTTCAGCATGGCGACGGATTTTCCCGTCCCCACCGCCCAGATGCGAACCGTGTGATCATTCGATCCCGAAGCCAGATGTCTCCCGTCGGCGCTGAATGCAATTGAGCGGACCGTGCCGCTATGACCCCGCAGGCAGAATAACTGCAAGCCCTGAGCGACATCCCAGAGCTGGACCGTCTTATCGCCGGCAGAGGCGAGCACGTTCCCCACAGGGCTGAAAGCGAGCGCCGCTATTCGCCCCACATGCCCGCTTTGCAGGTCCACATCTGCCGCGATCTCCTCGGCGGGACGCGCTTTGCGCTGGCTGATCACCCCAATAACGCTTTGCGCGAATGCAACGGAAACCGACGCGAAGATCACGCACCCCGCGATGGCACGGAGACGAACGGACGAGTGTTCGAGCATTTGGATCGGCCGTACCCTTCAAGCCAGCCTGCACCGAGTATGACGGATTCGAGCCCGGATCCGGCCTGTGATTCGTCTACAGGAACCATTTCGACGTGCCTCGAACCGCGCCGCGCGTTGACCGCAGGTTCGATAGAATGATCCCGGCGCGCTGCATAGCGCACCGGGAGAGTCTATGCGTCGTCGCAAATCGCTGCAATCGAAACCGACATCAATGAATCGCCGCAGCCTGTTAGGCGGCGCTGTCGCCGTCGGCGGCGCGATCGCGGGCATGGCCGTCGAACCCGCAACCGCTCTGGCCGCCAGAACCGGAGACACCGCGAAGGCCGTCGATTCGGCGAACCTGAACCCGCCCGTTGTGCAGGTAGCCTCCGGCAAGCTGCGCGGCTTCCGCGACGGTAAGACCAGCACCTTCCTTGGCATCCCCTACGCCGAAGCGGAACGGTTCGAAATGCCCAGACCCGTCAAGCCATGGGACGGCGTGAAGAACGCCCAGATCTGGGGCCCGGTATCGCCCGTTCCCGAACAGAACCGGCCCGGCGGCGACGACTTTGTCTTTCCCCACCGCTACTGGCTTGAGAACGAAGCCTGCCAGGTGCTGAATGTCTGGACCCAAAACGCCAGCGCCAGCGTAAAGAAGCCCGTTCTGTTCTGGATGCACGGCGGTGGCTTCACCAACGGCTCATCCATGGAGTCCTTCGGATATGACGGCAGGAACCTCAGCGAGTTCGGCGACGTGGTCGTTGTCAGCGTCAATCACCGGCTGAACATCATCGGCACTATGGACCTTTCGGCCTATGGCGCTCAATACGAGAACTCGCGCTACACCGGTATGGCGGATCTGGTCGCGGCTCTGCAATGGGTGCAGCAGAACATCGCCCAGTTCGGCGGCGACCCCGGCAACGTCACCATCTTCGGGCAGTCCGGCGGCGGCAGCAAAGTAACTCGGCTGATGCATATGCCGGCCGCGAGTGGACTGTTCCACAAGGCCATCGCACAGAGCGGTGGCGGTCTGAACTACCGCACCGTGGAGCCCGCAACCGCCATCAAGAGGCAGCAGACCATCGCGGCCGCGACGCTGAAGCATCTCGGGCTCGACGGTTCACAGATCGACAAACTGAAGAAGGTCCCCTACAAGGACCTGATAATCGCCGGAACCGCCGCAACGCGCGAACTGGCACAACCGGCCGGCGGACGAGGTGGAGGTGGCGGCGGCTGGGAAGTGATCGCCGACGACAAGTACGTCACACGCGAACTCTGCGACTGGGCCGACACCATCCCGCTGATGGCTGGAACCGTCTTCAGCGAAATGCAGGGCACACTGTCCCGCGGCGACGGTCGCAAGAATGAGTGGAGCCAGGCCGAGGTCGATGAAAATCTGACGAAGGCGTACGGCGAGAAGAAAGCGCAGGTCGCGGCCGAATTCCAGAAGGCGTTTCCGCGCAAAAAGGTGCAGGACGTTCTCTACTTCGCCAGCGCGTCGCGCCCCACCGTCAAGCAGACCCTCGCGTGGAAGCTGGAGAAGAGCAAGGCACCCGTCTGGAACTATCTCTTCGCCTGGGAGTATCCGGTGAATGGCGGGGTCACGGCGTTCCACTGCTCTGAGATTGCCTTCGTGTTTCACAACGTCACCGAGCCGCACATCCGCGTGGCGACCGGCGGTGGTCCGGCGGCCCTCGCACTGCAGGATAAAGTTGCCGGCGCGTGGCTCAGCTTCGCGAGGACGGGCAACCCGGGTGCAGGCTTCAAGCCATGGACCCCTGCCGAGCCGAACACGATGGTCTTCGATACGGTAAGCGAGTGCAAGCCGCTGCGCGACGACCAATTGATCACGCTGATTGGCGATACCGGAGGCCGCGGCAGAGGCGCAGCCTGACCGCACCGGAACGCCCCTGTGGAATATCGGCGGTGTTACACTTACGCTGTTCGAATTTACGCTCCGCCTGTTCTTTCGAAGCGTAAGCTCTGGACAATGATTCTCCCAGGAGGCTGCATGGCTGCAATCACAGGCTTTGGCGGTGCGTTTGTCAGAACGAATGATCCGGAAGCTCTCTATACGTGGTACGAACAGCATCTCGGTCTCGTAAGGTCCCAGGGAACTTTCGCGTTCCCCGCCGCGGAGCAGCGCGCTCAGATTGTCTTCGCTTTCTTCGGGAAAGACGATCAGTACTTCCCTCCGGCACAGAACACAATGTTCAACCTCCAGGTCACTGATCTCGATGGAGTGCTGGACCGCCTGATCGAACAGGGCGTCACCGTCGATCCGAAGCGCGAAACCTACGACTTTGGAAGGTTCGGCTGGTTCATCGACCCGGAAGGAAACCGTGTCGAGCTCTGGCAGCCTGCCGCGACCGACTGATTCCGTCTGTTCTGTCTAAGCTGTTTCTGGCTGCCCGATTGTTACCATCAACCTGATGAATCGGCTTCTTTGGGTACTCCAGACACTGCTTGCACTGCTCTTTCTGTTCGCAGGCGGAATGAAGCTTTCAATGTCAGCTGCTGAGCTGACTGGCCAGTCGCCCCTGCCAGCCTTGTTCCTTCGGTTTATCGGAGTCGTGGAGATTCTCGGCGGTCTCGGCCTGATACTGCCGGGCATGCTGCGCATTCGCACGGCGCTCACATCACTGGCTGCCGCGGGTCTTGGGGTAATCATGATCGGTGCCGTCGTTGTCACCCTGCAGACGTTCAGCCCGGCAATGGCCGTAATGCCTTTCGTAACCGGTGCTCTCACGTTGTTTGTGGCTTACGGGCGTTGGCGACTCTCGCCGTTTGCTGCGGCGCCTTCAACGCTGTTACCAGGCTAAAACGCCGATCTGAGGCGAGCGTTCGCGGCGATGGGCGTTATATTCAGAGGTGGAGAAAGACCCATGCTGCCATCCCACGACCGCGGCCTTGCAATCAATGATCCGCGCCTGCGCGCTGCGGCAGCGCTGCTTGTCGACATGGGCGCCAGTGAGGTCTTCCTTTTTGGGTCGGCGACGCGGAACGAACTGCGGCCCGACTCGGATATCGACATTGCGGTCCGGGGACTTCCCCCGGCGCAGTTCTTCGCGGCTGCTTCAAAGGCCACCGACGCACTGGGCCGGCCAGTGGATCTCATGGAATTGGAAGACCGCAGCCCTGCCGTTCGCTACGTTTTGGGCAGCGGAGAACTAATTCGTGTCGTCTGAGCTTCCGAGGAAGATTCAGGTCGGTCTTGAGGAACTCGCGATCGTGCGTCAGCAGTTTGAGTCACTGCTCTCGATTCCATCCCATGCCGACCCAGACGTCATCGAGACTTCTGCGGCTTGCGCAATGCTGCACTCTTTCTACACCGAGATTGAGAAGATGTTGAAGATTATCGCTCGAGAGTGGGACGGTTCACTCCCGGTATCCGAGTCATGGCATAGAGACTTGCTGGTTCAGCTGTCGGAGGTGACCGCGGGGCGCCCCGCAGTTCTCTCGAAGGATTTGCTCCCGACGTTGAAGGAGTTTCTTGCGTTCCGTCATCTGTTTCGGGGTGCCTCTATCGCACTGTGCGCTGGGACAAACTGTTTCCGCTGGTCACGAAGGTTGATTGGACTTACCGCCGGGTGAGCGAAGAACTGAAGACCTTCCAGGACTTTGTTGACGGCGCACGCGCCAACACTCGCACCTGCTGACCAGGGCCGCCTGCCCGCTTCAGCATGGATGTGAAGCACTTCGGGAATCTGCAGCGCTTATCACCTGACCTCGCACCGCCGCGCCTGATCCAGATACCTGCTCCGACCCGCATACGACACATCGATCTCCGCGCAAAAACCACCCCTCGACACCTTGAGACGCCGCGTCGATCCTTTCATCGCCTGCTTCGATCTGTTCCGGAAAGCCTCCGAGAGCACCCGGCCATCCAGGCCTCGCGGCACCGGCAGCCCCTCCAAAGCAAGCACGGTAGGCGCAATATCCTGATTGCCCGCTGGCAGCTCCACCACCTTGCCCCGCGCGAAATCCGGGCCCGTCGCCAGCAGGGTCGAATGCGTCACAAACGGATTCAGCCCGCCATGACCGTGACCCGCCTTCTGACCCGCACTCCCCGCCACCCACTGCGTTCCCGCGGCACCAAACGGATTCGGTTCTGCACTCCAGCGATGCGTGACAATCATGTCCGGACCCCGCCCCCGCAGGCCCGACACGGAAGAGCACTGGCCCGCGAGGTCCAGCGCAAAGGTGCCCGGCACGAATCCCTGAACTGCGCCAGGAGAGCATCGGAATCCGCCCCCGTCAGGACGCGTAGCCGGAACAAAAATCGCATTCGTCGTCGAACTCCCCTGGAACTTCGCTACCAGCCTTGAGATCTTCTCCGCATCGTGATCCTTCACGTACAGCAGCGTCGAGCCGCCTTCATTGTCCGTGACCACGTCACCCGCAAACCCCGAATCCCGCAACGGAGCGAGCAAATCCGCCTTCGGCTCATAATCGAAGCCGTGATCGCACGTGACGATGATGTCAGTCTTGTCTTCGAGGCCCATCTCTCGCAGCCGCTGCAGCAGCATCCCAATCTGCGAATCGATCAGCCGCAACGCGGCCAGCGCCTCTGGCGACCCCACGCCGTAACCGTGTTGCGCGCTGTCCGACCGCCCCATCCAGTCCACGATCACCTGCGGACGCATCGTCACCAGCACGTACTCCCGCAGCACGCGTTCAACCCACAGCAGGGCCTGGTCGCCATCCTCGCCACCCTTCACTGCGCCGAACTTCTCCAGCAGTGCGGCATTCAGCGAATCAGGAAACGCGACGCGCGCGCCGTTCTCCAGACCGCCGTTGATGAGCTGCCCGTTCCCGTATGGCGCCGTGGGATTGAGCAGCAGAGCGTTGCCGCTAGATCCCGAACTCACCGCGACGTAGCCAATCGAGGCTGCCTGCAGGTATTCATGCAGCGACTTCGGCCCCACCACACGGCCACCATTCGCCTCGCCCCACTTGAGCAGATTGCGATAGTCCCCGTTGCTGAGTACCCCTCCGGACACCGCCGGAAGATACACAGCGTTGCTGGCAATTCCATGCTGCGAGGGCAGCGTACCCGTGGAGATACTGGCAGTGTTCACCCGCGTGACCGTCGGAAAGACAGAATGGGAGTGCGTGTACCATACTCCTCCCGACCTCAGACGATCGAGGTTCGGCATCGTCGCTGGAGTAATCGAATCGGGCCGAAGCCCGTCGATGACCAGCACGATGACCAGCGCCGGTGGTTCACTCACCGCCCCCAAGACCGAGAGGCACCCTAACAGAAGCAGAACAGTAATCTTCATGGCGTTCGCGCGAGCGTTCATTCCCGGTCCTCTGCAGGCAAGGGGGAAAGCGCGCGCGCCTGCGCGTTCACAGCATTGGACAAAGCAGGTGCCCACCGCACCCGGTCGGGATGGGACGGCGCCAGCCAAACGCGCGACTCGAGCGACGGAAACACCCGCACCCCGAGAATCGCGTGCTCCAGGTACATCGGCCGCCCAGTCGGGCCCCCGTAGCGACTGTCCCCTGAAAGAGGCGCTCCCCGGTCTGCCAGCATCACCCGGATCTGGTGGAAACGGCCCGTCCGAAGGTGCACCAGCAGATGGCTCTCGTCGGGCACATCCGGCACGGAGGTGGCCAGAGTCACATCCAAAAACGACGGCTTGCCGCCCGCATGAACAACGCGCGCCGAAGCCCCCTCCACTTTCAGGTACGACTTATGAGCCCCCACCAGTTGCTCTGCCCTCCAGTTCGGGAGCGCGACCTGGGCCACATACCACTTGTGCCAGCGACGTGCGGCAATCTCCTGCGAATAATGCGCCGCGGCCTCAGCCGAGCGGGCCACCAGCATCAGCCCACAGGACGCCGCGTCAAGTCGGTGCACCAGCCGCAGGCCAGAGAATCCCTGAGCTCCGAGCCGACGCACGAACGAGTCCGCTGCCGGATCGCGCGGCAGCTCGCTGGCCAGGCCCGCCGGCTTGAGCGCGATGATCTCGTGGTGCGTAACCTCAATCACACGAATGGTCGGGTCGGCACCGGCGTTCCCTTGGCGATGCAGAGGCGGCAGTCGCGGACTTGCACTCGAAGGGCGGGGTGGACGCGTCATGAATGCTCGTCGAGAACTTCAGTCAACCTTTTAGCTCGCAATTCATTGTCTCTCAGGCTCCGCTTTTGACCATCTGAATTGCCGCCCATCGCTGGATTTCGAATTGCATGTTGAGAGCTGTCCAGGAGGATCAATGCCGAGTGCCACCGCTCTGCCCGTCGACGAAATCAGGCGCGACTTCCCAATCCTCGGAAGCAACGGAAAGCGCCCCCGGTCTATCTCGACCATGCGTCCAGCAGCCTCAAACCCGCGGCAATGATCGAGCGTCCTGACGAACTTCTATACCCATGAGTACGCGCACCCGGACGAACTGCACGATCGAAGCAAACCGGTGACAGGCTGGATCGAAGACGTCCGCGCCGACATCGCGAAGCTGAGCAACGCTCGCGAGCCGAGGTTGTCTATGTGCGCAGCACAATCAAAGCAATCAACTCTCTGTCCCTCAGCCTGACTCGTGGCTAACTGAGGCAGGGAGATGAGGACACTCCGGACGAACTCGACTACGACCGGCTGGCCCGCGCTACCACCGGTCTCTCGGCAGCCATCGAGGACCTTGCGAGCCGCTAGCCGCCCGATCCGCGCCGGCACCCTCTACCTCCCAACCCCGCCAGGCCTCAACAGCGCCTCCACCTCAGCCTTCCCCAGATCCCCTCGAACCACCACTCGCGCCGGTATGTCCAGCACCCGCGCCGTACCCCGCATCGCCAGCTTGTCGGTCAACGACTTCACCGCCTCATACCCAATCCGAAACGCATCCTGCACCATCATCACGTCGGTCGTCCCGTCGCGCAGCGCCTCAATGTGGATATCGCTGACATCGAACGTAACCAGCCTGATTTTCCCGCCCAGCCCGCGCGACCGAATCGCCCGAATCGCGCCCAGCGAACAGGCCTCGCTCGACGCAAACATCCCCCCAACCTTCGGATGCGCCGTCAGAATATTCTCCGCAATTGCCACCGACTTAGCCCGATCACCCAGGCCATACTGTCGCGCCACAATCGTGACGCCGGGAAACTCCTTCGCCATCGTCTCCTCGAAGCCGTGTTCTCGCAGTTCCGTCGACCTGCCCCCCGGCTTCTGCATCAACATCGCAACCGTGCTCGTCGGCGGCAGCAGACCAGCCAGAGATCGAGCCGCCGTACAACCCGCCCCGTAGTTGTCCGTGGCGATCAGGCTCACGTAGTTCTCAATCTTAGCTGCCGAGTCGAACAGTGTGACCGGTATCCCCGCCCGAATTGCACGTTCCAGCGGACCCGCCAGCGCCGTGTCGTCCGTCGCCGAAATCGCAATGCCATCCACCCCCCGGGCGATCGTCGCATCCACAATCTGGATCTGTCGGCTGTACTCGGTCTCGTGATCCGGCCCGTTCCAGGTCATCGCCACATCCAGGTCGCTCGCCGCCCGTTCCGCGCCCGCCCGCACCGTCAGGAAGAACAGGTCCGCGTTCGCCTTGGGAATCACCGCCACCGTCTTGCGCTGCCTCTGGTGGCAGTTCGCGAAACCCAATGCCATCCCAGGCATGAACGCGCGGCGTGTGAGCATCACCGCAATTCTATTCCCCGGCGGCACGCTCCACCATAGACCCGATTCCCTGACTGTGCTGCACTGTGTCTGCGCTCGGCAGCGCGAAGTAAAACGTGCAGCCGTTTCCCGCCTCGGAGTCGATCCA
>JAOAPO010000387.1 GCA_025462945.1 Bryobacterales bacterium
CCTGGAAGTACAACACGGCAAAATCGACAACACCCACCGGGGTGTCGCCAATCACCAGCCTTACGGCGACGCGGGAAGCCACCCGCGACGGGGTGAAGGTGACCGCCAAAGGCGAAAGGAAGGTTGGCTCGAACATCGACACTACCACCATCGCGAAATACGGTGGCAAGGAAGTCCGCGGAAGGGCTCCGGTTTAGCCTGGGACACCGTGTCCATGAAACAGTCCGGCGACAACGCACTCACGGAGGAGCGTACGCGCTGACGGCTTTCTCCTCCACATGGCGTTGTCCGAAGGGCGAAGTGGCCGTGCAGCTAGTCGTGGCCACGGACGGCGCCGAGGCCCTGGCGCTGGGGATGGCGATCGAGGGTGCAACGCCTGGGTCGATCGTAGTCAATCGGACGCCTTCTTCACCCATTTTCAGTTCGGTGCTGGCCTTGCACTTTAGCCGCGACGTGGAGGATACGACTGGAGGGGTACGTTCCTTTGGAGCTCTGGGAACAAGAGCAGGCATTGAAAGCGAACCCAAACCAAGGCACCGCGTTCTGATCCTTCGCTGACTATGGATGTCGTTGAACGTTCGGGGGGACGCGCCGCTGGTGTGTTATTACCGTTCGACGGCTCAATCGGCTCGAATCGGTGAGCAGAGACAAGATGCGACCTGCCTAGTGGGCGTGTTCGTACCGGATTGCAAGGGGCGACATGGCGCTCGCCGGCAGGACCGTTCACAAGCAAGAGTTGAGTGAAATTCGGGAGATCCTGCAACTCAGAAGAGAATCTTCATCGCTAACTGGATCGTCCGCGGGGAGGACCATTCCGCCGTCACCTGACCGAAGGCACTGCTGCTGGGTGTGG
This sequence comes from Bryobacterales bacterium, assembly GCA_025462945.1. Classification (GTDB taxonomy): domain Bacteria; phylum Acidobacteriota; class Terriglobia; order Bryobacterales; family Bryobacteraceae; genus BOG-234. Next base: position 854 of record JAOAPO010000387.1, read on the forward strand.
TGTTGGGGGCGAGGAACTGGGGGTGATTGAAGGCGTTGATTGCCTCCGCCCGGAACTGGAGCTGAAACCGTTCCCGGAACTGCGTGTTCTTGATCAGCCCGAAATCGATGTTGTTCGTGCCGGCGGCGCGGATGCCGGAGAAGCGGCTGCTCAGTTTCTGAAGATTCGATGCGGGTTGCGCGGCGGAGTTTCTCTCGAATCCGGCGTCTACGTTGAACCACCGATCCACCGTGCGTCGACTGTCCGGTATCACGATGGCCGCCAGGTCGCCGTTAAAAAAGGCATTCCCAAAGCCCAGCGGTGGACCCGTTTGTGCCTGATAGATGAGCGACGCCTGCCAGCCGCTGATGGCCTTCGACACCAGGCCTTTCGTCCCGTTTCCCCAGGGCCTGCCCTTCCCGAATGGAAGCTCGTAGACACCGGAGATCGCGAGTCTGTGCGTGCGGTCCTGATCGGAGATGACTTTCTCCGGCATGGGATCGCCGGCGTTCAGATAAGTTCGTGCTTCCATCAGCTTGGACCACGTCCACGAAACCGTTGTCATGAAGCCCTGGGAGTAGCGCTTTTCGTAGCGCGTCTGAAGCGAGTGATACCACGAGTAGCCCTGGTTGGTGTCGCTGGAGACGCCGGTGAACTGAGGGTAGGGCAGCAACAATTGCGACCTGGCCACTGTGGTTCCCGCCAGACTTGTTCCCGGAAGCAGGGGATAAAACGGATTGGGTACCTGCGCGGTCAGAAGGTTGATGGTCTGCTGGTCCCGGACGGCGGAAGTGCTCAGGTACTGGTTGGGCAGGGCGTCCAGATTGCGACTGATGCGCTGTCGAACGCCCCGGTTTCCCGCATAAGAGACCTCGATCACCGAGCTGCCGGGCAGGCTTCGCTGGACCGCGAACTGCCAGCGCTCCATATAAGGCGTTTTCAGATTGGGGTTGAAGAAGCTGACGCTCTGCCCGAGGTTGGTGCTGAGGCCGTTGCCCGCGCCGGCGGGTGCCAAAAGACCGTTCGGGAATGGATTTGTCAGAGTCCCCAGATAGTGCTGGCCATTGTCGACCGATGACACCAACTGTGTGGTTTGAGTGAAGCCCGTCTGAATCACGTCGAAATTCGGAACGCCATTGGGCTCAAAATAAATGCCGAAGCCCGCGCGGATGACGGTCAGGGGCGTGAGCGAATAAGCCAGACCGACGCGCGGCATGAAGTTTTTCCTGTTGTAATTCCAGAGCGTGCGCGGGTTTCCGTTCACGTTGGGGAAGGTCAGGCCGCCGGTAACGCGGAACTGATCGGGAGGCAGCTGCGGGATTGGGTTCGCTGCGTAGGCCGCTTTGGCGGCGGCCTGAATCGGACTCGCCGCCGCGAAATCGAAGCCTTGCACGCTTCGGTCAAAACGCTCCGTCATGGGCGATGGCAATTCATAACGCAGCCCAATACTGATCGTCAGGCCGGTGCGGACTTTCCAGTCATCCTGGACATACGTCGCGAGGATCTTCGCCTGCTCGGCATAGCTGGCGCTGATGGGAAATGTGCCGGCAGTGGGCAGCCCGTACAGCAGGCTTGCGAGCCCCTGGCCGATGGGCGAACTGCCGGAGGTGTCGAACGGTCCGCGCGTCCAGTTGGTGCCGAACGTCAACGTTCCGGAAGATGTTCCGTAGTCGGTCGAGTTGCGTTTATAGACTCGGTAGCCCAAACCGGCACGGACGTTGTGAGTGCCGTGAATCTTCGTCGCATTCACCGCGAAGTCGTGCGCATCGACCGGATTCCAGTTCTGGTTCTGCACCGAAAGGGAGGAGTACCCGGTAGTGTCTATACGGGGAAGCCTGACGAGCGCAGGGGAGATTGCCTTGATCTGATTGATGAAGGTGGACGAGAAACCCAGGCCCGCGAGGTCCCAGCCGACCTGATCCGGGAAGAAGCCATCGATGTAGCGGGTGTAGCTGTAACGGGTGTTGATGAAGAATTCAGGGGAGACGGTATAGATATGGTCGATAGCGGCTCCGCGGTTATAGCGATATTGCAGGTGGCCGACCGCATCGTTATGGCGCTGGTCCTGCACGCGGCGGTTCCTGGTCACGTCCGCGCGGACAAAGAATCGCTGTTTGTCGGAGATCATCTGATCGATTTTGACGATGTGATTGTAGAAAGTGTCGTGTGAGTTCCGACCGTTGGTGTAGTTGTTGACTCCATCGGAATTTCCGGGAAGGTTCGGATTGTCGAAGAGAGCGGCTATTTTCGCGCCTGCCGGGTTGATCTGGCTGGGAGGAATACGATTGCCTGGCAGCGGCTGCCGCGCGTAGAGGCCACCCGTCGCCGGCACGATGGAGAAGGGATCGTAGATCTGGTATCTGGTTCCGAGCGCGAGAAGGCTGGAGAAATCGCCAGCCCGTTGGGCTGCGGTGGGGACTGCCTCGTAGCCAATGGAAACGGGATCGAACGTCCAGATGCCTTCGTAACCGTACATGAAAAAAGTCTTGTTGCGCCCGTTGTAGAGCTTTGGAATGACGACCGGTCCACTTACATTACCGCCCCAGCGATGCGATTTATAGGCTACTTTCGGCGCGCCGACGCGATTCAGAAAGAAGCGATTGGCGTAGAACACAGGGTTCTGGTTGAAGTAGTAAGTTTGGCCATGCAGTTCGTTCGTGCCCGATTTCAGGCTCATGTTGACGGTGACTCCGCTCATATAGCCATAACCGGCATCGAAGGACGCGGTCTGCACCTTCACTTCCTGCACCACGCCCGGAGGCGGCGAGTAGGCGAACCCGGAGTTGGCGTTGTTCATGGCGCCGTCAAGAAGAAACTGCGCGGTGCCGACTCGCGTGCCGTCGCCCGCAATCGCCGAGCCGGACCCCGTGTCGAACGGCCGTACGTCTTTGGGGAACGTTGGCATAAAAAGAACGCCGGGAGACAGAGCTGCCATCGGCATGACATTGCCGGTGAGTGATGGCAGGTCCAGAACGGCTTTGCTGCTGAGAACCTGACCCATGGATGTGGTGGACGTATCGAGCAGGGGCGATTCCGCTGTGATCTGTACGCTCTCTGTGGACTGGCCAATTTCGAGAGCGACATCAATGGTGATGCGCTCATCGACGCGAACCTGGATTTGCGGACGCAACGATTTCCGGAAGCCGGGAGCCTCCACGCTGAGCGCGTAAGATCCGGGCATCAGAAACGGCAGCACGTAGTCACCCGTGGCGCTGGTGGGAGCCGTCAGATGCGCCCCCGTAGCGGTGTTGGTGACCTCAACGGTTGCGCCGACAACGGCCGCGCCGCTCGGATCAAGCACTCGCCCCAGGATCGCGCTCGGAGCCTGCTGAGCCTGAATCTCGCTCAGCGCAAGAAAGAGCGACCCGATAATCACATAGATTTTGCTAAAGCGCATACGCACCTCCACGGGGCATCGGGGCAAACCGACGCCAGTGCCAGAGATGCTATCACGCGGTTTGGTTCCTTTCGGAATGATTTCCGGATTTGGCTGATGACGTGAAGCAGCCGCAAGTGCGACCCCCTGGA
>JAOAPO010000444.1 GCA_025462945.1 Bryobacterales bacterium
TTTGATGTCGCGGGGGGATGCGTCGTAGGCGGCATCCAGCTGGACGGGTGCGATGAAGAGAGCCAGTGCAAGATCGGGTGGGACGGTAAACGCGGGCGTACCCGGCACGAACGCCAGCGCCGCTCCACCCAGCGCGAGGAAGATGGGGTAAGGGGCCCCGAGTCGCCGTGCCGCGGCGGCAAGGGCGACGGCGGCGAGGACCATGATCAGCAGCACTTCAAGTTCGTGCATATGGCCATCATCGCGCCGTCCGCGCATAAGCAGGAGTGCAGGTGACCGTTAGAATGTAACGGTGCGGGGCGGCGCTTTCATTCTCGGTCTGGGCCTCCCTGTGTTGCTTTCCGCGCAGACCTTCGTTGGGTCTGCGAAGTGTTCCGGCTGTCACATAGAACAAAGTCGCAGGCACGCCGCCAGCCTGCATTCCCGCGCGCTGAGCCGTGCCGAGAACAGTCGGCTGCCGGGGCTTTTGGATCGCCCTGTGGCGGAGCGCGGCGGTGTTGAACTGGCGTATTCGCAAACACCTGAGGGTTGGATTGTGGAGTCAAGCCTGGGTGACGACCGGCAGAAGGCGCCACTCACGTGGGTATTCGGGGCGGGCATGCTTGCGTTCACACCTGTAGGTGAACGGGACGGTAAGTACTTCGAACATCGCGTAACCTGGTACTCGGCTCTGCAGCGACCGGGCATGACGATGGGCCACCCAAGTGCGATCCCGCAGTCTGCCGCGGCAGCACTCGGCCAGACCCAGACCGCGCAGACGATCTTCCGCTGCTTCAATTGCCACGCCACGAATGTGAAGCCGGGTCCTGACTTTGGTGCGATGCAGCCGGGCGTTCAGTGCGAGCGTTGCCATGGCGGCGGCAGCGACCATGTAAGTGCGCCCGGGCGGGCCAACGTTCGGAAAAACGCGAGCGTTCAGGCCTGCGCTGAGTGCCATCGCATGCCTGATCAGAATGCGGCCAACAAGACATCACCCGAAAAGGCCGATGCGCTGTCGATCCGCTTCGCGCCCGTTGGACTGATGGCGAGTAAGTGCTATCAGTCCAGCCAGGCGCTGACGTGCGTGACTTGTCATGACCCGCATGGCCGACCCTATCCGGAGAAGCCCGACTATGAAAAAAAATGCCAGAGCTGTCACGCTCCGGCATCTTTAGTTGTTTCGAATTGTCCGCGGCAGAATGACACCAGTTGTCTCACCTGCCACATGGTGAAGGCGACACCCCTGCCGGGCCTCACCTTCACCGATCATCGGATTCGCGTCTATCGCGAGCCTTAGAAATTCAGCTTTAAAGCCATCTGGATGGTCCGGCTGGAACCTGAAACGGCGGTGATGCGGCCGAACGTGTTCTGTCCGAGCGTGGTGTTCGGATTGGCGAAGTAGGGCGTGTTGCTGAGGTTGTACATCTCAGCGCGGAACTCAAGGTTGGACCTTTCGCCGAGCATTGGCGCGACGAAACGCTTGCCCAGGTTCAGGTCGTGGTTGATGAGGCCCGGGCCGTAGAAAAGGCCGCGACCGGCATTGCCGATAGTGTATTGAGCCGGGATGCTGAACGCTGTCGTGTCGAACCACTGATTCACGGATCGCTTGTCGCTGCTGATATTCGGATCGCGGGAGACATTGGGCCGGTTAATGGCGCCGCATTGGCACTGGTTCTGCGAGGTAGTGACAGTGAGCGGGAAGCCACTCTGGATGGTGGTGATGCCGTTGAACTCCCAGCCGCCGAGTACATAGGAGGCGAGGCCGCCGGTAAGCCAGCGGTGGCCTTTGCCGAACGGCAGCGCGTAGGTATACGCGATAGTGAAACGGTGCGGAGCGCTGTTGGGCTCGATGCCGCGGTCCAGATTGCGGTTGCCGAGAGGATCCCGGTAGCCGAGGTCGCCAACCGCCATCGTCTTCTGGAACGTGTAGGCAGCGAGAAAGCCGAGACTATTGGCGTACCGGCGCTCCACCTTCACCTGAAGCGAATTATAGTTAGACGACCCGATGGACGTATTGACCGTGACGCCGTTCGGGTATTGCGGGAAGGCGATGTACGGGGCCACGAGCCGGCCCTGTGCCGCGGCTGCCGCGTTCGGCCCGATCGCATTGAGGTTGTAGTTGCCGTAAGGCAAGTGCGCGCCCCGGCTGCCGGCATAGCCCACTTCGAAGAAGTAGCTGGAGATCTGGTGGCCAACGTTCAGGTTCCACTGCTGGAAGTAAGCCACCGGGTTTTTTGCCGGGAAGATGTTGACGGACGCGGCATTCGCACCGGTCTTGTCGGCGGGGGTATACGGGATCAGATCGAGCGTTGTCTTCGGCGTGACCTGGTCGGTGGTGGTGTAGCGGCCAGCGTCAGCGTCTGCAAAGATGGGCTGCCGGGGCAAACCGCCGGATTGTCCAAAGCCCTGCTGGCTGATGGTGAACAACCCGTAGCCGCCGCGTACGACGGTCGATCTTTGGCTGAAGGGCGAGTAGGCAAAGCCGAAGCGGGGGCCGATGTTGTTGTAGTCCTGATCCCAGTTCGTGGTGCGGAAGCCGTTGGCGCCGAACTGCAGAAACCGGCGCTGGTCGAGGTCGAAGACACCACTGCGGTTCTTGCGTTCGCTCCAGTAGAGTGGCGCGTCCCAGCGCATGCCGAGATTGAGCGTAAGGCGCTTGCTGACGCGGAAGTCATCCTGCACGAAGACTGCGTAGACCGAGGTGCGGGGCGAGATGTAGCCGGGATAATTCTCGTACGTGTAGGCCTGCGGGAGGCCAAGCAGGAACCCGGCGTAGTCGTAGCCGGTGTTGTTGAACCCGCGCTGATCGGTGAAGAGGTTGCTGAAGGTGAAGCGGCCGTTATCCGGCTGCGGCTGGATGTTGTCGGTTCGAAGCTTCCGAATTTCACCGCCGAACTTAATGGTGTGACTGCCCCGGACAAGGGTCGTTATGTTGACGAGCGCAAAGCTTTCCTGCTTTTCGAGCAGGAGCGAGCCGGACGGGCTGCCGAGTGAGGCGAACGCCCCCGTGCCCGCGAAGTCGATCAGCGGGGAACCCTTCTTCTCGTTCGCGGTGTTCATGCCGAAAATTCCCAAATCCGCCTGGCTCAACTGACCGTAGCCGGCGTTGTAGCGTTTCGGGAAGGTTCGGAAATACGAGAGGTGGAGGTCGTTCGTGGTGCGAGCTCCGAAGATATGAATGTAGTTCAGGACGGCCTGCCGAGCGGTGTTGGTGAGGTCTGTACCGGCGGACGTGCCGCCACCGATGAGGTTGTTGAAGAGCTGCGGCATGATCTGCGTCTGACCTGTTACCGAGTAACGACCCATGATCTTGTCGGTATCAGAGAAATTGTGATCCACCTTTAGATCGAGGGCGTACTGGTTGTTGACGTTCGAGCCGGAGGCACCATAGTTCGCGGCGACGGCGTTGGTGAGCGGCGCCGGATAGAACGACTGCAGCTTCAGGGCGGCGGGGCTCAGGCGGCTCGCGGGTATCGCGTTGCCCGAGAAGGCGTCGCGAATCACGATATCGGCGCCGGCTGCGTTCTTCGTCGTGCGCTGAGTGCGCGGGTCGAAGATCTGGTTGCGGAAGACCGGACGCCCGAGGGCGTCGACCCCAAGCTGTTCGGCCAGGATACCAGAAAAGTCACCACTGCGGAAGCCGGGGAGAGGCAGCGTGTAGTTGTTGAAGACTGTCGTCCCGCGCTGGCGGGTGAACTGAAGCCCACCGAAGACGAAGGTCTTGTTCTTGATGACCGGACCACCGGCGGTGCCGCCGAACTGGTTGAAGCGGAGAATGTTTTTCTGGCCATTGTAGTAGTTGCCGGCGTTCAGCTTGTCATTGCGCAGAAACTCGAAGAGCGTGCCGTGTACTTCGTTCGTACCACTCTTCGTGTTCGACAGCATGACCGAACCGCTGGTCTGCCCGTACTCGGCGGAGAAGCTGTTGGTGACGACTTTCACTTCTGAAACGACGTCGGGATTCGGGTTGACGGGGCTGCCGCTCCACACGTGGTTGGAGCTGTGCGCGCCGTCGATGTAGTACGGGTCCTTGCGAACCATGCCGCCATTCGTGACGATGTCGCCATCGCGGTTCTTGATGACACCCGGCGAGAGGTTCTTGAATTCCTGCGGGTTGCGGCCAAGCAAGGGGAGGTTCACGACCTGCCGGTTCTCAACGGTGGTGCTGAGTGCACCGGTCTCCGTCTGCACCATCTCAGCCGCGCCGGTAACGCTGATCGACTCCGAAACCTGCCCCGTCTCGAGCTTGACCTCAAGGCGAAGCTCGCGATCGAGTTCCAAAGTGATGTTATTGCGAACGAAGCGCTTGAAGCCGGTGGCTTCCGCGTCAACATTGTACTGGCCGGGTTGGAGATACGGGACGCGGAAGTTCCCGCCGCCATCGGTCACAGCGGATGCGCGGACGCCGGTGTTCGCATTGACCGCCGTGACGCGGACTCCAGGGACAACCGCACTGGAGGGATCAGTTACGGTCCCGACAATGCTGCTGTTAACGCCTTGCGCGAAAAGGTGAGAGGAAAGCAGAAAAATACAAGGTGCGAATACTCTCACTCCCGCGCTTAATCGGTGGAAGCCTGAAAGACATTTCATTGTCCGACAATCTATCACACGGCAATCGTCGAACTTAATGAAACCTTAATGGCGAGCTAAAATATGTAATATTAAGCTCATATTTATTTTATGCCTGGTCGGCGCGGCGTTTGAGGACGAAGTCGTAGCTGCCGTAGAGGAGGTAATCAGCCCAGTCGCGGTTCTTCGCTTCATCAATCTTCTTCCGACCGGCCAACAGGGCGTTCCCAATCGTTTGACCAGCCAGGACCATCTCGTAGAAAGTCGTGGCGAAGGTTTCGGCGGAAGCATCGCCAACTGGCCAGTACGTGCTCATGAAGTTCGCGATGCCGCCGCGCATCAGGGCTTCGGCGACGCCAGCCATCGAGCCCGCCTTCGCCGTTGCCGATTCGGCCGGTGCCTTCCCGCGCACCCTGCCCACTTCGCATGCGTTGAAGAACACGAGGGAAGGCAGGTTGCTGATGCCGGTAAGATCGGAGCCAGTCAGAATCTCTTCACCGGCGCAGATCAGGCCTGCCCTCGACGGCATCTGAGGATCGAAGAAGCCATGGCCCGCATAGTGAACACAGTCGAACTGGCCGGAGCGCAGAGCCGAGAGTATGGCGAGCCGCGTGGCCTGACCCTGCATCAGGGCAGTCACTTCAAGCCCGGTCGTCGCCTTTCCAATCTCCAGAATCCGCTTTCCTTCGTCGAGCGCGCCCGGTAGATTCTCGGTCGGATCGGCAATCAGT
>JAOAPO010000453.1 GCA_025462945.1 Bryobacterales bacterium
TCCGTCACCGGATGTACGGCATTCACAACGGATGTGGGTGTCGATGACGAAGTAGGCAGCAACGGCTCTGTCATCTTTCAGGTCTGGGTGGACGGGACCAAGCAGTATGACAGCGGCCTCATGACTGGCGCGACCGCAACCAAAACCGCAACGTTAACGCTGTCGGGCAACACTGAACTGCGCCTCGTGATCACCGATGGGGGCACCAACGGCATTAACTCCGACCACGGCGATTGGGCGGCAGCAAAGATCACCTGCGGCAGTTGACCTAACTGACGGCTCGAGTTCGCCCACCCGACCATGTCGGGTGGAGAACGCAGAGTCGCGACTAATCGGGCTGTAGGTGACTTGCCAGTTAACCGCTGAACCAGATTTGTATGTCAGCATTGACTTAGCTAAGCCCGCGAACTTCTCCTCGATGACGTTCGAATCCGGGAGTAGCATCCGCGGCTGTTCCGTTGAAAGAAGGCGGATTCCGCGAACGACTTGCTCGGCCTGTGTGCGTCGTGGTGGCGTCCGTTGTAAAACTTGCCCATCTTCGTCGTACTCCATCGCCCACATGTTTCGCAAGATACATCGCAAACCTGCCAGTTCAAGGCTGCGTCCTGACGTTTCCCTACCGCCTATCGTGACTGATCTGGCGCCCACTGGCGCTTCTGTCGAGCAGGGTTAGGACCGTAACTCCAGCTGAAGCAGTCGAGCCTCGCCGGTTCGTGTTTTGAATTGGGGCCCCGCGCATGGAATGCCGAATTGCCGCCTGTAGAAATTCTGGATTTGCTCGGCATCCCGACTCCCGAGTTATTCTGCGTCCGGAATACTCCGGAGTTGTTATAGCTCCAGCTGCCGGTGCTTCGTTGCCTTTGAGCGTTCATGTGGTGGCAGCGACGGTTGACCCTCTCGGTCGGCTGGTGCTGGACCAACTGTCTTCCACATAGCGAAAAGGTAGACGTGGTCGTTTGTCCCCCCCGGGCACCTCGCTCCTGCAAATGCTGACCGGCTCCGACGCCAGTCTTGCCCTCAACGTCTCCTGCTGGGAAGTGGCAAAGCCCGTCGAGTACCGCCGACTCCAGCTTGACGGCCAGTAGAGCAGTGGATCACCCCGCCGTCGGACTTCTAATCTGATTCCAGAAATCGCTGGCGCTTCCACCTAACTGGGGTTGTTCCATCGCAACCCTGCCCATATCAGAAATAAATTGCGCTCCCGACCGAAGAAAACGAAGATCGTCGACTGCCCTTTCGTGCTGACCGATGTTCATCCCGCTACACAAATACGCAGGATACTCCCTCTGAAGCGGTTCGGTCCGCGTACGAGCTGATCAACGCTCCGATGAAAAAGTGATACGGCAGAACTTTCGCCTGAACTGCACGAGCACGTTCCCACGAATCGTCTAAATACCGATCGGTTCTGGTCTCTGCAGTCGCCGCGAGTAACGAGCACTCCCCTGCTGCGGCTTGAGAAGCACCGAGGCGCAATAAGCAGCCACTAAACTTCGAGTGGGCTGGTGCTGTCGCCGATTTTCTCGATGTTTACGCCTGCCTTGTTCAGGATCGAAAGCAGCAGGTTCGACATCGGTGTATCGAGCGGATAGGCGAGATGCCTGCCAGTTTCGAACTGCCCGCCAAGCTTGCCCGCCATCAGGCAGGGGAGGTTGGAATGCCGGTGCAGATTGCCATCGCCCATGCCCCCGCCATAGAGGATCAGGCTCTGGTCGAGCACGGTGCCATTGCCATCCTGCATGGATTGGAGCTTGCCCAGGAAGTATGCCAGGAGTTCCACATGGTACGTGTCGATCTTTGCTTTCTTTGCAATCAGCTCTGTGTCGTTGCGGTGATGCGAGACGGGATGATGCTGGTCCGGCACGCCAATGTGGGCATAGGTGCGGGTGCTCAGTTCGCGAGCCACGATCATCGTGAACACGCGCGTGACATCGGCCTGGAAGCCGAGCGCCTGCAGGTCGTACATAAGCTTCAGGTACTCGTCGAAGTTCGCCGGGATGTCGGTGGGCCGGTCGGGCAGTTGGATGGTCTGAATGCCGCGCGCCTCCACGCTCTGCACCCGCTGCTCCACCTCGCGAACCGATTCCAGATACTCCGTCAGCTTGGCGCGGTCGCCAGGCCCCAGGGTCTTTTCGAGCCCCCCCACTTCCTTCATTACCGAATCGAGAATGCTGCCGTTGCGCTTCAGCCTCGCCATCCGTTGCGAGGCATCGCCGCCGTCGCCGAACAGGCGTTCAAACACCGCTCGGGGATGAACTTCGGCCGGGTTTGGTGTCGTGGCATTGTGCCAGGAGATGGTGTTATTGAAGAAGCAGTCGCTGGTATCGCAGGCACCCTGCGTCGGGGGATCGACAATCATCTCGACCGACGCTACCTGCGTTGCTTTGCCGATCGCGCGGGCGGCAATCTGGTCCGCGGAGGTTGCCAGGCGCACCTCGACGTCCGGCCGGCTGCGGTCATAGGCGTGGACGCCGGTGAGCCAAACGGCAGAAGAGCGGGGATGGTCTCCGGTGCCATCGCCGAAGGTGTCGGCCTGCAGATGCGAGAGCCCGCTCAGCACGTTCACGTGATTCCGCAGAGGCTCCAGCGGCTTGAGGATGGGAGGCAGGTCGAAATTCCGGCCTACGCTCTTTGGAATCCACTGGTCCTGAATGACGCCGTTTGCAATGTAGATGAAGCCCAACCGCGGCGTGTTTTTCAGGGGCGCCGCGGCGAGCGCAGGGATCATGGCGTCGAGCAGGGGCAGGCCAACCACCGCTCCCAAACCCCTCAGGAAAGTGCGCCGCTGCAATGCTCTCTTCGTGATGAACGTCATTTTTGCCTCGATGCATTATCCGTGTCGGCTCGTGCTGGCTGCGTTTCTCTGGTGGTGAACGGAGCGCTGGCGGCCACCGCCTGAACCAGCGACGCAAACGTGTTGTTCACCAGGGCGCTCTTTTTCACGATGGCCCGGAGCACTGGCTGGTCAAAATACTGCACATTCCTGCCGATGCCATACATCAGCAGCTTCTCGGCCATTGTCGACAGAAACTCTTCGGGATGGCTGAGGAGCGCCTGTTTCAGTCCGGCCATGCCTTCGAACTTCACGCCGTCAGGAAAAACCCCGGCCGTATCGATAGGCTGACCCGCATCACGGTCACGCCAGCGTCCCACCGGATCGAAATTTTCCATAGCGAACCCAATTGGATCCATGCGGGCATGGCAACTGAAGCACGCGGGACTGGCGCGGTGCTGGATCATTGCCTCTCTCATGGAAAGGGCCTTTCCGGCGTTCTTCTCACCCGTACACTCCGTTTTC
>JAOAPO010000465.1 GCA_025462945.1 Bryobacterales bacterium
CTTGATGGCGTGAAACGTGATTGAATGCTTGCGCAGCGTTGACTCGTATCCACCGGGCGAAGCCATCGCCTGAACTTCATATCCCCTCGCACGCATGAACAGCATCTGCTGTAAAACAAAGCCTAGAGTCCTCGAATCAGTACATACGTGAAGGAGCGTCATCGAATCTGCGGAAACCGATTTGTAATCAAGTTTTCTCAAAGCGCTGATCTGGAATTCTCGGCAAGAGCGTGTCTCGCCTCGAACCGGGGAAGTGGCGAAATGTCTTTACCAAGAAGATGGGTGTAGATGGCGAAAACTTCACGCGCCGTACGCTCTGTCGAAGCCAAGAGGCGGGCCAGAACCTGCGCATTCTTCGCGAGCGCCAAGTAGTGATCCGGCGCTGCGAGCACTCGCAGGATGGTGCGAGCCAGTTCCTCGGGTTGCCTGATCGGGACAAGACTACCTGTCACGCCCTCTATCACCAACTCCGGCAATCCACCAACATTCCCCGCGATGGTGGGAACGCCGGCTAGCATGGCTTCGGCCACGCCGCCACAATTTTCGGAGATTGGAACATGCACGGCGAGATCGAAATCGGGCCACATCTGGCGAATTTCGTCAATCGGCAAATATCCAGCCATTACTATGCGGTCTCCTGCGACTGCGCGGGCGCGCTCACGAAGGCGATGTTCGTAGCTGTCGGAAGCTGTTGAGCTTCCTCCGATCAGAACGCCGATAACGTCGGCTCGCTGCCTCAGAACAATGCCCAGCGCATCAATGACGTCTTCGTGGGCTTTCACCCCCACCCGATGGCCCAGGTAACGCTTGGGTGGATACATAAAGTTCGCGTTACCAATGACTTTTAGATTAGCCGGTATGCCATAGCGGCTCCTCAGCAGCCCACTTCTGGCTGTTGAGTAGGTAGCCACACGGATCCCGTAGTAACTCAGGTATAGGCGCTCCTCGGCTATTCCTGCCGCCTGATAGTGACCAAGAATACATCGGCTGGATGCGATCCAGGAGTCAGAAGATCCGGCAGTCGAGAGTTCGAGATTGCGCCAAAACCAATGCTCTAGGTGTAAGGGGCCAGGAACTTGGAATAGCCGCGGAATCTCATGATCGGCGCCGAGCGCGAGCCGCAAGAGAAGCGTGGAGCCGAAGAAGTGACTGTGGATGATGTCCGGGCGAACACTGGCGATGAGATTCCGGAGACAGTCCATTGCGGAAGGTAACAACCAGGGGGCGCGAACGGGCAAGTCCGTTGGTGTGACGTGCAGCACCGCTCCGCTGAGCACCCACCTTGCGACGGTTCTACCTTCGGCCCGTGGCAGTGCCACGTGGACTTCGACGCCAAGCTTCACAAGTTCCGCGGCCTGATCCGCCGCCCAGCCAGCGCCGTCCGCTGTTTTGACTACGTGAAGAACGCGCATCCTACGTTCTCCGCGCGAGGTCCCAAGCCTCTGCGCACGCGCGGAGGTGCAGATAGAACTCGTGGCGGCGTTCCTTTAGCACGTCCGAGGAATACTCACTCGCGACCACTGTGTTCCTTCGCGACATCGTTCCCATCGCTGATGGGTTCGACAGCACTCGCTGGATGCTGTTGGCGAGTGCCGACGCGTCGTTCGGGGCCACAAGGCTATCGCCCTCCAGCAACTCGGGGATCCCGCCCACAGCCGTCCCTAAGCACGGAAGCCCCCGGGCCATGGCTTCAATCAGGGCACGCGGCAAACCCTCCGTTCGGGAGGGCAACACGAATAAATCCGCTTGGTCGAGGATGTCGCGAACGGCTTTTCCAGCTGGCACCCATCCTGGGAATTGAATACGCGAGGCAATTCCGGCACGCTCGGCTTGTGCCATAAGGTCTGGTCGGTATCTGCCGTCACCCACGATCACAGCTGTTAAATCGAACCCTGCCTTGACGCACTGGGCGATAGCATCGATCAGGATGTCCGTACCCTTGTAGCGCTGCTCCAGAGACCCAACAGTAACCAGTCGAAAGGACTCCTTTGGCTGGGGTTGGCGCGGGGCGCTGAACGCGGAATCACGATCTAAATCTACGCTCGAGTAGTGTGTCGCAAGCTTGCGGTTGATAATCGTGCCCGGCGCCAGGTCCACATCGGAGACACTAACGTTCATACCCTGCGTCGGATAGCGCTTCTGCAACGAAAGCTTGGTTACATATGCTACACCCGCGGCGGCAAGGCACTGCTGCCGCAAGCGGCGCGAAAAATGCCAGCGAAGCAATGGTCTCAGAGGATGGCCTATCACTCCCGGGCCAAAAACATCGTAAGGGTCGCCGACCACCTCCAACCCAAATGGGCGGCTTCTCTCGGAAAGCGCTCCCTCCATCATGTTTGCGAGTTGGGATGCTACACGCAGGATGATGGCACCATGAGCTGGCTGCCCGGACCGAAGGGCTGCACGAATCTGAGCGTATCGTTTCAGGCATTGCCAAGGGCCGTGAAAGTCAGGAATCGCATGCAAGACAACATGTTTGTCGTTGACTTGCACCCAGTCGTCTGGTACCCGTTGCGATTCGTTGGCTCGCGCGACGATTCTAACGTGATCGAAAACTTCGAGAT
>JAOAPO010000488.1 GCA_025462945.1 Bryobacterales bacterium
TGGATCGCGAAGCGTCCCATCCGGAACTCCGGGCCGGCGGCCTTGACGTCGGTCACCTCGAATTCGGTCGGCAGGGGGATTGTCGGCAACTCCTTGGCCACCTCGGGCGGGTTTGGGGTCGGAGTTCGGGTGACGCTGTCGACGACCAGGACGGGCGTGGGCACCTGCTTCTCCTCCAACTTTAGCCCGAGCTGCTTCTCCATTGCTTCGAAAATGGAGACTCTCTCGACGGAGGCCCCGCCCACGGGCCCCATGAACTGCATCGACCACTTCACGTCGAAGTTCCAGCTTCCCTTGAGCCCGGTCTGATCCAGCACCTGATTCGGACCCAGCGACGCGCCCAGCATGCCTCGCAAGCCTCCGGCGAAGGCTTCCATGGTCATGTTCCGACACTCATACTGGATGGTCATGCCCGGACCGAGATTGATGGTCGTCTGTGCCCCTGTCGGACTGCTCGTTATGAGACGGACACCGCCCTCTTGCGGCCCAGTTGAGGCTTTGGGTTTGCAGCCCGTTTGTTCCGAGCCTTCAGCCTCTTTCAGCTGCGGCTTCTTGCCGGCAGTCAACACCCAGGTGGGCAGGGGTTTGGTGTCTTTGTGGAGTTTGAGCTTGAATCGATCTTCGAGTAGAGCCTGCAGCATCAATTTGTGGGTATCGGTCGTGGAATCCGCCGGCGCCTTCGCGATGACATCGAAGCGATCCAGTTCAAGCCAATTGGGCCCGCCGACCACCTTATCGCCATCCACGCCGTGGGCGATCCGAATCAGGTCAACCATAGTGGCTGACCGGATCTCATAGCGACCGCCTCGGGCCGGCGGGGTGCGCACGAACTGATTGGTGGAGCTGGGGCTGAGATGTACGTCGGCCACCTCAAACGTCTGGCCGTGAGCCAGCCCGGCAAACAGGGTGGCCACACACACCCAAGGCGCCCGATTCATGAAAGTAGTCTCCTTCTCTCCGGTACTTACGGCTATGATGCCCCTGATTCGGGGTGTCGATCATCTGTTGTAGATTTTGACGCGGAAAAGCGGCTTGTCTTTTTCGGCCGGATCCATCTCGTACGTTTCGCTGGTCTTTTCGGCGCTGTAGTTCCGCCAGAGCCACGTGAGCGCGGCGGGCATTTCCGAATTGCTCTGGGAGTGGTTGTGCGTACCCGTGCCGTAAGTCAGATGGAAATCGTAGCCTTTCATCTTCAGGGAGTTCGCCATCTGCAGACTCTGCAACGGCCAGCTTCCCGAGAGCTGCTCCTGGTCCTCCGAACCATCCTGCATCCAAACGCGGATATTCTTCCTGGGCTCGCGGCGAACGCGGAAAGGATAGATATTGCCGCCGTCCTGCTCGCCCGGCTTCCACTGAATGGCCGTGAAGCTGGGGATACGCATCAGGACTCGGCTGAACAGATCGGGCATATACCAGGCGGCATTGAACGCGCAGATACCTCCCGATGAGTTGCCGGCGATGGCGTGACTGTAGCTGTCTTTGCGGATGTTGTATTTCGCGTACAGCTCAGGCAGGATCTCATCGCGAAGAAAGCGAGGATAGAGATCGGAGACCGTGTCGTACTGAACGCTCCGCATGGCGCGTTCACCAACTGTGCCCGGATCGATCAACAGGTAGATGGCGACAGGAATTTGTTTGCGGTTCGTCAGATTATCGATGACATTCTGGAGGCGGCTCGGAGGTTGTCCCGTGGGCGGCACTTGCTGCGGCCCGTCGCGCTCCACGTGATAGTGGCCATCCTGCCAGATCATGAGGGCGGCTGGCGTTGCGGCATCGTACTGCGCCGGCACGTATACCCAGTACTCCGTCTTCAAACCGGGGTAGAGCCTGCTGGTGTGGACAAACTTCTCTGACAGCTTGCCCTGCGGTACGCCGGGCTGCGAGTAGGAGTCAGGACCAAAAGCGGGAATGTCTGTGAGGCCACCCGTTTTTTTGCCGTCAACCATGTAATAGAAGGAGTGTGATGTGCCGGTCTCGAGCTTCCCGGTATAGATCCACGGGCCCGTGGAGCCGGCCTTCTTCATGGCCGGCGTCGCTTTGCCATCGACGAAGAGCGCGGGCGTCGTGGCCGAGTCGAAGGCGAACAGAAAGTCGGAGCCCTCGCCGAGCACGGCGACGCCCTTTTTGACGTCTTCCGGATTCAGTTTCTTAAAATCGAGGGGGGCGGCCAGAGTGGCACACGCGCAGGCCGCGGCCAGCAGTAAAAGTCGAGGGATCATGCCTGCACAGCATATCGCTAAATCAGGTGAGGCGTTTGAGGACCAGCTTTGGTGCAGGCTCTTTTGGCTTCTCCGGCTGCTTGCCGGAAGCGTCCGGCGTGACCTGCTCGCGCGTGAGTTCGAGGATGTTTTCGCTCAGAGTGCCTTTATAAGCGGTACGGATTCGGCGCCCGTCGTAGTAGTTGATGGTTTCCACCGAAAAAGTGACGTGGTCGCCGTCGAGCTTCAGGTCCTGCACGGGGAGATCGAACTCGTCGCCGAACATTACGCCGGTGACCGCACCTTTGGCGGTTTGAAACTGGAATGCGAGGTCTTGCTTCTCGCCGTTTCTGCCAGCCACTTCTCCCATCCAGATGCCGGTGATGTCGGCGGCGGCGAGCGCCCAAGAGAACAGCAATAGACCAGCTATGACCCGCATTGCATTCATTCTATGCCAGATTTTCTGTGATAGCCTTACGACGTGATCCCCGTCCGACGAACTCTGCCCACGCTGGCGGTGATTGCGTTGCTTTCCCCCTCCGCTTCATCCGCGGATTTTGGCTTCGATAACGCGAAGCAGTTGTTCACCACTTATTGCATCAGCTGCCATCAGGCGAAGCCCGCTTCCGGAGGGCTGAATCTGGAGTCGTTCATGGTGCCGGACAGCCTTGTGCAGCGCGGCCCCAAGTGGAACTCGATTCTGAACCGGGTTCGGAACTCCGAGATGCCTCCGCGAGGGGCTCCCGCACCACCCAGTGAGCAGCGTGAAGCGTTCACAACATGGCTGCATGAAGCGCTGAAGAAGGAGGCCTGCAGCACAGGGATCTCGGCGGGTGCTGCGCCCATCCGCCGCCTCAACCGCGCTGAATACTCCTCCACTGTTCGCGATCTATTGAACGTTCAGATGGATATCGGCGCCGGTCTGCCGATGGATGGGGCCGGCGGCGAGGGCTTCGATAATGCCGCGGAGACGTTGTTCCTCTCGCCGGTACATGCCGAGAAGTATCTGGACGCGGCGAAGACTGCTCTCGAGTTCGCTGCCAAAGACCCCCGCTCTCGTGCGAAGTTCATGATTTCCACGCCACGTCCTGGCGTTACGCCGCGAGAGGCCGCGCGCGAGATTCTTACGGCCTTCCTGCCCCGCGCGTTCCGCCGTCCCGTCGACGACGCCGACCTGCAGGTTTACCTTGGTCTTTTCGATATTGCGCAGAAGGGCAAGGCTACTTTCGACGATTCGGTTTTGTACGCACTGAAGGGCGTCCTGGTGTCGCCTCAGTTTCTGTTCCGCAGCGAGGATCCGAATCCCAACCCGCAGCCGCGGCCGCTTGACGATTACGCGCTCGCGACCCGGCTCTCGTACTTTCTCTGGGGCACCACTCCCGACAGCCTGCTGCTCGTGCTCGCCAAAGCAGGCAAGCTGCACGATCCGGAGATTCTGCAGGGGCAAGTAGCTCGCATGCTGCGCAACCAGAGGTCATTCGATTTCGTGCAGAGCTTCGTGGAGCAGTGGCTTGGCACGCGCGCACTGGGCCAGACCGTCCAGCCGGACGCGAAGCTGTTTCCTGCCTACGCTGGAGACGAGGAACTGCGCGGCGATGTCCGTTACCAGCCGGTTCTATTCTTCCGCGAGATACTGGCGAACGATCTGTCGCTTCTGAATCTGATTGACTCAAAGTTCACCATTACGACGAAGAAGCTGCAGAAGCTGTATGGGTTGTCTATCGACCCGCCTCGCAAAGACAGAGGCAGCCAGCCGCAGCGGATCGAACTGCCGGAAGGCACGCACCGCGGCGGGCTGCTGGGCATGTCGGCGATACTTGCCGTGTCATCGCACCCCCAACGGACAAGCCCGGTCCTTCGCGGCAAATGGATATTGGATGCGATGCTTGGCACCCCTCCACCCCCGCCGCCCCCCGACGTGCCAGCCCTCGAAGAACCCACCGGCCCAGCGCCTCGCACCGTCCGCGAGTTGTTGAGCCAGCATCGCGCGAATCCCGTTTGTGCCAGCTGCCACAGCCGCATCGATCCCCTCGGCTTTGCTCTGGAGAACTACGATGCCATCGGGCGCTGGCGAGATCAGGAGAGCGGCAAACCAGTAGATGCGAAGGGCACGCTGCCGGACGGAACCGCGTTCGAAGGGCCCGATCAGCTGAAGACGGTCCTGATGGCCCGAAAAGATGTGTTCATCCGTAACCTCACGAACAAGATGCTCGGCTACGCTTTAGGTCGTGGTTTGACGCTGAAAGACTCGTGCGTTGTCGATACAATCGTGGCTGACGTGCAGAACCACGATTACAGGGCCGGGGCTTTGATCAACGCGGTGGTGATGAGCGTGCCGTTCCGCTACCAGGTGGAAAGCACGCGCGCAAAGGTGGTCACGAAATGAGTCGGGTAAGCCAACTGTCACGGCGGAGTCTGCTGCGTGGGGCGGGCGTTGCGCTCGGTCTGCCGTGGCTCGAAGCGATGATGCCGGCGAGCGCGTCGGCGGCCGCTACTGCCACCAACCCCGTGCGCCTGGCTGTGCTCTACATGGCCAATGGCGTGAACACGGACATGTGGAACCCGACAGGGAGCGGTCGTGATTTCGCCCTTTCGCCCACGCTTGCGCCGCTGGCTGACCTGAAGGATGACATTCTCGTGGTCAGCAATCTGTGGAATGCCGCCGCGAATACGGGCGACGGCCACTACGTCAAAGAGTCCAGCATACTGACCTGCACCACGATCAGCAAGACGCTTGGAGTCGACCTGAATATCCATGGCGTTTCGATGGACCAGGTAGCTGCGCAGCGGCTGGGCGACCGGACGCCTCTGCCGTCGCTCGAACTCGGCATCGAACCGGAAGCCACGGGCGTGGACACGAATGTCGGCTATACCCGCGTTTACGGCTGCCACATCGCGTGGAGCAATCCGACGACGCCTCTGGCGCGAGAGATTAATCCGCGATCTGTATACGAACGCCTCTTTCGGGCGGCGAGTCCGCAGGCGTCTTCGGCAAAGCAGGACACTCTTTTGCTCGATCGAGTACTCGGCCAGGCGAAGAAGCTTCGGACCCAGGTTGGCAACGGCGATCAGCGGAGAATCGACGAATACCTCGACATCGTGCGCTCGCTGGAAGCCCGCATCGAGCGGGCGGGAGATCCGAGCCGCACTGCCTGGAAGCCTCGCGCGTCGGTAGCGGCGACGTCGAAGCCGACAGAGACTCCGGGCAACCATGCGGAGCATGTACGGCTGATGCTTGATATGACAGCGCTGGCTTTCCAGAGCGACACCACCCGCATCAGCACCTTCATGTTCGGGAATTCGGTCAGCGGCCAGAACTTCCGCTTCCTGGAAGGCGTGACGAACAGTCACCATGAGACGTCGCACCACTCGAAAGACCCCGAGAAACTAAAGCAATATCATCTGATCAACCGCTGGCACGTGGAGCAGTACGCGTACCTCATGCGTAAGCTGCGGGACATCAAAGAGGGTGAGAAGTCGCTGCTCGACAACTCGATGGTGCTTTTCGCGTCAGCCCTCAGCGACGGGAATTCGCACAATCCGCACAAGCTGCCGATCGTGCTTGGCGGCAAGGGTGGGAGACGCATCGCGACGGGTCAGCACCTGGTTGCTTCGGAAGATGCGCCGACGGCGAACCTGTACGTATCGATGCTGGACGCCTTCGGAAGTCCGGTGGAGCGGTTCGCCGACAGCACCGGACCTCTTTCAGGCGTTCTCGCTTAGAACGTTGGCGAGTGCTCGGTGTAATACTTGCCCCACTGCGCGGACAACTCCGGATTGCTCTTCACTCCGGACCCGCCGCGATAGACCATCGACAGGCTTTGCGCAGAGAGAACATGCCCGGCTTCCGCTGCTTTCGTCCACCACTTCGCGGCGTCGGGGTAGCTCTGCGGCGTGCCTTTGGCGGTGGCGTAGAACATGGCCGTCATGGCCTGAGCCGGGACGTAGCCCTGCTCGGCCGCCTGCAGTGTTAACTGGAAAGCCTGCGCGGGATCTTTGGAGACCAGTGATCCGCCTTTGCAGTACAGTTCCGCCGGGCCGGTGGTCGGACTTGCACAGACTCGGTAGTCGTACTTGTAGTCTTCAGCCTTGGCCGTCACAAGGTCGAGCCAGTGCTGCCAGCCGCCATTTGGTTCCTTTTGCTCGGCGCGGCCTAAGTCGCCACGGAAGCCGGCGTCGCGAATGGGGGCGAGAAAATTCGAAGCCATTGTTCGGAGTTCTTCATTCTTATCAGTAAGAAGCGAGACCATGGCGCCGAGAAGAGCCGGGTCCTGGCGGGCTCCCCTGAGCTGCAGCCGCGCGGCAAAAGCGATCCCATCCGCCGCGGCGACGCGATCATCTTCTGCGACCGCCTTCTCGGGATGGAGCGCCAGATCCACCAGCGCGTTCTGGGCTTCGGCGGAACGCCAGTTGGCGTCTATAGCCAGCGCTCTCATGGCCGCACGCCGAACCTTCAGTGACGGGTCATTCAGTTTCTTTCCAAGAGCGGCGACGGTGGCTTCGTCGAAGATGGCGTAAGCGCAGGTCTCGGCCGCAGCGGCCCGCATCGCGGCGTCGGGCGACGCCAGCAGTTTCTGCACAACGGCCCCGGCTTCCACCCCGCCGACGAGTGCCAGATTGCCGATGTATCCCTGAGTGTTTACCTGGGTTTTGCTCAACAGCGCACGCTCTTCGGCGGACGGCGGGATGTTCTTGTTACGCAGGCGGGTGGCCCAGGCAATGGCGTCGTCGTTGCTCGGCGGATGGTACGTTCGCGCCCCGAGATCTTCGAACTCGCGGTAAATGACGTGATAGCCCTTGGCGTTCACGCGCTGGTAAGCGTCTCGCACGGTCGTTAGGTGGTACGAGAGATCGCGCAGCCCCAGCACCATGTAGAACTCGGGCATCTTTTGCGGATCGAGAGGTTCCTTCAATTCGGCCGGCATGCGCCACCAGCCCCAGCTGTAGCTAATCCCGGCTGTCACGAGCGAAGGGTGGAGCATCGTGAATTCGCCCGAGATCTTGCCACCCTCACCCTTGCCATACATATAGACTCGGCGTGGGTTGACAGGATATGTCTTCATCGCCCACTGGAGCAGCTTCTCGATCGGCTCGTCATCTGGCGGACCGAACTTCTGGGCCTGTGAATGCCCGGCGAGCAGCACATATTGATCGCTCAGACCGAGGCGCTTCAGAGCTTCGCGAACCGGCAGAATTTCATCGCCGGTAGGGCGATCGTGCTCAGCGGAGCAAAGAATCAGACCCACCTGCTTCGCCGGGTCTTTGGTGCCGGCGGGTGCGATGCCCTCGGGGGCTTCCACCACATAGCGGACGATCGTGTTGCCGGACGCGTCCTTCAGTTCGGTTTCGACGGCGCCGTACAGCGTGGCACTAAAAGCAAGCAGGGTGAAAACACAGAAGACTCTCATAGCGTCTCCCATGTTCTGTCACTTTTGCTCTGAGCGCAACAGAAACTCGGGGAAGGCCTTTGCTGCCTTCTGGAAATAGATTTTGTAGCGGCGTGCAAAGGCTGCGGGAGGCGAGATACTCCGGTCGTCAATCAACTTATCGTGTACGCCGTCGGCGAAGAACATCTCGACCTCGCGTCCGTCCTTGGTCTTCACCGATCCGCGTGGCGCACAGCTGATGAAGTCTTTGACGCGCGAGTAAGTTCGTTCCGAGAGATTGACGCGGTTCGCCTCACCGGAAGATTCCATCCTCGACGCGAAGTTGACCGACTCGCCCCAGATATCAAAGGCGAACTTGTGGATGCCGACGACGCCCGCGATGACCGGCCCGGTGTGGAGACCCACCCGAATCTTCCAATCCACCAGACCGGCGGGGTGCGCCATATTCTTGACCGTTTCCACCATCTCAAGCGCGGCGAGAACGGCGTCTACCGGGTGGGACGGTTGCCGTTCCGGCATGCCGCTGACGAACATATAGCTGTCGCCGATGGTCTTCATCTTTTCAAGGCCATAGCGAGCCATGATGTGATCGAAGGCCGTGAAGTACTCGTGCAGCAGGCCGACCAGTTCCTCGGCAGCAAGCTTTTCAGTGGAAAGCGTGAAGCCGACGAAATCAGTGAAGCCGATAGTCACGTCTTCGAAATACATGGGTTCGACGGAACCGCGCTCACTCAACTCGGTGGCGATTTTCTCTGGCAGGATGTTCCGCAGCGTGCGTTCGGCAGCCTGCTTTTGCAGATCGGCTTCGCGGAACGCCGCTTCCATGCGCACGGCCTGCATTCGCTCGTCGTCGCGCAGGCGCTTGCGTTCGATCAGTGCTCCGATACGAGCGCGCAGCAGCACGGGGTCGAAGGGCTTGGGCAGGTAATCCTCGGCACCCATCTCAATGCAGCGCACGACACTGGCGATTTCATCGAGCGCCGAGATCATGATGATCGCAGTCTCCTTCCAGCGCGGGTTCGAGCGGAGGTGTTTCAGTACGGCGAACCCGTCGATGCCGGGCATGATGATGTCGAGCAGAACGAGGTCGAAGGGCTCCTGCTCCAGTTTTTCCAGAGCCTCGCGGCCATCTACGGCAAGCGTCACCGTGTAGCCTTCACGGATCAGGCGGCGCGAGAGAACATCCCGGTTCACCTCGTTGTCATCGACTACGAGCAGATGACCCAGCGGGGCTCCCGGCAAATGCTCAGGTTCCCAGGATGAATCCGACGACGCCGAAAAAACCGGCTTCGACAGCACCGGTGCCGGTGCCGGAGTGGCTCCGGCTTCCCATCGCGCGGGCGCATCGCTGGCGAGAGTATCCAGGTTGCTGACGGCTTGTGTGAGACGTTCCAGATCGGCTGCGCTGGCCCCCTCACCCACTTCCGCGCGCAATGCCGAGAGCAGGCCAGCCATGATGGATGCCCGGGAGGTCTGGTCCGCCTTGAGTTCATCCCAGGTAGCGGCGTTCACATCTTCCGCGGGACGCATCAAGGAGCGCGACTGCACTTCGAGACAAGCTCTCGCCCCCTCAAGCAGACTCTGCAGTTTGCCGGCGACGCTCGCGCGGCCCTCCGCCTCGGCGTCCTCAAGCAGCATCTCGCCGTAGCCGATGATCTGATTCAACGGAGTCTTAAGATCATGACGGAGTTTCGAAAGAAGCTCAGGCGACGCCACTTGCGTCCTTTACTTTTTGCAACTGGGCTTCGATCTTGCCCAGCAGACGCGCCAGGTCGATCGGTTTCGTGTCGTAGTCGTCGCAGCCGGCCTCGATAGTTTTGTCGCGATCGCCCGCCATGGCGTGCGCGGTCAGAGCGATCACAGGGATGCCGGAGGTGGCGGGATTCGCTTTTACACGTCGGGTTGCTTCCCAGCCATCCAGCACCGGCAAACTCATATCCATCAGGATGAGGTCCGGAGTTTCCGAAGTCGCTTTCTCAACGCCTTCGCCGCCATCGACCGCCATAACGATCTGGTAACCCTTGCGCTCCAGGCGCCGCGACAGCATGTCGCGGTTCATTTCGTTGTCTTCGACAATCAGGATCTTCGCCATGTCCGTCTTCTCCGCCTTTGGATGTTTCGAGCTATCGTACGCCCGCCGGTAACGCAGCGCGGATTCGCGCGGTCAGCAGTTCGCGCGTTTGTGCCACGAGGTCGGCAGGGCTGGCCGTTGCTTTCTGCAGGATATTCTGGACGCCGCCGGAGAGACGCTGCCGGTCCTCTGGGGTTATCTGTTTGGCTGTAACCACGAGGACCGGTATGGACTGGGTCAGCTCGTTAGCTCGCAGTCTTTCGACAAATTCGAACCCGTCCATCTCGGGCATCATCAGGTCCAGAAAGATCATGTCGGGACGGCGTGCGTCGGTGCTCGCCAGAGCCTCGGCTCCATTGGCCGCCTCCACCACCGTCCAGCCTTCCGGTTCCAGAATGCGCCGTAACAGCAGGCGGTTGTCAGGGTTATCGTCCACTACGAGTGCGAGACGCGACGACCGCTCGGGTGCCGTTCTGCTAAGCACTGCTGTCAGGCGCTCGCGGTCGAACGGCTTGGTCAGATATTCGGTTGCGCCCAGCGCGAAACCGGTCTTCCTGTCATCCACGATGGTCAGCATGATGACGGGAATATCGGCAAGCTCGGGGTCCGACTTCAGCCTGGTCATCACTTCCCAGCCGTCCATCTGCGGCATCATGACGTCAAGTGTGATTGCGTCTGGACGAAGCTGGCGGGCCATCTTCAAGCCCTCTTCGCCGCTGTATGCGTGCTCCACACGAAAACCATCTTTCGACAGACTGCGCCGCATCAGGTCCGCAACCACCGGGTCGTCATCGATGACCAGAACCACGGCGGCAGTGGCGGGCAGGGGATCGACGGCTGCGCTTTCCCCCTTCGCGTTCTCGGTCGTCGCCGGCATCTCGGCGGCACGGGGGACAACGTTCACCGGGATCTGCATGGTGAACACGGTGCCTTTGCCCGGCTCGCTGGATACGGTGATATCGCCGTTCATCATGCGGGCGAAGTGGCGGCTGATGGCGAGGCCGAGCCCGGTACCGCCAAACTTTCGCGTAGTGGAGGAGTCGGCCTGCTGGAAGGCACGGAACAGCTTACCCATCTGCTCCTTCGTCATGCCGATACCGCTGTCAATCACTTCAAACGACATCCACGATTCCTCGCGACGGACCCGCAGCGTCACCGTGCCGTTGTGCGTGAACTTGCAGGAGTTCGAGAGCAGGTTCAGCAGGCTCTGCCGCATCTTGGTGACGTCTGCGTGCATCCTGCCCAGATCGCCGTCGGTATCGATGACGAACTGGTTGGAGTTCTTCTGCGCCAGCGGTGCGATGACGCCCTGCACATCTTCCAGAAGCTGGTGGGGCGAGAAGTCCTCCAGATAGAGATCCATTTTGCCGGCCTCGATCTTCGAGATATCGAGAACGTCGTTGATCAGCTCCAGAAGGTGTTTACCGGCGGAGTGGATCTTCTTCAGGTCGGCCAGATAGTCGACGTGGCCATCGTCTTCCGCCACTTCCTGCAACATCTCGCTGTAGCCGATGATGGCGTTCAGCGGCGTGCGCAACTCATGACTCATGTTCGCGAGGAAATTACTCTTGGCGGTGTTTGCCGACTCCGCCGCTTCCTTGTCGCGCTCCATGTCTTCCGCGCGCCTGCGTTCCGTAATGTCGCGAATGTTCGCAACGATGCCGCTCACGGACTCGTTATCGAGCATGTTGTTGAAGGTGATTTCAACGATGCGCCCCGTGCCGGCGACGTCATGCACGCGCGCCTGTACCTGCGTGGAACCGCCCCAACTGCCGATTGCTTCGTGGAAAGCATCGCGCAGCTTTTCCAGGTCTTCGGGGTGGATGAATTCGAGGAGCCTTCGATTGAGCGAGGCTTCCGACGTCACCCCAAGGACCCTTGAGATAGAGGGACTGGCGTACCGAAAGCTGCCCTGGCGATCAAGAACGGCAATGATATCCGCGGTGTTCTCAATCAGCGATCGGAAGTGCCGTTCGCTCTGACGAAGGCGCTCTTCGGCTTCTTGCAGGCTCTTCTCACGGTTCGCAATCTCCTCCACCATGTTGCGGAAGCTTTGCGCCAGTGTCCCGAGTTCATCGGAGCGGCGGGCTACTGCGTCGAGTTCAACCACGGACTCATAGCGCCTGCTACCCACACCTTCAGCGGCGACAGTGAGCCGACGGACCGGGCCTACAAGATGGCGGCCCATGATGGTCATGATGATGATCAGGAAGACGATGGCAAGACTGGCCACCGCCGCCGTCCGGCGAGCCAGATCATTGGCCAGACTGGTGATCTCGGATTCGGGAATGCTGAGTCCGACCTTCCACTTTGTCTCGCTCGCGGTGGACCAGTACACCCGCCGGGGAACGCCGTTTTCCACCACGCTGACGACGCCCTCTGATGTGGCGGCGATGGCCTCACCGCCCGCGAGACCGCTGACCAGCGCTCCCGCGAACCCCTGCTTCATGACGAGCGCTTCGTTGGGGTGCGCCATGATGCGGCCAGAAGGTGCAACCAGGAACGCGTATTCGCTGAGGCTGGGCTCGACCGTGGCACTTGGGTCCTGGTGGAAGCGGATCGTGCTGACGATGGCGCGAACCAGCTCCATTGAAATGTCCGCGCCAGCGATGCCGAGGAACTTACCGTCACGGTCAAGAATCGGTCGCGTGACAGAAATGAGTTCGGTGTTGGACCCGCCGTTGTCGAAGTAGGGTTCGGAGATATGAACCTGGCGGCTGTTGCGCGCGGCGGCATACCATTCCAGGCTGCGGTCCCGGTATCCACCCGGAGGAACTCTCGGCCCCGGCAGGCTTTCGCGGTCAACCCACACCATGGAATCCGGGTCGCTCAGGGGCTTCTCGTCGAACACAACGTAGGCACCGTAGGCTGCGTCGGTCGGCAGGCTGTCAAGCAAGTGGGCCACGAGCGGGAGTGTGAACTCGGCCGATTTACCCTGGACTACTTCCTGTCGTGCAGCAAGCGTACGGGGCAGAACGGCCACGCGGTCGACATAGATATCCATGTTGCCGGCGGCCGACTCCGCCTCCTTTTGAGCGTCGGCGTTGGTCTGCTGTTCAACCGCGTTCCGGGCACCGAGGTAGTTCACCAAAATCGTAACCACGAGGATCACGCAGGTGGTCAGGACCGTGGCGAGAGTCAGCTTTAGAGTAAGTGAACGAGGCTTCCAGCGCATATGTGGTGATGGCCGATATTAAGGGAAACCGACGAAGAGTGTTTCCATGTAAGTTGGGCATTAGTATACTAGCAAGGCGGAAAGATGTATGAAATCTTAGTAATGACAGTTCGCGGGCGGTCTTGTCTCCTGATTGCTGCGACAGGGCTAATGGCCTGCGCTTTTGCTTTCGCGCAGGGTGACGCAAATCCCATGTTCGTGAGTGAGTCTGCCGCTCGTCAACGCGTGAAGGTTCGGGTCGATCCCGAGTACCCCGCAACGGCTCGCCAGTTCAAGATCTCGGGTGACGTGGTTGCCCAAATCACGATAGGAACGGATGGCAAGGTGGAAAGCCTGGACGACGCGAAGGGGAATATGATCCTGCAGTCGTCCGTCAAAACAGTGGTGCGCAAGTGGGTGTTCATGCCCTACCTGGTTGAGGGCAAGGCGGTCCGGTTCAAGACGTCGCTTTCTTTCAACTTCCGTCTTTGAGTCACCAGCCCATCTGCGCCATGCGCTCGGCAACGATCAGCCCGTACGCGGTGTTCCGCCCGGGCTTTCTGCGCAGAGGAGCAGGGAGGATGGTGGCGAGTTCGATGCTCTGCTCACGTGACAGGCGTCGCGCGGTGGTCCGATAGTACTGTCGGGCGGCCGCCTCGGCCCCGTATACACCCGGTCCCCACTCGATCACGTTGAGGTAAAGCTCCAGAATCCGCTTCTTGGAAAGGAACAGTTCTGCCAGCGGGACCAGGGTTACCTCCACGCCTTTTCTGATGAATGACCGGCTGGTAGTAAGAAATAAATTTTTTACTAATTGCTGGGTGATGGTGGAGGCACCGCGGCTTCGGCCACCCTCCCTGTCTTCCTGTACGGCTTTCTCCACCTCTGTCCAGTCGAACCCGTGGTGCTGGAAGAACCGGGCGTCCTCGGCAGCGACGGCGGCATGCTGCAAAGCGGGCGAGATGTTCTGCAGCGGCACGAAGATATAAGTTTTGCGATACGGCTTTCGCCCGAGCAAAGCCTCGATGCGACGCTGGATCTGAACCGTGGTGGTGGGTGGATTGACCCAGCGCAGCAGCACCAGGCTCATGGCGGCGAAAACATAAAGCGCAGCGACAGCAATAAACACGGCTTTCAGGACGCGGCGGAGGATCGATCGCTTTCGGCCGCGCGACTGACGTTTAGATGGTTTCAGGCTTTTCCCTGCACTGATCGCTCGCTCGCTGCTTCGTCAGCCGGTATGGTGAAGAAAAAAGTAGAGCCAATGTCTGGTTTCGACTCCACCCAGATGGTCCCGCCCAGCGACTCTACGATCTTACGCGAAAGCGCCAGACCGATGCCCGAACCGGGAATGTCACTGCCGTGGAGGCGCTTGAACATGGCGAAGATCTTTTCTCTATATTCGGGTTCGATACCAAGGCCATTGTCCTGAACCGTGAAGACCCAGGCAGCGGGCTCCTGCCGGGCAGCGATGTGGACCTGCGGAGTGATACCGGCTCGCGAGTACTTGATGGCGTTACTAACAAGATTCTGGAACACGTGTTCGAGTTGATCGTTCGCCACAACAACAGGCAGTGGGTCGTGGGTGATACTTGCGCCCGTCTGCTGAACCACGCCGTCCAGATTGGCGAGGATGTGGGAAACCAGAGCCTCACAGTTCACGGGCGACGGCGCACATTCGGCCTGGGTCATTTCAGCGTATTGCAGCAGTCCATCCATTAACGTTCGCATCCGGATCGTGGCGTCGCCGATGAAGTCGAGGAAACCATTGATCTCCGGGCTCTGAGTGGTTCCCAAACGGGCTTTCAGGAGTTGGGCATACATGGCAATGGTGCGCAGGGGCTCATTGAGATCGTGCCCGACGCGGTACGAGAACCAGCGGAGTTCGTCGCTTGACCGGCGTGATTTCTCTTCAGCCTGCCGTGCGCGGATAAACGCTTTGATCGTCGCCCCCAGAACGGCCGGCTCTACGGGTTCCACGATATAGCCGTCG
Organism: Bryobacterales bacterium; assembly: GCA_025462945.1. GTDB lineage: Bacteria > Acidobacteriota > Terriglobia > Bryobacterales > Bryobacteraceae > BOG-234. The sequence continues at coordinate 14,804 of JAOAPO010000488.1, forward strand.
GCACCCATATCGAGGCCGTGCACCTGATGTTGCGAGAGGATGCTGGACGCGGAAATGTGAACGATGGTGGTACCTGCGGTCTCCGGGTCGGCGCGAAGTCTTCGACACACCTCGAAGCCGTGGATATCGGGGAGATTTACGTCAAGCAGCACCAACGCCGGCTTATGACGCTGCACCATGTCCAGGGCTTCGGTTCCGCTGCTCGCCTCCAGAACCGGGAAGCCCATCCGTTCGAGCACTTTGGTCCGCGCGTACCGGCCGGGCAGGTAATCGTCGACATTCAGGATGACTGGATTTTGGGAACTGCCTTCGATCATTGCAGGCTCGCTTCTAAAGCATCTGGAATTTCCAAAACACGGTAGACCGTCTCAACGACGGAGCTTTCTCGCAACCCGCCTTTGCCCAGTATGGCTGCGGCTTTAGTCATAAGATGCGTCCTCTCCGCCTCGCTCAGTACGCTCGACGAGACAATCACTACCGGTATGGCCTGGGTGTCGCTCGCCGACTTCAGAGTATCCAAAACCTCCACGCCCGTCATGTCGGCCATGGAAAGGTCCAGGAAGATGAGGCTGGGATGTGTCTCTCGGGCGCGAAGAATTCCTGTCTTGCCGGTGGAAGCTTCAATGATGCTGAACGGTAGTTTGCGCAGATGTTGCCGAAGAAGATAGCGGTCGAGCTCGTTGTCGTCGATCAACAGGACGCTCGGCGTTCCCGGGTCCTGGGTCAGGGCCCCCAACGTTCCCAGCAGTTGTTCGGGCGTCACGGGCTTGAGCAGGTAGGCATCCGCACCCAGATGAAATGCCTTCGCCTGGTCTTCGGCCGCACTGACCACGATTACCGGTATCTTTTTTGTATGTGGGTCCTGCTTGAGCCTTGCCATGAGAGGCCAGGCATCTTCGCCTCGCAAGAGAATGTCGAGCACGATGGCCACCGGCTCCAGATGATTCAGCAGATCTTCGGCCTCGCGGGTGGTGGAAGCCGCCATGACGTTGAACTCGGACCCGTGCAGGTAGTGCCTGTAGGCCATCATATCTTCGGGGCTGTCCTCCACAAAGACGACCTGCCGGGTGCCAGGTTCGACCGTGATGCTGGCGGGTAGCTGCGACGCGGGTTCGCGCTCACGTGCATATTGGGCCGGGATTCGCAGAGTGAAGACTGAGCCGACAGGCGGGTCGCTTTTGACTTCGACGGAGCCACCCAAAGTCGTGGCCAGCTTCTTCGAAAGCGGGAGCCCGAGTCCTGTGCCTTTGACCTTTCGCTGGATCGGGCTGTCGAGCTGGACGAAGTCCTGGAAGATGGCCTCGAGATCGTCGGGCGCGATACCAATGCCCGTGTCGGCGACGGCGAAACGCACTATTTCGTCGTTTTCCATTTCGGCGGAGACGCGCACCGTCCCGTGCTCGGTAAACTTCAGCGCGTTCGAGATGAAGTTGCGCAAAATTTGCGAGATCTTGCCCTCGTCGGAGTACAGAGGCGGCACATGGCTGGCATCATCGAAGATCAGATCGACCGATTGGTTGTTCGTCAGCAGCGGCCGCAACATGCCTCTGAGCGCGGCGAACAGGTTGGCGACTTCGAACTCGATGGGTTTCACCTCGAGCTTGCCGGATTCTACTTTGGCCAGATCGAGAAGATCGTTTACAAGCTCCAGTAGGTCGTGGGCGGCGCGCCGGATGTAGCCGACCTGTTGATCCTGATCGCGCGTGAGTTCCCCGTCAGAGCGGTTCATCAGCAAAGCGCTGAGAGCCAGAATCGAGTTCAGCGGCGAACGAAATTCGTGGCTCATGTTCGACAGGAACTTTGACTTCAGCTCATCCGCCCGCCGCAGGTGATCCGCCTTCTCATCGAGTTCCGCGTAAAGTGCGACTACACCCCGGTTCGTGTCTTCCAGTTCGCGGTTCACACGGCTTAGTTCCGCCTGACGCAGGTTGAGCTCGTCCAGCGCGCGCAAGAGTTCCCCGTTCTGATGCTGCAGTTCCTGTACGGCGTTCTGCGGACGTTCGCCCGCCAGCGTATCCGCGATGCGGGCCAGGTCCGCAAGAGTGACGAAGGGGGCCCGGCGAGGCAGAAGCTTTTTTAGCAGAACGGTGGTGCCCCTGCCGGGCGACGAGAGGATTTCGAACTGGTCCATCAGGCGCCTTGCGCCAATGATGCCGAGCCCCATACCGGTCGCGGACTGATAGCGGCCTTCAAGGATTTCTGCAAGATGGCGAATGCCTGGCCCGTTGTCGGTTACCTGGATGATGAACAACTGGGGGGCTGTTCGACCTTCGATCATGAACTCCACTTTGCCGCCGCCGGCGTAGTTGAAGGCGTTGCGCGCGATCTCTGAGACCGCCGTAGAGATCCTGGTTTGATCCTGCTGGTCGAACCCCACGAGGCGCGCGATCTGCCGGGCACGCTGCCGAGCGTTCACCGTGTCGTGCTCAATGCCGATGATGACCGAAAGGATCGACAGGCCCATGCTACGCAGCCCTCGCGATTACTATCGTGGCATCGTCAAGCCGCCGCGTGAAGTGGCTGTAAAGAACGCCCGCGATCAGCGCCGGGTCGTGAAAGGCGAGACCGGGCAGCGAATGCAGGCCGGTGCCGGTGGTTAGACCGTCAGAGAACAGGGCGAGCATCCCTTTGCGGGGCCACGGGTACGTGAACTCACGGAGCTTCGGCGCCTGGTGCCCGGCGGTGCCATTCACCGAGACGAGATGCTGCCGCGGCTCCGCACCATCGTAGATCTGGGCCATAATATTGCCAAGCCCGGCGAAGGTCATTTCGCCCTGTCCGCGATCGATGCGCGCAATCGCCACAGCTGCGCCGCGCGAGCTACGCAGCGCCTGATGCACCAACTGTAGGAGCTCAACAGCGGTTGCGTCCGGGTAATCATGCAGAACCCGTACCGCTTCTTTCGATGCCAGCCAGGCGTCGTAACCGTGGCCAAGGCCGTCGGCGACCAGAATCGTGGTCAGATTTTCTGTCTGCTCGACTCCCCAGGAATCACCGCAGACATCCTGACCCGGCTTCATCAGATTGACCACTCCAAGCTGCATTCGGTCGGATTCGGCAGGCAGGGCGTGCTGCGCTCGCCAGCGCGCCAGCACCGCCGTGCCCACCCCTGGGAGTGAGTAGAAGTCGGCATCCGTGGAGAGCCGGCGGATTGCTCCCAGGCCCTCGCCCGGGGACGTCGCGGTGGTGTAACCGTCGGCAAGGCACTTCTCGATATCCTGCACCCCAGGACCCTGATCCAGCGCCAGAATTTCCAGCGATGGCGAACCGCCGTCCTCGCCAATGCGCAAGACGGCCTCGCCGCGACCGGCGTGTTTCAGCATGTTGGTACCGGCTTCGGTAGCGACGATCGCTACTCTGCCGGCCTGCGTTTCATCGAAGCCGATCGAGTCCGCCATGCGCATGGCTATTCTGCGGAGTTGCGCCACGTCAGTCGGTTCCGCGATGTCTACCAGAACTGATTCCGACATGCCTATTTCCACCGAACGATGGTCACGCGGGTACCTTTGCCCGGCTCGGACCAGATCTCGAATTCATTCGACAGTCGACGCGCTCCACTGAGTCCAAGGCCCATTCCGTTTCCCGAAGTGTAGCCGTCAGTCAGGGCGAGGTCGAGGTTCGCGATCCCGGGCCCCTGGTCTTCAAAGGTCAGTCGGATACCGGTCCGGCGGTCGGTCTCGACGATTTCAAGGTGAACCGAGCCGCCGCCGCCGTGGTCGAGCGTATTACGAGCAAGTTCGCTCGCCGCCGTTACGAACTTCGTCTGGTCAACAAGGTTGAAGCCGAGCGCAACGGACTGTTTGCGGACTGCCTGACGTACGAGGACGATATGTTCCGCGGTAACGATAGACATGGTCTCGCACTTACGAATCGTCATCCTGGGTGTCTCCACGCTCGGCAAACGCAAGTTGCAGGGCTGCCATCCCTTTTTCCACGTCGAGAGCTGTGCGGATACCCTTCAGCGAAAGGCCGAGTTCAACCAGGGTTATGGCCACGGACGGTTGCATGCCGACGACCACTGTATCGGCATCGAGCAGCCGGGCCATGGATGCGATCGTACCCAGCATGCGACCGATGAAAGAGTCCACCATTTCGAGTGTGGAGATATCGATCAGTACGCCGCGAGCACGATGTTTAACGATCTGGTCAGTGAGGTCGTCCTGCAGAGTCAGGGCGAGCCGGTCGTGCATATCAACCTGAATGGTGACGAGCAGAAACACGCCCATCTTCAGAATTGGAATCCGCTCCACGGCCTATCTGTCTCCGCTGCCCGTACGCTTCTCGTCCCGTGTCGCCTGTTTCACCATTTGAAAACCGCTGCGGCGCAGGGCGACTGCAAACGCGTCCGCAAGAGTGGCTTTGGTGGTTACTTCGCTGAGATCCACGCCGAGGTGAATGATGGTTTGGGCAATCTGCGGACGAATGCCGCTGATCATGCAATCCGCGCCCATGAGTCGGGCCGCTGCCACCGTCTTCAAGAGGTGCTGAGCGACCAGCGTATCCACAACCGGAACGCCGGTGATGTCGATGATGGCGTAATCGGAGCGTGTGGCCACGATCGCTTCCAG
>JAOAPO010000511.1 GCA_025462945.1 Bryobacterales bacterium
CGATGTTGTTGACGATGCCGATACCCTGATGCCGCCCTGCGGGAGCCTTCCCCCAACCAGCAGCTTCGGCAGCCTTGTTCATCGCGCCAAGCAGCCTGGGCGACTTGGCCAGCAAGCGCCGCCGCACCTCCAGAGGATCCCTGCCGCCCAGCGCCGCCAGTTCATCGAGGAAGCACTCCGCGAAAAACGTGTTTTGGGTGTATCCCACGGCGCGCCAGAAACTGGTCGGAACGCCCGGATCGGCCCAGCGCCAGTCCACGAGGATGTTCGGGATCGTGTATTCCAGGGTGTGCAGACCCTCGATAGCTGTGCCATCGACTCCACCCCCGCCGCCGCCGAAGAATGACGGACAAGCAACGTTCGCCGTGAACGCCAGAGGCCAGCCCTGGGCATCCACAGCGCCCGCCAGTTTGGCGTAGGAAGCCGGTCGATACAGATCATGCTGCATATCGTCCTCACGGCTCCATGTCAGCTTGACTGGTACTCCCGGCACCGCCTTCGCCACTTCCACTGCTTCTTCGATGTAATCGGTGCCGCCGCGTCGTCCGAAACCGCCGCCCATGAAGGTGGTGTTCAGCTTGACGGCTTCGGGAGCAAGCCCGGTCACCTTAGCCGCCACACTGCGGCCGCCCGACTGCATCTGCGTCGGAGCCCAGATCTCACAGCCGCTCTGATTCACAACCGCCGTGCAGTTCATCGGCTCCATCGGCGCGTGGGAAAGGTACGGCGCTTCGTAAATGGCTTCGATTTTTCTCGTCGCCGAAGCGAGCGCAGCCGGGGCATCGCCTTCTTTCTTCGCAACAGCTCCGGGCTTGTCCGCGTAGTCCGCGAACATCTTGCGAATGCCGGGGGTGGAGAAGTTCGCCACCGGCCCTTCGTCAAACTTCACCACGAGCGCGTTTCGGGCCTGCATCGCGGCCCACGTGTTGTCGGCGATCACCGCCACGCCGCTCGGCACCTGGACGATTCTCTTCACGCCCGGCATCGTCTTGGCTTTCGAATCGTCGAAGCTGACAACCTTGCCACCGAATACCGGGCACCTTGCGATGGAGGCATAGAGCATCCCGGGCAGCCGAGTATCCAGCCCAAACTTCGCCGTGCCGTTGACCTTGGCCTTCGTATCGAGCCGCTTCACTGACTTGCCGATGTAGCGGAACTGCTTCGGGTCCTTCAGTGGCGCGGCGGTCGGGATGGGCAGCTTCGCGGCAGCCGTGGCCAGACTGCCATAGCTCAGGCGCGCATTGTTCGCCGGATTCACCACGAAGCCGTTGTCCGTCCGCAGCGTACCCTTATCGACGCTCCACTGCTGCGCCGCGGCTTCAATCAGCACGGCCCGCCCGTTGGCACCAGCCTGCCGCATTGGGAACCAACTGGTCCGAATGCTCTGGCTGCCGTAAACACCCTGGTTGCCATACAGCGCCGGATCCACGGGCGCGAACTCCGCCTTGACCTTGTTCCAGTCGCAATCCAGTTCGTCTGCCAGCAGTTGCGACAGCGACGTCATGGGACCCTGCCCCATCTCGGCCTTGGTAATGATCAGCGTGACCGACTCATCGGGCGCAATCCGGATATACGCATTGGGATTCACCGGACCCTGACCGCGACCGCGCCCCTGCGCCAATAAGTCGTCTCCCCGTCCCGGCAGGAAGAAGCCCAGCATCAGGCCAGCGGTCGATTTCAGCAGATCGCGGCGGTTCAGATTCATGGTGCTCATGCCCTGCCTCCGGCCTTGATCTCCGCGGCGCGATGAATCGCCTGCCGGATCTGGTTGTACGTCCCGCAGCGGCAGATGTTGCCGCGCAGCGCCTCATCGATATCCGCATCGGTAGGCTTCGCTTTCTTGGCCAGCAGGGAAGCCGCGGCCATCAGCTGGCCGGACTGGCAGTACCCGCACTGCGGCACGTCGCCTTCGATCCAGGCCTGCTGCACGGGATGCGTCGTGTCGGGAGACAACCCCTCGATGGTCGTGATCGTCTTGCCCGCAATCGAGGAGACCGGCGTGGAGCACGAACGGATCGGGCTGCCGTTCAGGTGTACGGTGCAGGCTCCGCAGAGAGCCATGCCGCAGCCGAATTTCGTGCCTGTCAGGCCGACAACGTCGCGCAGAACCCAAAGCAGCGGGGTCTGAGGATTGACGTCGACAGTCTGGCTGGCGCCGTTGAGTGTGAAAGTGATTGCCATGCCGGTCTCCTGATTGCGGTAAATCTCGGTGCGCTTACTTGGCTGCGATGTCGACGGAACCGGAGTAGTTTTCCCACTCCAGCGTGATCTTGCCTGACTTGCCCGAACCCGTGATCGTGTACTTGAGGACTTCCACCGGTGCAGCGGGCTTGGCCATCTTCATCTTCACGCGACCCAAATCCTGCGTCTGATCGTAGGTGAGGCCCCACTGGCCCGTCTGCTTGTTGATGATCAGTTCCCAGTTCTCCACGTCCTTGAGATTGACGTACATCGAGTAGTCACCCTTAGGCACCGCGAGGCCGCCGATCGTCAGATCCGTTTCCGTGTGAAGCGTCGTGGAGGTATCCGCACCGGCGCGCCAGACCGGGTAGTTCGGGTCTTTTGCGATGGGTCCGGCAGGCGTGAAGACCTTGCGACCGCGAACGCTCGGTCCGGTATAGCTGATGGAGACCGTCTTCCCTCCGATGGTTGCCGTTGCGTTTTCGCGCTTCGCCTGGGCGGCTACATTGCCTGGAAGGAGAATCAGCGCCGCTGCTGCGATTGAAAATAAAGTTTTCATAGTCCGTATACGAAGGTATCATTTTTGATAATGAATTTTGATCGCCGCACCTTCCTTCGACAGACCGTTACCGGAGCGGTTGCCGCTCCTTTTTTCCTTCGCGAATTGCTGTCGAAGCCGCCTTCCGGGACCCTGCACCTGGCCAGTTTCGGAGCTAACGGTATGGCCTGGTCGACTCTCGACGGCATTGCCTCGCACCCGAAAGTGAAACTGGCTTGCGTTGTCGACGTGGATTCCACGCGTCTCGATCGCGTGAAGCAGAAATATCCGGACGCGCGGCTCTATCAGGACTGGCGCGAAATGCTTCGCAAAGAGAAAGGGCAGATCGATGCTGCCTGCGTGGGAACGCCGGATCATATGCATGCGCCGCAGGCGATCAGCGCCATGCGGATGGGCCTGCCGGTTTACGTGCAGAAGCCCCTGGCACACGACATTCACGAGATTCGCACGATGATGAAGGTGGCGCGCGAGAAGAACCTCGCCACTCAGATGGGTATTCAGATCCACTCGTGGCGCGAGTACAAAACGGCCGTCAAGCTGATCCAGAGTGGGGCCATTGGCAAAGTGAAGGCTGTCCACACCTGGAGCGAGAAGAAGTGGGGCGATAAGGAAAGGCTGCCCACCACCACCGATCCCGTGCCGGCTGGCTTCGACTGGAACGCCTGGCTGGGCGTCGCCGCGGAACGGCCGTACGTGAAGGAGGTCTACCATCCAGGCAACTGGCGCAAGAGGCTGGACTTCGGCACCGCCACTTTCGGTGACATGGGCTGCCACATTCTGGACCCCGTGTTTAGCTCGCTCGCGCTGGGCTCGCCCCTCTCGGTGAGGAGCGAAGGCACCGCACCGAATGGTGAGAGTTGGGCGCTCGACACGCTGATTCGCTACGTTTTCCCCGGCAACCAGTACACCGAGGAAAAGACCTTGTCGCTGACCTGGTACGACGGCGATCGCCTGCCGCCCGAAGAGATTCGCGCACTGGTGGGTAACGTGAAGTTTCCCGGTCAGGGCTCTATCTTCCTGGGGACGAAAGGGCAGATGCTTCTGCCCCACATCGCGATGCCGATCCTGCTGCCGGAAAGGGATTTCGTGGGATACGTGATGCCGGAGGAAGTCCGGACGGACCACTACTTCGAGTTTGCGGATGCGGTGCTCGGAATCGGCAAGACTTCGACACCGTTCGATTTCTCCGGTGCCCTGACCGAATCCGTTCTGTTGGGCCCGCTCGCCACCCGCTTCCCGAATACGACGCTGGAGTGGAACGGAGCGAAGGCAAAGTTCACGAATTCGAAGGAAGCGAATATGTTCCTGCGCCGAAAGTACCGAGCCGGTTGGTCGGTCAAGGGCCTGGGCTAACCGCGTCGAATCTCGATGATGCTCCGCGTGCCCAGGCCGTCCGGCAAGTCATAGCGCATCACCACCGCACACTGCACTCCGATCAACTTTGCCTCCCGCGCAGCGTCGGCGATCTCGCTCTCCGCATCGGGTCCCTTATAGAGCAACGCCGTGGCGCCCTTCTTCAACGCTGGTGCCAGGAACTTCAGGGCCTTCGCTAAAGGTGCGAACGCCCGGGCCGTGATGATGTCGAACGGCTCTTTCTTCGTCGCGTCCTCGACGCGCTGATCGATGACTCGCGCGTTCTTCACTTCAAGTTCCGCGATCACGGACTCCACAAACCGCGCCTTCTTGCCCGTGGACTCAATCAGAGCAAACCGCGCATCGGGCAGCGTCAGGGCCAGCGGAAGACCCGGAAAGCCAGCTCCCGTGCCCCCATCGGCGATCCTCCGCGCACCCACGAAAAGCCTCCATGGGATCACGGAATCCAGCACATGCTTGATCGCAGCCTCTCGCGGACTGGTGATCCGCGTCAGGTTCATATGCTCATTTACTTCGGTCACGAGTTGCAGATGACGCGCGGATGCGGTGATCACTCGCTCGCGGTTCGGCAGATCGGCTGGAAGTACCACATCCAGTTCCAGGGCAAAGCTCACGCTTCATGATATTCGAGGCTCAATTCGCGGCAACCTCCAACACCCCCGGTACGTTCGTATACAGTGGAATTAACATGTTCAATTGGGTTTGTCCGCGCTGCGGCAAAGACGTGCCGCCTTCCAAGACTGTGTGTCCGTACTGCGCCGATTTGCCGGCTCCCCCACCGCCTCCTCCGGAAGCGGGATCGCACCAGGGTCTGCCGCCCGGTTACGCGCCGCATCAAGGCATGCCCCATCAGGCCGCGCCGCCCCAAGCCTGGCCTCCACAGCAGCAGTGGACGCCTCCACCGCCCGATCAGCCCCAATACCAGCCGCAGGTTCACCAGCACATGCCTCTGCCACCTCAGCAGGCCGCCTGGCAGCCACAGCCACCGCCTTACCAGTACCCTCAGCACGACCCCGCGGCTCACGGTCACTGGCCCGCGCAAAAGCAAGGACCTCCGGCATGGCTGGTGGGAAGCGGTGTTGCCGTCGCGCTGATTCTTGTCCTGGGGGGAGCGTACTACTTCATGCAGCCCTCGGCCGGCAAGGTCGCGAATGAGAAAGCTCAGTCGGCTGCCAGTGCCCCAACCACGCAGCAGGCCGCCAACCCCTTCCAGAAATATGTGGAAGTCGTGGGCATCCGGCTTGTCGCTGAGAAGGGAAAGCCTGTCGCCAGAGTTGTTATCGTGAACCACTCGTCCGCCGAAATTAACGGTCTCGAAGCCAACGTCACTCTCTGGGCCAGCACCAAACGGTCTGAGGAAGACTCGATCGGCACCTTCAAAATCAGAGTTCCCAGCCTTGCTGCGAACGGTTCCGCCGACGCAACCGCACCCCTGACGACCAGGCTTAAGCCTTACGAACTGCCCGATTGGCAAAACCTCAATGCCGAACTGCAGATCACTTCACCCAAGCCCTGATCAGTTATTCCCTGACCAGCCTGGCCCTGACTTCAGGACGGCACGAACCGCGCGTTCTCACGGTCTTTGTGGACCCGGTCCACATCGTGAACCTCGTTGTGGATCACGATCCAGACGCCGGGGGGTAGAATCCGTGCGGCCAGCAAGCTTTCAGTCAGGTTCTGCAGCCCGTCAGATCGCTCGAAGCCCAGCGGCGACATGGCGCCTGTCAAAATCACGGGAAACGCGAGCTCGCCCAGCCTTCGCTTCAGAAGTTTTCCCGTCTCCACCATGGTGTCTGTTCCATGGGTAATGACTACGGGGCCGTCACTGAGCTTCGACTCAACCACGTTCAGAATCCGCTCGCGATCGTCATCCGTCATGAGCAGGCTGTCTTTGTTCATGAGCGGGGTAATCTCAATCTGAAGACCCGGAAGGCGCAGAGATTGCAAATACCGGTCGATCTTCTGTGCTACATTTTCCACCTGGCCCGAACTCTCCGAGTAAACCTTTTCGATGGTCCCGCCTGTGGTGATTATGTGAACCTTCATGCCGCTAAGTTCTTATTCTCTGTTGCCGCTTTCGCCGCTGCTGCCTTCGGACAGACTGTCGACCCGGTAGCAATCATGAAGCGCTCCGTTTTCGTGGATAATCAGCACGACGAACTGCGCCGCGACTACACGTACGATGTCCTCAACGAGTCTCGTGAACTGGATGACACGGGCAAGGTAAAGAAGTTCACCAGCACCAAGACGGAAGTGGTCACGCTCGGTCCGAAGCGCCTGCGGTTGCTGGTGGCGCGAGACGGCAAACCACTGCCTCCGGCCGACGCGAAGAAGGAACGGGAGAAGTACGAAAAGGCCGCTCAGGAAGTGGCTCGAATGTCTCCCGCCGAGAAACAAAAGCGTATGGCCGAAGAGCATCGTCGCATGGATGAAGATCGCGCTAAATTCCAGCACATCCCCGACGCCTTCAAATTCACGCTCGCCGGGGAAGAGACGATCAACGGCCGTCCCGCCTGGAAGATTAAAGCGACGCCCATCGGAAACTATTCCGGGCCCTACGCGTTTCTGATGCGCAACATGGAAGGCATGCTCTGGATCGATAAGGAAGACTACGCCTGGGTCAAAGTAGAGGCTGACACGCTGGGAACGGTATCGTTCGGCTGGTTCCTGGCCCGCATCGCTAAGGATTCGAAGATGACTTTCGAGAGCACCAAAGTGAACGATCAGCTCTGGGCACCGTCGAAAATCTCGATCCGCGCGAACGCTCGTATCGCGCTCATCAAAGCGATTCGGCTTAATCAGGAGATTACCTTCAGCCGGTACCGTAAGTTCCAGGCGGACTCGCGAATTGTTGCCACCGACGAGGTACCGGAGCAGTAGTGCTTACCGGTGATCGCCCGTGATGAGACGGGCTCCACGGTTGAAGGTGAAGTATCCGATTGCCCACTTCAAGGCGATCAGCACGCGGTTCTCGAAGATCACGATGTAGAACAGGTGGATAAACAGCCACAGCAGCCAGGCGAAGTAGCCGGCGAACTCGATCTTGCCGAAGTCGGCCACAGCCCGATTGCGTCCGATTGTCGCCAGACTGCCCTTGTTCCGGTAGTGGAAGGGTGCAACCGGCTCGTTGTGCAGCCGGTTATGCAGCGCGCGCGCCACGTACTGGCCCTGCTGAATAGCAGCCGGAGCAACGCCTGGAACCAGCGCGCCATCCTGCTCGATGTGAGCGAGATCCCCGGCGACGAAAATCTCCGGGTGGCCGGGCACCGTCAGATCCGGTGCCACAAAGACGCGCCCTGCCTGATCCAGCGGCACGCCCAGCATATGACCCAGCGGTGAAGCCTGAACGCCGGCCGCCCAGATCACCGTGCCTGCCGAAATGTGGCTGGTCCCCATTGTCACGCCATAATCATCGATCGAGGTGACTCGCGTGTTCGCCATGGTGCGAACCCCTAACTCGATCAGCGACTTCTCCGCCGCTTCAGCAAGATGCTCCGGGTATGACTGCAGAATGCGGGGACTACCCTCCAGCAGGAAGATATTGGCTTCGGCGGGATTGATGCTGCGGAAGTCGTCTCGCAGCGTGTCCCGGGAAACCTCACCGAGCGCCCCCGCGAGTTCCACCCCGGTTGGTCCAGCGCCGATCACGACAAACGTCAGCAGCGCCCGGCGCTTCACCGGATCCGGCTCCTGCTCCGCGCGCTCGAAGGCAAGCAGCACACGCGTTCGAATTTCGGTCGCGTCCTCAATCGTCTTCAGGCCCGGCGCGGAGTGACACCACTCCGGATGCCCGAAGTAGTGGTGAGTAGAGCCGGTCGCCACAATCAGGGTGTCGTATTCGAGCCGAGAATGATCCTGCAAGATAACCTCACGCGCCCCTCTGTCTATGTCCACCACCTCGCCCAGCAGCACCCTCGTGTTCTTCTGCTTGCTCAGCACGTGCCGCAGCGGCGCCGTGATCTCCCCGGGTGACAAAGCACCCGTCGCCACCTGATACAGCAGCGGCTGGAACAAATGAAAATTCCGCCTGTCGATGAGCGTGACGTTCACGTTCTCTCGCTTCAGCGACTGAGCCGCATACAGCCCCGCAAAACCCCCTCCGACGATGACTACACGATGACGCATCACTACCTCTAGCCTATTAGATGCGAATTCCTCCATCTTGCTACAGACGGCTGACGTGAGGTGGTCAGGCATCCCCCCGGCAAGTGGTGGCTGCTGAAAGGTTTATACACTGCAATCAAATTTGTACACCACGGCAACGTGGTTACCTTAAATTGAGAAAAACGTGCAATTTGCCTTGCCAAGACTATCCGGAATCGCTATAGTAGGACTTCATGACGACAGGCTATCGATTCTGGTTTAGCCCCACTCCCTAAGTGGTGTTGGTCGTCGTTCTGAACAAAAGTTCTTGAGCCAACCCACTCGCAAGAGTGGGTTTTTTATTGGAGTGAAAGTCTGTAAATGATCATCTCAATGAAGTTAAACGCGTCGAAAGCCGAAATCGATCACGTCTGCGAACGCATCCAGGAGTTTGGGTTCCGGGTTCACTCGATTGCCGGTGAACAGCGCGTAGTCATCGGAGTCGTGGGCGTCGGTGGCGATGTTGGACCCTGCCTCGAGTCCCTCGAAGCGACTCCCGGCGTTGAAAGTGCGCTCCGTATCTCAGCCCCCTACAAGTTCGTCAGCCGCGAGTTCCGCAAGGAAAAGACGGTGATCAAAGTCGGCAAAGCTGCCATTGGCGGCACCGAGTTCATCACCATGGCGGGCCCTTGCTCCGTGGAGAGCGAGAAGCAGATCATGGAGACCGCTGAGGCCGTTGCCGCGGCGGGCGCCACCATCCTGCGTGGCGGCGCGTTCAAACCCCGCACCTCGCCCTACGATTTCCAGGGTATGCAGGGCGACGGCCTGAAGCTGCTGGCGAAAGCACGTGAAGCCACCGGCCTTGCCATCATTACCGAAGTGATGAGCGACAGCGATGTCTCCCTCGTTGCTGAATACGCTGACATCCTGCAAATTGGCGCACGCAACATGCAGAACTTTTCGCTGCTCAAGTCCCTCGGCAAATGCGGTCGGCCCGTGATGCTGAAGCGCGGGCTCAGCGCGACCATCAAGGAACTGCTGATGTCCGCCGAGTACGTCGTCGCCCACGGCAATCCGGATGTCATGCTCTGCGAGCGAGGTATTCGCACCTTCGAGACCGCAACTCGCAATACCTGCGACATCTCGGCCGTGCCGGTTCTGAACGAACTCACGCACCTGCCCGTCATCGTTGATCCCAGCCACGCGGTCGGCAAGCGCAGCCTGGTCCCGGCTATCGCCAAAGCAGCCGTTGCCGTTGGCGCGGACGGCATGATTGTGGAAGTTCACCCTTGCCCCGAAAAGGCTGTCAGCGACGGCGCACAGTCGCTCACCATCGAAGGCTTCAACGCCCTGATGAACACGCTGGAAGGCTACATCAAGCTCTGGAAGCTGGAGCGCGTCAGCTAGTCTCCGATGTCTGGCGCCAGACGAGTCTCGCAGGCGGTTGTTGCCGTGGCGATTCTGCTGGCGGGGACCGTTCTGATTCTCAAGTGGCGCAGTTCCGCCACGTTCTTCGACCCGCCTGTGCTGCTCTCGCACTTCCCCGTGGAGGATGCCGCAGTTTTCAGCGCGGACGTGGCGAAGCTGCGAGCCGCAGGTCTCTTGCCCGCGGCCTCGCAAACGCCGGAACCCGAGTACAGGCAGTTCGTCGACGACACGGGTTTCGACTATAAGCGCGATCTCGACCTCGTGGCAGCCTCGTTCTCGAACAGCGGAACCTACTTCATTGCTCGCGGCCGCTTCGACTTCCAAAAGCTTGAAGCTTACGCGAAGCGTCAGGGTGGCAACTGTTATCAGCGCCTTTGCCGGATGCAGGGCTCCCGGCCCGACCGGCGTATCTCATTTCTCCCCCTGCGTGGTGACACGCTGGCCGTGGCCGTGAGCACCGACGACCTCGCAGCCGCCAAACTGGAAAACACCGGTCCCAAAGTTACGGCCAAACTGCCCACCGAGCCTGTCTGGCTGTCCGTTCCCGGCACCTTCCTCCGCAGCCGCGATCTGCTGCCTCTCTCTGTGCGAGTGACGCTCTCGGGAATCACCACAGCCGAACGCGTGGTCTTCACTCTGAACCAGTCGGGGCAGGGAATTGAACTTCGAATGAGTGCGACTTGCCAGTCGCCGGACGAGGCACGCGTCCTTTCCAGCCAGCTGCGCTCGAGCACGTCGCAGCTGAAAGAAGCACTGGCGAAGAGTTCGACTCCAGTCGAAGAACTGGTTCGCGCGGTGGCGAACGGCAGCTTCGACCAAAAAGAAAAGCTGGTCGCCGGCAAGTGGCCTGTGCCGGGATCGCTGTTGAAAAGTCTCACCGCGGGGATCTAAATGGGAAGAGTTGTCGTCTGTGGCAATGTGGTTTTCGATATCCTCGCCCGGCCTGTTGAGGAAGTGCGCTGGGGTGCGACCACCGTCATCGAGCAAGTGGAGCAGCAACTCGGCGGGAACGGCGGTACGACCTCCTGCACCATCGCCACGCTCGGCGTGCCCGTCAGCCTGATCACACTCGCTGGCCGTGACGCTTCCGCCGAAACTGTTTTCGCTCGACTCTCGGCGGCCGGGGTCATACTGGACGCGGTGCAGTACGTCGACGCAGCCACCTCGATTGCCATCTCTTTGGTGCGTTCCGACGGCGAGCGGGCACTCCTCTACCTGCTGGGAGCAGCCTCCCAGGAGTTCCAGCCCTTCCACCTCCCGGCCGACGCAACCCACTTTCACCTGGCAGCGGTTTATCGGATGCAGCACCTCAGGACGATCGCGCCACGACTGCTGCGGGAAGCGAAGGAGGCGGGTCTGCGGACCTCTCTCGATACGCAATGGGATACCCAGGGGGAGTGGCGCACTGTCCTTGAGCCCAGCCTGCCGTTCACCGACTACACCCTAGTGAACGAAGACGAAGCACGCATGCTGACCGGCCATACCGACCCGGAACTCGCCGCCGGCAGCCTCAGAGACTCCGGCGCGACGAACGTCATCATCAAGTTGGGTCCGAAGGGCTGTTGGGCGAATGGAACGTATCTGCCGAGCTACCCCGTTGAGGCAGTCGACACCACGGGAGCCGGCGACTGCTTCTCTGGCGGCTTTGTAGCGGCGCTGGAACGTGGTCTGAGCTTGACCGATGCCGCGATGTTTGCCAATGCGGTCGGTGCGCTGGCCGTTCAAAAGGTCGGTGCAACGGCCGGGGTGAGAGCCTGGGATCAAACCGTGGCGTGGGCCGCCAACCAGACTACTGACGAACGTGCATCAACGCCTTGATCTGCTCTTCCAGATCCATCACGCGCTGCTTGAGATCCTCGATCTCTTGCCCCTCCGGATCGGGCAGCATCCCGTGGTCAAGCTGACCCTCCGGTGGTCTGAAGCGCACGACGCGACCGGGGATCCCGACAACGGTCGAGTGATCCGGCACCGAGTGAACGACCACTGAGCCTGCCCCGATCTTCACGTGTCTGCCGATTCTGTTCCCGCCCAGAACTTTCTCGCCCGTACCCACGACCACGTTGTTGCCGATCGTCGGGTGGCGCTTTCC
>JAOAPO010000540.1 GCA_025462945.1 Bryobacterales bacterium
CGTACACAGTGGCTGGTCGCCAATATGTGGCGATCGCAGCGGGCGGGAACATCATGGCCTTCGCGCTGCCAGGCAACTAGCGGTTTGGCTAGACCCGAACGCCGACCCGCCAGAGCCCATAACCCATCGCCTGCTTGAAGCAGAGCCACCAAAGCTTCAGAGGACCGACCTCGCCCATCTCACGCGGCGAGCCGTAAGCCGTGAAGCCTTCCTGTTGCAGCATGCGTCTGACGCGGAAGATATGATAGCCGTCGCTGACGACGATGCAGGAGCGCAGGGCCATGCGGCGCAGGATCTCCGCGCCGGCCGAGAGCGACATGGCAGTGGAGTCACCCTTGTCCTCCACGATGATGGCTTCCGCCGGGATGCCGCGGTCGATCAGGTAAGAGCGAGCCACTCCGGCTTCAGTGAACGACGGATCGCCGCCCGGTCCGCCTGTTGTCATGATGTAAGGTGCGAGGCGTTTCTGGTACAGCTCGACGGCGTGATCGAGCCGCAGTTTCAGCACCGGTGAGGGCTGGCCGCGATACTCAGCAGCACCCATCACAAGAATCACGTCCGCTGGCCGCGAATCGTCCTGATGGCTCTCGCGATCGATTCGAATCGACAGCGAAGTCAGGTACGTCAGCAGGAAGGCGATGGATGCGAGCGCCAGCAGTCCAAGCCATTGAGTGAGGCGCGTCAGTCCGATCTGTTCATTGTATCGGTGAGTCCTGGTGAAATCAAAAAGCGGCCGCGTTACGCGGCCCCTTTCGCTCTCATGAAGCTCGGTCTAGAACTGGAACATAACGGTCAGGTTCATGAGTGGTTGACCACCCAGGGATGCCGTGGTGGGATCGCTGGAAACCTTGCCGAACTGGGAGGGGTTCCGGAAATCTACGGTGGAAGTGGGCGTGTTGAAGTTGTAGCGATGGAACAGGTTCTGCATGTCCCAACGGATCTGCGCGCGGTACTTCTCTTTGAAGGTAAAGTTCTTCTGCGCAGAAGCCTGCGACCAGCGAAGCGGCAGGCCGTCGATGATGTTGCGCCCCGCGTTGCCGATTTTGAAGTCACAACGCGTGCGGTCGAATCCGGCAGGGATCGAGGTGGCAGTGCCGCAGCCACCGGGGTAGGCGAAGCTCGCCAGACCGTTGTTGGCGCCCGAGAACACCGAGTTGATGTTGCCGTTCACGAATCGGTCGCCGCCGAGGTCATACCAGTTATCGCGGATCGAGATCGGTCCCACGATGTCCGGCCGGCCATTACCGGCGAAGCCGGGGAAGTAGTTGAACGGGCTGCCCGCATAGCCGAAGGTGATCGGGTTGCCGCTTTCGTGGGTTTCGATCCACGAGATCTCCATACCGCCGAGCAGCCATTGGCCCCACTTGCCGGTGGCCCACTTTTTGCCCGCACCGAACGGAAGCTCGTAGTTGACGACGCCGATGTAGCGATGCTTGCGATCGAAGCCGGCCCGACCCTTTTCAAGCCCCCGATTCGAGATCGGCGCGACACCGGAACCGGAGTTATCCGTATCCTGCGAGTCGATTGCTTTGGACAGTGTGTAGAACGTCTGAAAGTAGAGACCCTGTGACATCCGCTTCTCGAATTTGATGGTGCCGGAGTGGAAGGTGCTGTGGCCGGTGTTCGAGCGATAACTGATGTTGCCGAAAGACGGGAACGGGCGGTAGTTCTGCGAAGCTGCGAGGACCTGATTCTGCAGCGTGGGGTTCCCTGCTCCGAAGTCGATGGGGAACGTGTTGGCTTCCCACGTCTCGAGCAGGCCCACGCCGGACGAAACCTGATAGCTGAGTTCGACCAGATAGTTGCGGCGGAACTCGTACTGCGCACTCAAATTGAAGTTGAGAACATAGGGATTGCGGAGGTTCTTATCCCACCACTGCACGTTGCGACCGGAGTAGTTGCCCGTCGCGCTGATGAAAGGTGAAGTGCCATCGGGGCGGACGGTGAACTTGACGGGCGCGGGAACCTGGCTGATGCGGTAGATCGGCGTGGGGTCACCCACCGCGGCCTGCTGGGTGGCTGACGCTGTGTACTCGTCGAACTGGCCACGGCCCTGCGGGAACTTGATATCAACGGTGTTCATGCCGATACCGCCACGCAACACCAGCTTCGGCATCGCGTGCCAGGAGAGGCCCAGGCGCGGGTTGAAGTTATTGTTGTCACGATTGGCAAGCGATTGCGGGTGGATGATGGCACCCCGGCCACCCGTCACGCTGTCAGTGCCTGCCGGGTCAAAGCTGCTCATAGCACCATATTTGGTGTTGAACGGGCTTTCGTTGGAGTAGCGAACGCCGATGTTGGCGGTCAGGGTCGGGGTGATCTTCCAGTCATCCTGCAGGTAGAAGCTGTGGATGTCGGAACGAGGCAGCCAGCTGGTGAGTTCGCCGTTGTATGTCGCGGTCCGGACATAGCCTGTCAGGAAGCCCGCGAACGTGATGCCCGTGTTCGCCGCGGCGTTGCCGTTGGCCTGCAGCCCCGAAGTGACGTTCGAGAAGTCGAAGCTGGAAAAGCGGGCGAAGTTCGCTGAGTTCAGCTTAAAGTGCAGAATCTCGTACCCGAACTTAAAAGCGTGTGCACCCTTCACCCACGTGGTGTCGTTGCGGAACGAGAACGTCTCATTCACGGTCTTGCTCAGAGTTGCGCCCGTGATGCCATAGACGCTGTTCTGCGCGGTGGCCGAAGTTCCGGGAGCATTGAAGCTCGGCATCAGCGCGTTGTCGATGTTGGGAATTCCCAGTTTGGAAGGCCAGTTCTGCCCATAAGACGGCACCGTCGTGTCGTTGCGCCTGCGGAAGTAACCAGCCCGTGAATCGTTGATCAGAGTCGAACTGGCGGTCCAGGTGTAACCAATGGACGAGTTGTTCTGGGTGAAAGGGTTATAGGTTCCTGTGGAGGCGTCGAAGGGATCGAAGTCCTGCTTGAACAGCACAGGGCGACCCCAGCCACTTTGGTCATTCTCAGTGAAGCTGCCGTAGATTTTAAACTTTTGCGAGAACTGATGATCGATGCGAACGTTGTAGTCGTTGAAGAACGTGCGGGCGAATTCGTTGGCGAGCACATTGTTGCTGGGGCCGGTGCTGGTGAAGGCGTTGCCATTGTTGGGCAAAACCCATGGCGAGTAGGAAAGAACTTTGGAAGCGACCGGGTCGAAGCGGCTGAGTGGAATGCGGTTGCCGACAAAAGGATCGCGGGACCACACGCCACCGACGTTGCGGGTGGTGGCCGGGTCGTAAATGGCATTCGCCACGACGCCGGGGAAGTTGAAGTCGCCACCGAGCATCTCGGGCGTGGGGGGTGGTGGTGAAGACCTGCGCGTACTTCTTTTCGTGCAGGCGCTGGTAGCCAAAGAAAAAGAAGGTTTTGTTCTTGCCGTTGTAGAAATGGGGGATCACTACGGGTCCGCTGATGTTGGCGTCCGGCTGCATGAAGAAGACGGGCAGGCCGTTCGGATGGCCCAGGTAGGAATCTGAGGTCTTCTTCAAATCAAAATAACGCCGGTGCTGCATGGTACGCGTGCGCCCGAACCAGGAGCCCATGCCATGCAGTTCGTTAGTGCCGCTTTTCTTGACCACGCTGATCACTCCGCCCGCCGAGTGGCCATATTCAGCGGGAGGCACGGTGGTGAGAACGTTGACTTCGGCCACCGAGTTCTGCAGAGGCTTGATGGTGCCGGTGCCGCCCTGCTGGTCGTTGCCGTTGACGCCGTCTTCAAAGATGCCGATGGCACCATTGCGCTGACCTGCCAGGTGATAGGAACCGAGATCCCCGCCGTAAGCGAAGCCGCCGCTCGACATGCCGGGTACCAGATTCAGCGTTGCGTTCACGTAGCGCTGATACAGCGGGAGTTCATAGAGGACGCTTCCGGTCATCACGGTACCGGTTGACGAGGTTTCTGTCTGCAGCAGTTGAGCCGCGCCGGTCACCTCGACCGACTCCGAGATCTGGCCGACCTGCATAATGGCGTCCACGGCGAGGGTGTCGCCGGTCCGCAGTTCGACGTCGTCGCTGACAGTTTTCTTGAAGCCGTTTGCTTCAAACGTAACCGAGTACTGGCCGGGCTGAAGCGACGGCACGGAAGAGACCGTCACTGTTGGTGGTCGCCGAGTAGTTGAAGTTGGTCGACTTCTGAACGATGGTTACTTTCACATTCGGCACAACGGCAGTCGACGTATCTGTAACACGCCCCGATATGGTGGAGGTACCGATCTGAGCCATTGCCGCTATTGCGGTAAAGGCAAACGTGAACAAGGCTTTGCGCATAATATCCCCTTTCAGCGTCGCGATTTTATCACAAATATTTACAGCGAAGCGCGCCGCTGACTGCGCGTCGCGAGCAAAGCTTCTAGGGTCTGCCCGACGCAAGAAATCGTATGCAAACCGGTGATCCGAAACTGATCTTCTGTCCGGAAGCAGACAAGCGTCCGGTGGCAGGGTTACGTCTGAATACCACGATGGAATCCGAATCCTGGTTGGCCGCAAACAGGTAGCGACCGGTCGGATCGATCTTGAAGCTGCGTGGCGTTTTTCCGCCACTTGATACGTGCTCGACTAGCGTGAGCGTTCCCGTTCCCGGGTCTATCCTATGGACGGCGATACTGTCGTGCCCCCGGTTCGAAGCATATAGAAACCGGCCCGCCGAGTCTATCTCGATCTCCGCCGAGTTATCCACGGCGGCGAAGTCGGCGGGCAGATTGGATGACGTTTGGAGGTTGCTCAGAGCGCCCGTCTTCTGGTCATAGGCGAAGGCGCTTACCGACGACTTCATCTCGTTCACGCTGTACGCGAACCTGCCGTTAGGATGAAACGCAAAGTGCCTCGGACCGGACCCCGGAGGTACCGTCGCAAACGGCGGATCGTGTGGCGTCAGGGTGGCCGCATCAGGATCCAGTCGATAAGCAAATATCTTGTCGACGCCGAGATCGGGCACAAAGACAGAACGGCCATCGGGCGAGAGAACAACCGCGTGAGCATGCGGGCCTCGCTGCCTGGCAGTGTCGGGCCCTGAACCGCTGTGCTGAACCTGAGCAGTACTCTCGCTCAGACGGCCATCCCCGCCGATTCGAAACATGGCGACACTGCCGTTGCCGTAGTTTGCCACGACAACGCTCTTTCCGGTTTTGTCGACCACCAGATCGCATGCCGACGAACCCCTGGTCGGAACGGTATTCAACAGTGTGAGCATTCCGGTCGCCGGGTTGATCCCGAAAGCTGTCACCGTTGATTGGCCCAGTTCTGAGACGGCGTAGAGGTACTTCCGATTTGGGTGGATGGTCAGGAAGGAAGGTCTGGGCAACTCTGCCGCCAGCGCGACCGGCCCCATCGTTCCGGTATCCGCATCGAATCTAAAGGTGTAAATGCCTTTGCTTTGCGGTCCGGTGTAGGTGCCGATGTATACCCAATACTCCTGCCTGCCTGCCGCGTCTGCCTCGGGCAACAGGCTTCCCGCCACCGCCATTGCCAGGGCGCCGGCCACAATGTGCCGGCGCGTCGATTCGCCTGTTGCGTTCATCACTGTGGTGGCCTTATCCCTTCTGCCGCATGATCCAGCGGACAGCGTTCTGCTGCAGCTTGATGTACTCCGGATTCCAGAGATCGCTCAGCATATGGCCCGGCGACAGGTAGCAGACCCGACCCTTTCCGTAGTCGTACGACCAGCCGCCGGGGGCGGTCGCGCCGTAGTTTTGATACGTGAGACCTTCTTCGTTCACCGTTTGCAGAAACAGAAACTTCGGATCCTTGTCGTAGGTCATGTAGTGCTGTTCATCAGTGACGATGAAGTCGCGCACGCCTTTCGTAATCGGGTGATCCGGGTTGGTCACTTTGACCTTGAACGTCCGAATTGGCGGGTGCCCGGTGTAGGCGGCGCCCAGCACGTGGCGGAAGTCCGGATCCGTCATGCCAACGTGGGTGGTGTTATGCAGAAAAAGCGCTGCGCCCCCTGCCTCCACGAACTGGCGCACGGCCTTGCCCTGTTCGGGCTTCATCCAGTTTTTCGGGTTGGCTTTACTCGGCGGCAGCGGTGGGTCGAAGACGAGTTTCGGCCGCCCCGTAGCGACCCACGCTGCATTCGTGCTTTCGTCGCCTCCGTAACCCTCGGGCCAATTCATCCCGTCACGCAGGATGATCAGGACCTTATAGCCATCCAGCGTTTCCCCATTCAGCAGTGGAGTCTCGTCAGTGAAGTCAACGCTGACACCCAGATCTTTGGCGAGGGTTCGGGTCAGGCCCGTCCTGATGTAATCGGAGTTGTGATACCGGTCGCCAATAAGCGCGAAAGCAGTAGCTTTCTTCGCTGCGTGAGCGCGAAAGGGCGTGAAAGCCGCTCCGGCCAGCGCGGCCAGTGCGGAACGGCGGGTGGTTCTCGACAAGATACTCATCGTTGACTCCTCATTTTTTCCTGCCACTCAGGTCTTCCTACCACTCGACCCGGCCCACAATGATCGTGTGCCATCGCCCCGTGCCGATATCCGAGAAACTGCCACGCGTTCCGGAAAACGTGCCGAAGCTGGATGGGTCCGTCTTGTTGTAAGCCGAGTTCGGAGGATTGAAGTTGTGATACTTGAACACGTTGTTCACATCGCCCCGCAGGGTGAATCGCCAGCGGTCTTTCGCCAGCCAGGACTTCTGTAATGACGTCTGCGGCCAGATGATCCCGGGTGCCTGCAGTGTATTCCGGCCCAGCGAGCCGATCGTATAGGCGGCGGGGTAGGCAAAGCCGTTGATATCCAGATACCGTTTTTGCGCCGAGAACGGGAACCGGTTCGGCCCGATATCGACATGGTCGAGTTTCACCTGGTCGTCAGGCAGGATTTGATCTGGCCTGTTGCCGACACCCGGGAGGTAGTTGAACGGGCTGCCGGCGAACGTCACCGTGAATGGAGGTCCACTCTGGAAGGTTTGGATCCAGACGACTTCCCATCCACCCAGAAGCGTATTCGCCAGGCCTCCGCGGTTCATCCATTTCCGACCTTTTCCGACAGGCAACTCGTAAGTCACCGTGGACACCCAGCGGTGATGCACGTCATAGTTCGCCCGGCCCTTCTCGAGGCTCCGGTTGAAGTACGTGATACCGGTCGCTACTCCATCATCATCCGCGTTGTTCAACGTTTTCGACCACGTGTAGAAGGAACTTCCGCTCAAGCCCGCTCCATAGCGCTTCTCAAAGCGGAGCGTACCGGAATGGTAGGTATTGTGGCCGAAGTTACTCACCAGATTGACATTGCCGAACTGCGGATAGGGCTTGTAATTCTGGAAGTTGTTGCGGTAAGTATCGAGCTGCGCCGTGTTGGCACCGGCGAAGAAGCTGATTGGCTGAACGTTTGTATTCCAGGTATTCAGCAGCTTCACGCCGGCTGACCCCTGGTACTGCGCGTCCATCAACCAGGTCCGCGCGAACTGCCACTGAACCCCGCCCGACCACTTCGCGACGTATGGCGTCCTCATGTTGGGGTCGTACCAGGTCGCGTTGCGGCTGGCGAAATTCGTACCTACGTAAGGAACACTGCCGTCCTTCGCGACCGAGAACGCGATAGGCGGGGGCCCTTGCGCGAGCTTGAATACCGTCCTCGGATCGCCGGGGGGTGCCTGGATATTTGCGGTCGCCAGATACTCTTCAAAATTCTGGTTGATCTCGTTCGTCATCAGGTCGACCGCGACCATGCCAAAGCTGGAGCGAAATACCCATTTGGGCCTGAAATTCCATGCCACACCGAGGCGGGGCTGAAAGTTGTTCAGATCTTTCGACGAAAGCTGGCCCGCCTTGTGGACAATCGCGCCTTTCAAACCGCTAATAGGATCGGTCGCGGACGGGTCGAACTGCGACTGCTGACCGTATTTGGTGGAAAATGGTGATTCGTACGACCACCGGACGCCCACGTTCAGCGTCACATTCCTAAAAGGCCGATAGTCGTTCTGCACGTACAAGGAATGCCCCCACCAACGCGGCAGCCAGGTGGCCTGGTTTCGTGTAAACTGCGCACTGGCTACATTACCCAGCAGGAAACTGGCGAATGTATTGCCCGTGTTCGGAGCGAATGGCATCTCGGTGCCGCCCATGTTGTAGGTACCGGAGGGCAGCGCCTCCAGCGCGGAGTTGTAGCGGGTGCGGATGAGTTCGTATCCCACTTTCCAGGTGCTGCGGCCGGCTACCCGCGTCAGGTTCTCCTGTAGGGTGAGGTCTTCGGCGATGTTAGCGAACCGCCCGCCCGGGTTGCCGTTGAAGCCGGTCACGATCTTCGGGAACGTTGAGGGGTCGACGTTCGGCATCCCCAGCTTCGCCGCCCAGTCCTGCCCATAAGAGACCGGATCTTTCGTCTCATGACGCCGGTTTATGCCGACCCGGAACTCGTTGATCAGGGCTGGCGAGAACGTGTGAGTATCCGAGATCACGACATTCGTGAAGTCATTCGGCTGCACCATCACGGGATCATAGATATCCCACGTTATGTCGGTCGAGTACCGTCCCGGTGCGCGATTACGCATCCGGGAGACTCGCCCGAAAATTCGGTTGTTGACGCTGAACTGGTGGTCTATTTTGGTATCGAAGCGGGTGAAGAAATACTCGCCTCGGGTCGGCAGAATCTCATTTTGGGTGGGCCCGGTCGGCGTCACCACACCAGGCCGGTTCTGTTGTGGCCAGGGCTTATAGGAAAGGAGTTTCACGGAGACGGGATCGAAGCGGCTCGCGGAAATCTGATTGCCCGGAAAGGGATCGCGAATCCACTTCCCGCTGGCATCCTGTCGCGTAGTTGCGGGGTCATATATCGGAAACCCTTTGCCGCCCAGCGAGAAGTCGCCGTTGTACATCTCCGGCGAGGGAACGTTGGTGATCGCAGTCTCTGAGACATGCTCCTGGTGCCGCTGAAAGCCGAAGAACCAGAACGTCTTGTCTTTGCCGTTGTAGATCTTCGGAATCCGCACAGGCCCGCCGGCAGTTCCGGACATTTCGTGGTAAGACCAGGGGTTACAAGGCAGCCCCACGTCACAGCGCTTCAACTGGTCGAAATACTGCCGGTGTACCAGTGCGCCGTTCAGGTATCTGTCTTCCGCCGAGCCGTGGAATGCGTTCGTACCGCTCTTATAAACCGCCGAAAGCACACCGCCGGCGGCATGCCCGAACTCCGCGGGCAGCCCGGTGGTGAACATGCGGAACTCCTGAATCATGTCGAGCGTACCGGTCATGATCCGCTGGTCGTCGTTGACCGCACCGCGCACCGGTTCCTTGCCGCTGACGCCGTCCAGCATGATCCCCAGCGACCTTTCGCGCTGTCCGTCTCCGTGCAGGCCATTCACGACGTTCAGCCCGGGCATGTAGAGCGTCATGCGCTTTAATCCCTTCTGCATGACGGGGATCTTCACTACTTGCTCACCTTCCATGATCTGCCCGGACGCCGAGGTTTCCGTCTCAAGTAGCGGGGCCGAACCCGTCACCTTCACCGACTCGGAGACGTTACCGACTTCGATCTGCGCGTCGATGCGCGGGATCTCGCCCAAACGCAACTAGACGCCATCGCGACCAGCGTCTTGAAGCCATTCGCCTCGAAAGTGATGCGGTAGGTTCCGGGCGTCAGGTTCGGGACGTAGTAAGCGCCATCCGCGGACGAAACCGTTTCGGAGAGACCCTCTTTCCCGACATTCAGAGCCATGACCTTGGCGCCTGGGACTACCGCGCCGCTGGTGTCCGTGATCGTGCCGACTAGAGTTGCGCTGCCCGTCGAGGTCTGGGCTGACGTCGAGGGGACCAAAAGCAGCGAGAGCGAGATGAGCAGGGCGTTTGCCGCGAGCAAACGGGGCGATTTTCCGATGTGCATTCAGGCCATCCTTTTCAGCGCGCAAGTCTGTCATATGGAGCGACCGGGGTCAAGCGGTGCAGGGCAAGAATTTTGCTTCTGGCGGGGGGCCCGGCAACTCCCTTTGGCTCCGACTATCGCTGCGCTATGCTTTGGATTCCCTCCCCGTGCCCCCTCTCGAGCGCATCACCAGCACCGCCAACCCCCTGATAAAAGAAATCCGAAAGGCGGGAGCGCGCGGCACTCTGACGCCCTCCGGGCATGCGATTGCCGAGAGCTTCCATCTGATCGAAGAGGCGCTGCGGAGCGGTTCTCCGATCTGGGCAGTGTTGATCGCCGAATCAGCCGTGGCGAATGCCGAGCGGGTCCTGTCGCGGCTTACAGACACGAGAGTGCTGACTGTACCCGACCTCGTTTTCGACGCTCTCTCCACCACGGAGACGTCGCAGGGCGTCATGGCACTGGTGGAAGCAGGGCGGTGGTCTGTTGACCAGGTCTTCGGGCCCGCGGCGTCGCTGGTCGTGGTGCTTGACGCCGTGCAGGACCCGGGTAATGCCGGCGCTGTCGTGCGTGCCGCGGAGGCGTTCGGGGCCACCGGTATAATTTTCGGGAAGGGCACTGTGAGCCCGCACAATCCGCGAACGTTGCGGGCATCGGCGGGGTCGTTGTTTCGCCTGCCCTACATCGCCGGCAAGGACCCGGCCGAAGTTCTCCAGCTGCTGCGTGAGCGAGGCTGTACCCCGTACGCGGCGATGCCCTGGTCGGCGGGCGTTCTGCCCGCCGATGTAATTGATCTGCGGCAGCCCGTCGCGCTGATCATCGGCAATGAAGGGGCGGGTGTGAATCCGTTGTACCGCGAAGTCGCACATCCGATCGCCATCCGGACGCAGGGAGTGGAGTCACTGAACGCCGCCGTCGCAGCCGCTATCCTCATGTATGAGGCCAGCCGCCAGCGAGCCTGACATTTAGCGTCTTTTTTTAGCCTTGCCGGGCACTCTGGGTTGTCTGCCATTCTCCGGCCCGCCGAGGCGCTCCGGGATGCCTCGCCCCAAATCCGGGTCCGCCGATGACGAGATGACCTGCGAAGGGAACCGCCAGGTTTCGGGATCGGCCGGAGGCTTGAGTTCGTTTGTGCTGAAGACTCGTGGTTGTTCGCCAGGTCCTGCCACCTCCAGAATGAGGGCCACTGTCTCCCTTGGCCCCTGGAAGTACGGTACCCGGATCGTGTGCATCCCGCCGCTGAGCCGCAGGCTTGCCAGACGAACTGTTGTGGAGTGGATACCGTCGTTGTCGGCGATCAACTGCTCGTCGATATACAACATCGCGCCGTCGTCCGAAGTGAGTCGAAAGCGATAGAGCCCGGGGTTCTCGATCCAGAACTTCCCCGTATAGTCGATCGCGAACCACTCGAACCGATCGGTAACGCCGGGGAAGCCAAACGTGAAATGCTGCGGCGGAACTTTCAGGTAGCTGCTGTAGATGGTTACCTGCGGCTGCAGGTCTGATAATTCCGCCAGACTCCGCATGCCAGGTGAAACGTGATAGACGTCGCCCTTGAGCCCCGAGGGTATGACTACGGTGGTTCCGAAGACGGCTACGGGGTCCTGCGCAGAGCAGAGCAGGGGAAGCAGAAAGAGGAATCTCATCGGGAGCGCTCAGCGAAACTACGAACCGCGGCTGCCGAAAGTTGCACGAAGTTGCGAAAATATAGCCTGTTATTCTGAGGTCACCTCCCGTGCCGTTTGCAGGAGGCCAGCCGCCAGCGCTCCGCATGAGTCTTTTCCATCAACCCGCCGGGCCGCGTCCTCTGGCCGATCGCATGCGTCCGGAGAACCTGGACGACTATGCCGGGCAGGAGCATATTCTCGGGCCGGGTAAGCCTCTGCGGCGGCAGATCGAGAATGACAGCCTGACGTCGATCATCCTCTGGGGCCCGCCCGGTGTCGGCAAGACCACGCTGGCACAGATCATCGCTCACATGACGAAGAGCGAGTTTCTGCCATTCAGCGCAGTGCTCTCCGGCATTAAAGAGATCAAGGCGGTGATGGTGGACGCAGAGCGCTACCGCGCGCTGGGTCGGCGCACCATTCTGTTTGTGGACGAGATCCACCGCTTCAACCGGGCGCAGCAGGATGCTTTTCTGCCCTATGTGGAACGCGGCGATATCGTGCTCATCGGGGCGACCACCGAGAACCCTTCGTTCGAGGTGAACGCAGCGCTGCTGTCGAGGTCGAAGGTCTACATGCTGCGGGCGCTCACGACCGAGGAGATTGTGAAGCTTCTGCAAAGGGCGCTGGGTATTGTGCAGTCGACGGCATCGGACGAGGTTCTGGAGAAGATCGCGACGGCTGCGAATGGCGATGCGCGTTCCGCCTACAACACTCTGGAGGTGGCGGCAGCCGCAGCGAAGGGCGAGATCACCGAAGAGCTTCTGGCCGATACGCTGGGCCGCAAGGTACTGCTCTACGACAAGGGCGGCGAGGAGCACTACAACCTGATTTCGGCGCTGCACAAGTCGGTGCGATCGAGCGATCCGGATGCGGCGCTTTACTGGCTGGCGCGCATGCTGGAGTCCGGCGAGGACCGTATGTACATTGCGCGGCGCGTGGTCCGGATGGCGATCGAAGACATTGGCCTCGCGGACCCGAGAGCGGTAGAGCAGTGCATCGCGATGAAGGAAACGGTGCACTTTCTGGGCATGCCGGAAGGCGATCTGGCCATCGCGCAGGCGGTGCTCTATTTGGCGGTGGCACCGAAGTCGGACGCGTCGTATAAGGCGCTGGGCGCGGTCATGAAGGAAGTGCGCGAAGGGCGAGCGGAGCCGGTTCCCATGCACCTTAGGAACGCGTCGACGAAGGCGATGAAGAGCTGGGGCTACGGCAGCGGCTACCAGCACGCGCACGACTTCGACGACGCCATCAGCGATATGGATTGTCTGCCCGAAGCCCTGCACGGGCGGCGCTGGTATCACCCTCTGGAGCGCGGGATCGAGAAGCGGATTAAGGAACGGCTGGAAGAGATCCGGTCCCGGCGAGGCGAGGCGAAGAGCGAGCAGGTTGACGCTTAATAAACTGACGCTTATATAATCGGCTGTCATGAGAATCTCGACGTTACAAATTGCTATTTGCGGGCTGACGGCTATGACCGCCCTCGCCGTGGAACCGGGCGCGAAGCTGTTCCAGAACGAGGATGTGAACGTTATCCGCGCTTTGGAGAAAGCCCATGTGAAGGGCAAGTTTCATGAACACAAGCCGAACCGCGTGATGGTCTATCTGCAGGCTGGCGAGCAGCGGTTTGAGTACCAGGACAGCCGTAAACCCGAGGTTTTCCACTGGAAGCCCGGCCAGGTAGTCTGGAGCCCGGCAGACGGGATGCACGCGCCGGAAGTGACTGGCGACGAGCCTTTCAACATCGTCGAAGTAGAACTGCTGAAGCCGGGCGCAGGCGTCGCCGCGGGCGACAAGGACGCGCTGAAGCTCGATAAGAAGCACTACAAGGTGGAGCTGGACAACGATCAGGTTCGTGTTCTGCGGCTCAAACTGGCTCCCAAAGAGTCGACCCCGATGATCGAGCGCACGCGTAAGAGCGTTGCGATCTCCATGAGCGAGTCAGAAGCGAAGATGACGGATGGGACCGGCAACAGCCAGGCAATGAAGCAGAAGCCGGGCGATTCGGTCTGGCTGACGCCGGGTGCGAGCAAGCTCGAAAACACCGGCACGCAGCCGCTCGAGATGGTGCTCGTCGAACTCAAGTACTAGCGGCAGTTACAGATAGCGGGCGGCGTGAGCGATGGTACACTCCATCACATGCTCGCCGCCCGTAATCTGCGTAAAAGCTATGGTCCGCACGTGGCGGTGGACGGTGTCAGCTTCGACATCGCGCGCGGCGAGACGATTGGCCTTTTGGGCCCGAACGGCGCAGGCAAGACGACCACTGTTTCAATGATTTCGGGACTGCTGCGCCCGGATTCAGGCGAGGTCCTGATCGACGGGCGAGCGGTAACGGGCGATACGGATTCGATCAAGCACAAGATCGGTCTGGTGCCGCAAGACCTGGCGCTGTACGACGAACTGCCGGCGCGGGACAACCTCGAGTTCTTTGGTGCTCTGTACAACCTGGCAGGCGCAAGACTGAAGCGCGCGGCGGACGAGGCGCTGGATCTTGTCGGCCTGACGGACCGGGCTAAAGATAAGGTCAGCGACTTCAGCGGGGGCATGAAGCGGCGCTTAAATTTGGCGGCCGCGTTGATGCACGATCCCGATCTGTTGCTGCTGGATGAGCCGACTGTCGGCGTGGATCCGCAAAGCCGCAACGCGATCTTCGAGAATCTGGAAACGCTGAAGAAGCGCGGCAAGACCCTCCTTTATACAACCCACTACATGGAAGAAGCGGAGCGGCTTTGCGACCGCCTGGTGGTCATCGACCATGGCAAGGTAATCGCGAACGATACTCTGCACGGCCTTTATAAACTGCTGCCGGTGACGAACATCCTCTCGATCGAACTTGAGAATCCGGAGTGCGGGCTGCGGCTGGCCGAGGTGCGAGCATTCGCGGCCGTGCAGTCGGCGGAACTCGAGGCCGGCATTCTCCGTATTGGCGTGCAGAACCTGGCTGCGGACGCACCGGCTGTCCTGCAATGGCTGGTGAGCAACGGCTACCCATATAGCCACGTGGTGAGTGACCGTCCCGATCTGGAAACGGTGTTTCTGACGCTGACCGGAAGGAGTCTGCGCGACTCATGATGATCCCTTTAGTTGCACTGATCCGCAAAGATCTGCGGCTTTTCCTTGGAGACCGGCGCGCGGTGATCATGAGCTTCCTGGCTCCGATCCTGATTGGCGCGTTCTTCGGCTATGTCTTCGGCGGCAATGGGAAGCGGGAGACCAGCCGAATCGAGGTCCTGATGGTGGACCAGGACGGGAGCGCGATTTCACGCGGCATTCTGACAGATCTGCAGGCAAGCAAATCGCTCAGCGTGAAGCCGGCGGAACTGGCGGCGGCTCGCGAGGCGGTTCGCAAGGGCACCGCGACGGTGGCCGTTGTGGTGCCGAAAGACTTCGGGGCAGCGGCGGGCAAGGCGTTCTTCCAACCCGTGGACAAGCCCGAGATCGGCGTCCTTTACGACCCTTCGCATTCGGCGGAACAAAACATGGTGCAGGGCATTCTGACCGGTTCGGTGATGCAGATCGTCAGCAAAGAAGTGTTCAACGGGCCGACGGGCAGCACCGTGGTGACGGACTCTCTGGCGCAGATTGCGGCGAGCCAGAAGATGAAACCTGAAGACAAGGCACCCTTACAGGACCTGCTGAAGAGCGTGCAGAAGTTCAACGCGCGGCCAAAGACCGAGACTTCGGGCGGCGGTCAGGGCGGGCTCAGCGTGCCCTATCAGATCCGCGAGGAGGCGGTCACGGCGCGAACCGGTCAGGAGTACAACGCCTACGCGCATTCGTTCGGCGGGATGAGCATTCAGTTCATTCTGTTCATGGGCATCGACGTGGGCATTGGCATGTTGCTGATGCGGCAGAGAGGGCTCTGGAAGCGTCTGCGGGCGGCGCCGCTTTCGCGGAGTCTGCTGCTGGGGAGCCGGGCTATCTCGGCGGCTCTGACTTCGATGCTGATCCTCGCGGTGGTGTTCAGCGCGGCGCGCCTGCTGTTCGGCGTTCGTATCGAGGGGAGCCTGGCCGGCTTCGTGGGCGTTTGCCTTGCGTTCTCGATCATGACGGCGTCGTTCGGGCTGCTGGTGGCGTCACTGGGTAAGACGCCCGACGCGACCAGGGGACTGAGCATCCTGGCGACGCTGGTGATGCTGATGTTGAGCGGCGCGTGGGTGCCGGCGTTTCTGTTTCCGCAATGGATGCAGTCGGCCACGATGTTCATTCCGACGCGCTGGGCGATGGACGGCCTGGACGCGATGACGTGGCGCGGGCTCGGCTTTTCAGCTGCCTTAGGTCCGATCGGCGCGCTGCTGCTGAGTGCCGCGATCTTTGGTGCGATCGCGGTGAGCCGTTTCCGGTGGGAAGCGGAAGGTTAGAAGTAGCCCTCGCGCTTGCGGTCCTCCATGGCGGCGGTTGAGACGCGGTCGTCGGCGCGTCCGCCGCGTTCGCTGACGCGGCTGATCTCAAGTTCAGTGACGATCTCATCGATGTTCGTCGCTTCGGACATGACGGCTCCGGTGCAGGTCATATCGCCGATGGTGCGGAAGCGGATGCGCCTCGACAGGTATGACTCGCCCGGCCTGAGTGTGATGTAGTCGGACTTTGCCAGCAGCGTTCCGTCGCGTTCGACGCATTCGCGTTGATGAGTGAAGTAGATTTCCGGCAGTTCGATGCGTTCGCGCTGGAGGTACTGCCAGACGTCGAGTTCCGTCCAGTTGCTGATCGGGAAGACGCGGAAGTGTTCGCCGGGGTTCATGCGGCCGTTGTAGAGCGACCAGAGTTCCGGGCGTTGATTGCGCGGATCCCACTGGCCGAACTCGTCGCGGAGGGAGAAGAACCGCTCTTTGGCGCGGGCTTTCTCTTCGTCGCGACGCGCGCCGCCAATGGCGCAGTCGAAGCGGAATTCCCGAATGGCATCGAGCAGGGTCACACTCTGCAGGGAGTTCCGGCTCGCATTCGGACCGGTCTGCTCGGCGATGCGGCCGGAGCGAATGGAATCCTCCACGTAGCGGACGATGAGGCGCGCGCGGATGTTGGCGATCCAGCGGTCTCGATAGTCGATCGTCTCCGGAAAGTTGTGGCCGGTATCGATGTGCATGAGCGGGAACGGCACCGGACCTGGCCAGAAGGCCTTCCTGGCCAGGTGGCTGATGACGATGGAGTCTTTGCCGCCGGAGAAAAGGAGAACCGGGCGCTCGAACTCCGCCGCCACCTCGCGCAGTACGAAGATGCTCTCGGCTTCCAACGTTTGCAGGTGTGTGAGCATCCCGGTCCTGATTTGCGTTTACTAGACCCGGCCGGAGAACTCGGCGGTTTCGGTGGCGACTTTGACCTTCTCGCCTTCTTTGACGAAGAGCGGGACCTTGATGACCAGGCCGGTTTCGAGGGTCGCGGGTTTCGTGACGCTGCCGCTGGAGGTGTCGCCCCGGACTCCCGGTTCGGCTCGGGTGATGGTCAGTTCGACGAACTGCGGCAACTGCAGGCCGATGGGATTGCCGTTGAACTTGTGGAGCTGGATGATGGCGCCTTCGAGAAGAAAGTCGAGCGCGTTGCCCAGCATGTCCGGGCTGAGCGTGTGAGTCTCGAAGCTTTCCTGGTCCATGAAGTGCGACCCGTCGTTGTCGCTGTACAGGTAGGACGCGGGGACGAGGACAAGGTCGGGCTCCTTGAATTTGTCGTTGGCTTTGAAGGTGCGATCGAAGACCTGGCTGGTGAGGAGGTTCCGCATCTTGAGGCGGACGAGGGTCTGGCCTCCACGCGCGGTGGGCGAGCTGATTTCGGCGTCGAGGCAGACGTACGGGGTGTTCTCGAGCTCGAAAAGGGTTCTGCGTTTGACGTTGATTGCGTCGATTAGGGCGGCCATGGGTCCTCAGAGGTGGGGCTTCGCCAGGGCCGGGGCCGGTGGCAAGCGGATCTTTATCAGTATAAAGGCCGGACGGTTTTTGCCGGGCGGTGAGCGAGTCCGGGAAATTGGGTTCGTTCTGCAGGGAGCGCGTCGGGTGGGCAAGCGCAGCGCGGAGGCAGCGCTGGGTCTGGAGTTCGCGGAGTCGGTGCAGGCTACGGAGGAGCGTGTTGCCGGCGGCCATGCGGGCCCGATCGATACTTCTGAGGCCTGGATCGGGTTCGTTTTGCTGGAGCGGGAGGGCTGCTTCGGCGCCGTCGCAGGAGCGGAGACGCCAGTTGGCGCTGACGACCTGAAGGGCGAGGGATTCTTCGACTGAGCCCTCGGGCTGGAGACGGGCGAAGATGCCGGCACGGATGGCGGCGTAGTTTGCCGCTTCGGCGGCGGGCACGCAGGAGCGGGCTGAGAAGAGGCCAGAGCGTCGGGCGTTGGCGGAGGAGGCTGCTTTGCCCTGGGCCGTGCGGGGTCCGGTGGAGTGGCGGGCGTTGCGGCGATTGGCTTCGATTTGTCGTGCGGTTGCGGTAGCGGACATGGCGGCCTGGTCCCCTCAATGAAATTGAGAGCGGCGGCCGCTCGTGCGACCGCCGCTCTCAATCCAGGAATAGACTGCCGGTATTGCCGTTCAGTGCGTGGGAGACTGCATCCCATTGAAAACAGGCCAGAAAAAAATGTTAGTTTTGGTGACCGGAGTTGAGAGCCGCTGCTGCGCGACGTTTGCGAACGGTCAGGCCGGCGAGGGCGGCGAGACCGCCGAGGCTTAAGGCCAGACTTGCGGGTTCCGGTGCGGCGCTATCAACCAGGGTGTTGCCGATGCCCTGTGGGAAAGCCAGGGAGTACTCGGGGTGGAGTGCGGCGAACTGCGGATCGATATAGACAAAGGGGTCCGCGTAGGCATCCCCAACCATTGAGCTTTGGCCGCAGCAGACCCCGGCGGAGGCTGAAATCCCGATGTTGATGTCATAGCCTGCCCAGGCGATGACGCTCAGGGTGCCGCGCCACATGGAGTTCGAACAGTCCTGACCACGAACGACATTGCCGCAGGATACATGCATTTGAGCGCCGCTATTGCCGTTGGCGGCTGAGATGCTGAGGCTGGCGTCTGAGTTGATCACCGCGCCGCCGTCGTCCGCTCCGGCGGAGGCGGTGGTCCAGAGGTAGCCATCGATCGAGATGGGGACTCGGTCCCCAGCATCTCCCCCGAGTAGCTGGATCGTATAAAAAATATTGGCACTGACGCCGGACTGGCCGTAGTCGCTTTCCTGGTCGTGAGCCCGGATAAAGCCGCCCGGTTCTCCGCCGACGGTGATGTAATTGGAGCCGCGAGAAAGGGTACCTGTCGTACTGGAGGTCAGGTTCCCGACGCCGGTCTGCGTGTTGAGCGCTGACTGGAAAATCGGTGCCGGTATGGCGGCGCAGAAGGCGGACGTGACGGTCAGCAACACTCCGGTGAACTGCGTGAGGAACAATCGTTTAAAGTCCATACCTCTCTGTACGGAAAGAGACACGCAAACCCGCCAGGGTTTTCATAACTGGTAGGATGAATCTCCACTTTCCCGGTGTTCACGCTGATGCCCGATCACAGTTCCACTTCCGCTCCGGGCCTCATGACCCAGTGCCTGCAGGAATGGAGGGCCGGTGACGACGGTGCGCTGGCAAGGCTGGCGAGCCAGGTCTACAACGAGCTGCGCAGGCTGGCCGGCTCCGTATTGATGAGACACGCGGAAACGCCGACCGTGCAGGTAACCTCGCTCGTCCACGATCTCTATCTGCAGTTGCCCGACGTGCAGGGCATCGACTGGCAGAGCCGGGGCCATTTTCTGAACGTGGCGGCGCGGATGATGCGCAACATTTTGGTGGACCATGCGCGGAGGCGGACGGCGTTGAAGAGGGGCTCTGGCGCGGCGGGATTCTATACCGACGTCGGGGCGGAAGACCCGGCTTTGCAGGTGGACGTGATGGCAGTGGACAGGGCGCTTGATGCGTTCGCTGGCAGTTATCCGAGGCAGGCGCGGGTGGTGGAACTACGATTCTTCGGGGGCCTGACCGCAGCGGAGACGGCGGAGGTATTGAGAGCGACCGGCGTGGAGAGTTCACTGCGAACCGTGGAGCGTGACTGGACGTTTGCGAGAGCCTGGCTGAAGAATGCTATCCAACCCAACTGAGCCTTCGGCGGAGCGGATTGAAGAGGTGTTTCAGCAGGCCTGGGATGTGGCCGGGGAGGCGCGCGCGGAACTTCTGACAGAGCTGTGCGGCGACGATCTCGTGCTGCGCGCCTCGGTTGCGCGGCTGCTTCGGGCTGGTGAAGAGGTGGAAGACAGCCCAGCCTGGAACGGTCCGGCGATCGTGATGGAGGCGGCGGCGACGATGCGGCAGGAAGCCGCGACGGAATTGGATCGGTACCGGTTGCTGGAGACTCTCGGGGCGGGTGGGATGGGAGTTGTTCACAAGGCCGCTCGCGCGGACGATTCGTTCTCAAAGCTCGTGGCGATCAAGATTGTGCATGCGGGCTACGTGGGCGAGAAGGTGCTGCGGCGTTTCAGGCAGGAGCGGCAGATTCTGGCGGGGCTGGAGCACCCGAACATTGCGCGACTGCTGGATGGAGGCGAGACGGCTGAAGGTCTTCCGCTCCTGGTAATGGAGTTCGTCGACGGGGTGCCGATCGACCGCTATCTTGCGCTCAATAAGCTGGCGGACAGTGCTGCCGATCTGAAGCAACGGCTGACGCTGGTCCGGAAGATCTGCGTGGCGGTTTCATACGCCCACCGGAATCTGGTGGTCCACCGGGATCTGAAGCCTGCGAACGTTCTGGTTACCGCCGAGGGCGAACCGAAACTGCTCGATTTCGGTATAGCGAAGATGCTGTCGGACGTGGACGAGGGGCCACGGACGGAGGGCGCGGGCATGACGCCCGAGTATGCCAGTCCGGAGCAGATTCAGGGCGGCTCGATCACGACGGCCAGCGACATTTACTCACTGGGTGTGCTGCTCTACGAAGCTCTGTGCGGGCGCCGACCTTATGGCGGCACTAAGGGCGCACTGGAACTGGCGCAGGCGATTGCGCTGCAGCCACCGAGGCAAATGGTTCCGGAAGCCGGCGGGCGGTTCGACCTGGATCTGGAGACCATTGTGGAAAAGGCGCTGCGGAAGGACCCTGAGCGCCGCTACTCGTCAGTCGATGATTTTGCAGAGGATCTGCGCCGATATGAAGAGGGTTATCCGGTAACGGCCCGTCCGGACACGCGACGCTATCGCATGACCCGGTTTGTGGGTCGAAACAGGGTGGGTGTTGCGGCCGGTGTGGTGGCTCTGCTGGTGGTGGCGGCCGGAGTGGCGGCGATCTGGCGCGAGGCGCGGATTGCGGAGCGGCGATTCGACGATGTGCGACATCTGGCGAACTCGTATCTGTTCGAATTTCATGACGCCATCAAAGATCTGCCGGGGGCGACACCGGCGCGGCAGCTGGTGGTGAAAAGGGCGATTGAGTTTCTGGACAAGCTGGCGGCTGAGAGCTCAGACGACGTGGCGCTGGGGCGAGAGCTGGCAACTGCGTATGACAGGATCGGCGAGATTCAGGGGCGGGTAAATGGGTCCAGCATGGCCGACCAGCGAGGGGCGATGCCGTTATACGAAAGAGCACTCGGCATCCGGGAGAGACTGGCGGCGAAGTCGCCGGGAAACCTGGAGGTCGCGCGGGAGCTGGCGACGAGCTATTCGCATGTGGGATGGCAGCATGGTTACGCAGGCGATCCGAGCAGAGCGGCCGTTGAGTTGCGAAAAGCTGTTGCGCTGGGGGAGGAGGTGCTGCGGGCACGGCCTTCGGAGCCGGGGATGCGGGAGGCCCAGGCTGAAGCCTACACTGCGCTGGCGGACGTGCTGGGGAACACTTCGAATCAGAATCTGGGCGATTCCAGGGGGGCGGTCGAGCTTTACAAGAAGAGCCTCGGGATGCGCGAGAAGCTGGCGAGCGAGGCGCCGACCGATACAGGGCGGCAGGAGAGTCTGGCAATTTCGAGCTCACGGCTTTCGCAGCAATTGCAGGCACTGGACGATAAGCCAGGCGCGGTGGCGGCAGCGCGGCGTGCTGCAGCGATCTTCGATGCGATGTTGCGGAAAGATCCGGGCAACGCAGACGTCCGGCGGAGCGCGGCGGTCGCCAGTCGGAATCTTGCGATGTCGCTGATGAAGATGAGTGCGGCGGGGGAGGCGCGCGTGTGGGGCGACCGATCGATGGCCATTCTGGAGCAGGTGGCCGCTGACGACCCGGGAAATGTGCAGGCGAGTGTGGACATGGCGGACGGGTATTACGTGCAGGGGATGGTGCGGGCCGGCGGCAATGATTACGAGGCAGCGCGGGCGTTCTATGACCGGGCGATCGCGATCCAGACGAAGCTGGCAGCGGAGCGTCCAGGGGAGGCTCCGAGGCCGGGGCTTCGGACTGCGTATCAGTTGCTGGCTGACCTGAATATCAAGATGGGCGACGCGAGGCAGGCGATTACGAATGCGGAGCATCAACTGGCGATTGATGCGTGGTTTTTGAAGGCCGATGCGAAGAATGCGGGGGCCGTGCGGAACAAGGGTGTTGCGTTCCGGCAGATTGGCCAGGCGCATGAGTTGAACGGCATGGAGTTGAAGGGGTCACGAGACCGGCGGGTGGCGGAACTGGCAGAGGCGAAGCGATGGTACCGGTTGAGCCTGGATGTTTTCGAGGCGCAGAAGGCTGCGGGGACTTTGGTGCCGGCGTATGCGGGGGAACTGGAGAAGACTCCGGCGGCGATTGGGCGATGCGACCTGGCTTTGGGGAAGTTGGGGCGTTAGGGGCGGGGTGATCCGGTAAGCCAGGGTCCGGGGGAGCCCCTTATCCCGAGTCACTTTAGTAAATTAGACATTCAGGCGGGAGGTCGTATGCGCAGACTTTGGCTGGTGCTTTTGATGTGTTCGGCGGCTTTTGGGCAGCCGGTTTCGATTCGGGTAGACGCCGGGAAGAAGCTGGGACCACTGCGCCCGGCCTGGTCCTTCTTTGGCCATGACGAACCCAATTACACCTACATGAAGAACGGCAAGAAACTGCTGTCGGAACTGTCCGCGGCGAGTTCCGTGCCGGTTTATGTGCGGGTCCACAGTTTGCTGGTGACGGGCGACGGCGAACCCGCTTTGAAGTGGGGCTCGACGAACGCTTACACCGAAGATGCAGAGGGGAAGCCGGTCTATGACTGGACGCTGACGGACCGGATCTTCGACACCTATGTTGAGCGCGGGATGAAGCCCCTCGTGCAGATCGGCTTCATGCCGCAGGCGCTTTCCTCGCGCCCGGAACCGTACCGGCATCACTGGAAGCCAGGCGACAACTACAACGACATCTACACGGGCTGGGCCTATCCTCCGAAGGACTATACGAAGTGGGCGGAACTGGTGTACCAGTGGGTCCGGCACTGCGTGGCGAAGTATGGCGAGGCCGAGGTGCTGACGTGGCTTTGGGAAGTCTGGAATGAGCCGAACATCGGGTACTGGAAGGGCACGCCTGAGGAGTTTCACAAGCTTTACGACTATTCGGTGGACGCGGTCCGGCGGGCGCTGCCCGAGGCGCGGGTGGGCGGAGACGATTCGACCGGGCCGGCCAACGCGAATGCGGCGAAGTTCCTGCGCGACTTTTTGGATCATGCGGTCAAGGGCACGAACTATGTGACTGGCGAGAAGGGTTCCCCGCTGGACTTTGTGAGCTTCCATGCGAAGGGGTCTCCCAGGTTTGTGGACGGCAATGTGGTGATGGGGATCGAGAGTCAGTTGCGGGATCTGTCGAAAGGCTTCGAGATTATCGCGTCGTACCCGGAACTGAAGAACAAGCCGATTATCATCGGAGAGTCGGATCCGGAGGGTTGCGCGGCTTGTGCGGCCCGCTACTACCCGCAGAATGCGTATCGCAATGGCCTGATGTATTCGGCGTATACGGCGGCGGTGATGCCGAGGCATCTGGATCTGGCCGCGAAGTGGGGCGTGAACCTGCGAGGAGCGGTGACGTGGGCGTTCGAGTTCGAGGATCAGCCCTACTTCGACGGCTTCCGGGATCTGGCGACGAATGGCATCGATAAGCCGGTGT
Organism: Bryobacterales bacterium; assembly: GCA_025462945.1. Classification (GTDB taxonomy): domain Bacteria; phylum Acidobacteriota; class Terriglobia; order Bryobacterales; family Bryobacteraceae; genus BOG-234. Next base: position 23,440 of record JAOAPO010000540.1, read on the forward strand.
TGAATGTGTTCCGAATGCTGGGGATGATGACCGGCGACCGAGTGGCTGTGGAAAACGCCGGCGCGATGACGCTGGACAGCATGATTGAGTCCGGCGTAAAGCAGAATCCCGACATCCATGCGATGGCCAGCGTGGATGCGCGCTCCATGACGGTGCTGGTGTCCAACTATCACGACTCGGGTAAGGCGGGTCCAGCCGCTGCTGTCAACCTGACGATTGCGGGGGTGCCTGCAGGGCGCGTCAGGATGCAGCATTTTCGGGTGGACAACACGCACAGCAACGCATACGAGGCATGGAAGAATATGGGTTCGCCCGCAGCACCGTCGGCAGAACAGTATGCTGCGCTGGAGAGTTCCGGACAGTTGCAAAGTATGGAATCACCGAAGTGGGTCAGTGCGAATGGCGGGAGTGTTGCGACATCGTTTGAATTGCCCCGGCATGGCGTTTCGCTGTTTGTGCTGAGCTGGTGAAGCTGGCTCCGTTGATTCGCTCTGCCTATTCTGCGAAGGCACGCCGAACTGTCCGGCTATGACGGAATGCCAGGCTCATTCCTGACACCTCGGCGCGGCTTCCTTGCGATAAACTCAAGCCATGGAAGCTTCCAGGCGTCTGACCGCAATCATCGGTCGCGAGGATCAGGGTTTCGTCGCGCTTTGTCCCGAACTCGACATCGCCAGCCAAGGCGATTCCATCGAAGAGGCGCGTAGCAATTTAATCGAGGCATTGACGCTGTTTTTCGAAGTCGCTGACCCCACGGAAGTGGCTCGCCGGTACCTGAACGAAGTGTTTGTCACTCAGGTCGAGGTCCCGGTTGGGTAAGCTCCTCGTCCTTTCAGGCGGGGACATTTGCCGCATACTAGAGCGTCATGACTTTAAACTCGCCCGGCAGCGGGGCAGCCACCGCGTGATGCAGAAAGTTATCGAAAACTCAACGATAACCGTTCCCGTTCCAATGCACGATCCGGTTCGAAGAGGTACTCTCTTAAGCATTATCCGGCAGTCGTGTCTGCAGCGGAGCGAATTCGAAAGCTAACTGGCCGCCGTTCCTGAGACCTTAATTCCGGTCAGCGGCACTCGGCCATCACACGTTAGCCGCTGCTCGCGTCTTCAACTATCCGAACAGGTCCGCAGCGGTTCGGAAAGTGACGGCGTGGGCGGCGACCGTCAACTCTATGGGGTCGGAGTAGCCTCCACCCAGCGTCACGACGCAAGGTACACCGCGCGTTCGGCAGGCCTCGAAGACCATTTGATCGCGCTGCCGAAGTCCGTCCGGTGTCAGGTCGAGACGCCCGAGCTTATCGCTCGCGAGGGCATCCACCCCCGACTGATAGAAAGCGATCTCAGGGCCGTGCCCGAACGCCTTCGGCAGCGCCCCGGCAAGCGCGGAGAGATACTCGCCGTCGCGCGTGCCATCGGGGAGAGCGATATCGAGCTTGCTTTCCTGCTTGCGAAACGGGAAGTTGTTGCCACCGTGCAGCGAGAGCGTAAAGACGTTCGGATCGCCCGCAAAGATGGCAGCGGTGCCGTCGCCCTGATGGACGTCGAGATCGATGATCGACGCGCGCCGGGCCGCTGAGCGAATCGCGATGGCGAGGTCGTTGAAGACGCAGAACCCCGAGCCCTCGGCGTAAAAAGCATGGTGCGTGCCACCCGCCAGAGTGCCTCCCCAGCCTGTAGCCAAAGCGTCCTCAGCGGCTCGCAGGGTTCCACCGACCGAAGCCAGCGTGCGGCGGACCAGACCTTCGGACCACGGAAACCCGATGCGGCGGATGATTCGGGGGTCAAGGGTGCCGTTCAGGAAGGCTCGCACGTAAGCCGGGTCGTGAGCCCGTTCGATGGCCTCCGCAGCAGCGAAATCTGCCGGCTCGAAGGTGAAACGTGTATCGAGGACGAGCTTGTCCCGAAGAAGCGCGTACTTTTGCGCAGGGAACTTATGACCAGGCGGCAGGGGCAGTTCGTGATGGTCGCAGTACCAGAGCCGGGGCAACCTCAATCGTACCGCTCAGCGGCGGGACGGGCGGGTGACGACAGCCTCTTCCAGCAGCCGAATCAGGGCCGTTAGCTGGTCGCTGACAGGGGTGGGGATGCCAAGTGCGCTGCCTCGCCACGCGACGTATCCATTGAGGGAGTCGATTTCGGTGCGGCGGCCCCGGGCGATGTCCTGGGCCATGGAGGAGGTGGCTCCGGCCATGCTTTCGGAGATGCGCAGAGCGGCTTGCTCCGCGGCTTCGAGGGAGACTGACACGCCCTCGGCGCGAGCAACCGCCACGGCTTCGGCCAGGGCGCTCAGGCAGAGATTCCGCACGGGCTTCGAACTGAACATGCGCCCGTACTGTGAGCGGGTCAGGGCGGAGACGGCGTTGAAGGCGCAGTTCATCAGCATCTTACCCCACAGTTCCGCGGCGATGTCCGGCGAGATGACGCACGGAACGTCGGCGTGGCGGAACATAGCGGCGAGAGGTTCCAGGTCGGGCTGGTGGGGCCAGCCGGGGCGGTAGCCAATGATGAGGTCCCCGCGGCCGGTGTGGGTGACATGCCCGGGAGCGGTCATCTCGGCGGCTACATAGACGGCTGTCGGGATGGGGTGGAGGTGAATGGCAGCGTGGATGCGGTCGGGGTTGTCGACGCCGTTCTGGAGACTGAGGATGGCGGCAGCGGGCTTCAGAAATGCCCGGATTTCGAGGGCGGCCGATTCGGTGCTGACGGATTTGACGCAGAACAAAACGATGTCCGCGCCGCGCACGCCTTGTTCGGTGCTGGCCGTGACCGCGACCGGGATGCGTTCATCGACGCGCAAACCCTGCAGCAGCAGGCCGTCGCGCGCTATGGCCTCCACGTGCGGCGGGCGGCCGATTAAAGTGACGGGTACGCCGGCGCGAGCGAGCATCCCTCCGAAGTAACAGCCGACCGCGCCCGCGCCCACGACCGCCACACGCGGCCAAGTCTCGATTATTGCCATGAAAAGCTATGATAGACGGGGCGCGCGGCGGCACGGTCGGGCGAGGGGAAAAGGGGTTCGGAATGGCTCATCTGTATCTCCCGCTGCCGGATCGAAGAATCGCATGACGGTTCTACCCACTACGGCACCTCGCCTCTAAGGACAGTTAGACCATTCTCTTCGGCGTAATTAGAAAGCCATGCCGCCTTTAAGTCCATTCGCGCGTCGCGATCAGCAGTGGTGCCGGAGCCACCACTCACGTAGATCAAAACCTCTTTGGGCGCCGGAGGGCCAGCCCAACTTCGCCGTCTATCCGGTACGGGCGTGCTGCGATTTCGTACAGCCCCCGGGCTGACATTCGAACCCTCTGCAATCAACAAAGCCCGCAACTGAAGATGGCTGGCCTCTTGCGTCGCAATCATTACGACGGTGCCAGAAGTCCCGTGATTGAGACTTCACCCGTTAAGCATTGACAGCAAGTTCGCCCGGGGCTAGCATTTGTTCATGCAACGCGTCGCTGCACTGCTGCAGAAGGCTCGGGCGCTGCTCTTTTCTCTCGGCCTGTCACTCCTGCTGCTCCCTTGCGCGCGAGCCGATGACACGCTGATTTCACTTACTCCAGACCGCTGGCTGGTGTCATTCAATCCGCGCACCGGAGCGATCACTCAGTTTCATCTCAAGTTGCCGCCGAACTATCTCGTGACGGGCGCTGTTTGGGATGACATCGACAGAAAAATCTATCTAACGGTCGAAGCTGAGCTTTTCCAGCCTCCGCCAGGTTACAGGTCTCGCAACGCCATCTATGCAGTCGATCCGGCAGGTCTGGCATTCACCAAAGTTACCGAGATTCCAGATCTCGCGGGATCCATCGCAGGTGTTACTCTCGAGCCCCGGTCCCACAATCTGCTGGTGGCGCTCCGTGCTCCCGGTGGGGGTGATCTCTATCTCGTGGATCGGCATACGGGTGGCGTCATGGTGGAGGGCACGCTCGGGGGCGACTTCTCAACTGAGATCACTGGACTGAGTTTCGACTCAAACAACCGCTTTCTTTACACTCTGAGTTTCCGCCGCGTAGGGGGACCTGTCCAAATGACACTCGCGAGGTTCGACCTCACCGGGGCAGAGCCGCCTAAAGGAATTCCGCTGACGCTGCCCCCCGCTCCCCAGAATGCGACTTTGATGGGCCTGGTCCCGGCTCCAGGGGGTAACTCGTTCTACACTGCGACGAGGTTCCCGGACACGCAGGGCGTTCAGAGCGACCCCGCAACTTCCACGTTCGGTCGCCTCGATTCAGAGTCCGGGAGGGTCACGAATCTGGGAAGTGCCTATTGGGGAGGCTTTTCCGTGGCTCCCCTGTTGTACGTGGCTCCCCTGTTGTACAGGAGCTTCGAGATCGATCCCGAGCACGCCCTTCCAGCGGGTGCGCCTCGCTACGGCATTCTAGACGTCTGTTTCCCCGATAGCTGCGCCGCCAGCGTTCTGAACGACAAAGGCGACGTAGCAGGAAGCCTTCTGAACGGCGTCCTCACGCCTTTTCTTATTCCCGCGGGCAAGCCGCGATCCCTTTTGTCTATTCCGCCTTCCGCGTCAATGTCCCATATGAATAGTCGGGGGGTGATTGTAGGCGCTTACGCGATTCCATATCCTTCGCCGCCAGCTCCGCCCGGTCACTATTTCGATGCCGCTTTTGCTTATGCGCCCGACACTTCCGCGTTTCTTGAACTCTATGGACCTCGTGCGTTCTACATCAATGACCGGGGCGATATTAGCGGATACGTGGCACCCGATGCGAACGGCGCGCTGAGTGTTCTCGGGTATAGTCCGATTGCGTTCGTCCACGGAATTACTAATGACGGCGTGCTGCTGGCGAGTTATCTCGCCGGTGGGAACTACGGGACGCAGCAGATCCTGATCGCGCAACCAGGGCTGCCTCCGATATACCTTGCGCAGGGTCTGCAGTTAACAGCATTCAACTCTTCCGGGCAAGTAGTTGGAAAGGGGTATCCTGCCGACCCCGCCTTTTTGTTCAAGCCTGATGTTGGCACGGTGCCGGTGCCCCCGGGCGAAGCGTTGGCGGTTGGGGTTGGGATTAGTGACGGCGGCACTGTTCTTTTCAAATCGGGTGGCCCGAGTGCGCTGGTGTGGGACTCAACCGGCCTGGATGCTGTTACGGGTAGCCAGCTCGTACCCCTGCGATTGCTTGTTCCCGCCGACTCTGGCTGGACCAACCTGACTGCGGTGGCGCTGAATAACACTGGCCAGGTTCTGGTTCAGGGTGTGGAGATTGCAACGGGCAGAAACACCGCGTTGCTGCTGACCCCGGCGGGCAAGCCGAAACCGGGGGCGTGGGCATCCTCCGTCAGGACCGAGGAGGTGGGGCGGTCTGCGCCGATTTCATCCTGCGACTTCGCGTCGGTGAATGGGACGAAGCTACCATGCAGGGTTGGCGGTTTTTCAGACCGCGATCCTCTTCGATAGCTCACTTCACCGTCTCGATTCGACCGCCGTGTGCTACACGGCTCCACCGCACGCCGGCGCATGCGGAATAAAGGTGGGCAGTTCCACTCCGTGCCGCGGTGTGTACTCCCAAACGTCTTCCTCTCCTGCACATCGATACCGGGCAAAACTTTCGAGACGGCGGAGTACTGTTACCGGTTCATTGGGGACACGGGCAATAATCGTGGATAGCGAAGATCGACGCGCGGTTCATAGTGCGAACGGGCGGTCGGCCAATCGAACCGCCAGCGGCGCATGGCGGAAAGATTTAGACGCCGCGCAATGCACTGCAAAGTGCCTAGCAGGCTGCTGAAAAACAAAACGAGTAACCTGGGCGCAAAAAAAGACGCCTGGATACTATGCTCGGCGCAGACATACACCAAAACGAGTTGTTCAGTGATGGCTCATTAGAAGAGCGGATCCCTGCGGTGCATCCGCTGC
>JAOAPO010000559.1 GCA_025462945.1 Bryobacterales bacterium
GGGGCGATTGAAGTCGTTGCGGTAGGCGGGGCCTTCAGGAAAGTCGGCGTTGTTGCGGGCGTAAACGAACTGGCGAACGCGGCCGTTGAGGCTGCTGTTGACGAGTACGTGGTCGATACGCTGGGCAATGCCGGCGAAGCTGTACGAATAACGCTCGGCGACTTCGGTGGTGGTGAGATTGACGAGGCTGAGGTTCGAGACGGCGGTGCAGGGCGAGGAGACGGCCATCTGTGCGGCTGTCGTATAGATCTGGCTGGCGAAAGCCGGCGATCCGGCAATGCAATTGACGCTGTCTGAGTAGCCGTCATTGACATCGAAGGCATTCATGTCGCCGGCGACGAGGAGATTGTCGGTCAAACTCCAGTTTGCGGACTGCTCAGAGGCGAGATGGCCAGAAACGAGGTTGGCCAGGTACCTTGCCTGTTCGTTGCGCTTGGTGCGAACGCGGTCGCCGTTGGCGGCGCCAGGTTCATCAATGCCGTTCAGAGAGCGCAGATGGTTCACAATGACGCGGACTTCAAGGCCAGAGTCGGAACCTGCACCTTTCACATTGGCCCGAAAGACGACGGGCGGGCGATCGTTTAGAAGCGAGGTGCCGCCGCCGGGTGTGCTGTAAGTGGTCAGGATGCCGTACTGGCTGCATTCGAGGGAAGTCACGCGGTCCTGCCGGTAGATGGCGGCTGGGGCAATGAGGCCGACGTCATTTGTGACGCCCCCGCAGAACGTGTAGTTGGGACTTCCCTGCCCCGCAGCGGAGGCATCGGCGTTCAGTTTGTTCACGAACGTCAACAACGTCGATTGTGGGACAGGAGCCCGCCAGAGCGGTGGTACCTGCAACGAGTGCTACTTTACCGGCAGCAGCAGAAAGAGCGATGGTTCCGATCGCGTCGGGCGTGGGAAGATCTGTGGCACCGCCCGCTCCCAATGCCTCCTGAACCAGGTAGTATTGGCCCGAGCCCAGCGCGACTGCGCCCAGGCTGGTCACGGCCCACGACGTGCCGGTTGCGGATGCGTACTGAACCGAGTAGCCGTTGAGATCGACGGAGAGCGCTCCTCGGTTGAAGATCTCGATATAGTCATTTTTCCAGGTTGCGCCGCGTTGCCGCCGCCCCCGTAAATCTGGCTGATCACGCGTGGACTGGAACCGCTGCAGCCATCAGCCCCGCGCCGAGGATGAGACGAGTCACTACGGCGGATGGGTGGGTCATTGAACGGTGGCTCCTGTGCGATCGGGCAGGTTACCCGGCGCACACCAAGTCTAGCCAGTAAACCTTAAACAACGGATGACGATCCCGAGAGGATTTTCCGGACTTGTCCAGGAATTCACAGTTCGGCTGAGACCCGTCGGTGAGAAGTCAACAAGGCTTTCACCTGGGTCCAGTTCGTCCGGAGAAGGGAAAGCGCCAGCATCAAGATGATCACCAGAACAGACATGGCCACCAATGGACCAATGGTGAGCTTTTCCTTGAAGAACCAGAACCAGCGACCGTAGACAAGCTCAATGTGGACCCAGTAGACGAGGAGGCTGGTGGTGCCGAACTGCCGGACCAGACTCCAGTTGGTCGCTTCCAGACCGAGGTTCCAGGCCCAGGCCAGCGCCATCAGGATGAGCAGGACACCGAGTTTGATCAGGATCAGGCCGGGGCTGTTGAGCCAGAAGTCCACAGCGGGATAGAGGGAGATGGGCAGGTTCGAGATAAACCAGGCACCGAAGGCGAGCAGCAGGCCTGCCCAGCCGAACCACTGCATGGCCTGACCCATGTCAGCTGGCTTGAGGACTCGGATAATACTGCCGGCACTGAGCCCGAACGCGACGAACGAGGCCCAGGGGAAGAGCCCGAAGTTGATGGGATCGGGCACGAGGTAGGCTTTTACAAACCACGGCGTGCTGCTCCAGTCAAGGGCGGAGACGAGGGGTGCGGCGCAGGCGATGCTGACGCCCAGAATGGCGCAGAGGCGAATTCGCTCGGTGGTCCGGAAGGCGGCCATGGGGGCAAGGATCAGCAGCGAAATACCCATCACGTTCAGGATGTCCACACGCAGGAGGTCGGTCCACGAGCTTTTGTCGATGGAGACGATCCAGAGCTGGAAACGGAACGCGAAGGCGACCGCGAAGATATAGCCGGAGCGGCGAACGGACGCCTTGACCCTGCCCCAGGCGCTCACGCCTTTGCGGGTCTGGCTGTCCATCAGGAAGGCGTACGTCACGCCGAGCAGAAACAGAAACAGCGCCGGGGGCATGCCTCCGACGAATTGCGAGAGTTGGTAAGGGCCGGAGTCGCGGAGATCGGGGCGCGTGAAGGAGTGAAAGACGTGTCCCTGGAGCATGATCAGGGCACCGATCCCGCGCATCCAGTCGAGCCACGGAAGTCTGTTGGAAGGGACCTTCATCGACCCGTGTTACTTGCCGACCTTCTGCACCTGCACTCCTTTGGGCAGGGTCAGCTTGAGATCCTTGTCGGAGATGGACGGATTTATGCGGACATTGGTGTACTGCATCAGCGAGTAGTCGCCGGTGCCGGAGGTGACGAACTTCTGCTGCACCGGAATGCCCTGCTCGCCGATCCAGAGTTCAGCCGATTTGAGGCTCTGCAGAACTTCTTTTGACTTGGGAATCAGCTTGATGTGGCCCGCGGACTGGCCCGCGACCGTTTCCTGACCGACGAAGGAGACTTCGTAAGCGGCTTTGATTTCGGTGCTGGTGGCCCCGAAGCCGAGCAACATGCCCTGTTCCAGTGCGGCACGTTTGGCGCGGAGGTCGTAGATCTGGACCGATTTGGCCTTCGGGAGGTAGATGCTGACTTCGCCGCCGGCGATGGCGACGGTCTTGGCGTCTGGCTTTGTGAAATCGACGAGGAAGTTCGTCTCCGTCGGCTTCACGCGCTTGAGCTTGATGGTGCCGCTCTGCGTGGAGTCGTCGTTCACGATTTCCGTGTGGGTGGTCTGCCGGATGTCGGCAGCCATGCCGACGAAGCCCTTCGCGGACTTATCCATTCTCGCGAAGACGTCGGGCAGCCCCTGGGCCATGAGGGGGGCAACAGTCAAGAGGAACGCAACGATTCGAGTACCCACGAACGTAGTGACGCACGTGGGGTGCCATCGGGATACGAACATCCGGTTTCGCATCATGGCGTGCCGAAGGCCATGTAGCCCTTCAGCTCTTTCTCGGCGTCCAGTATGGGTTCGATGCGGATGAGAACCTGCTTCTTCCCGGTGCGCTGCGTCAGAATGCGGCTGAGTTCAATGAGGCGGTTGCTTTCGGGGACCGACGACACGAGTTCAGGTTCGATCCAAAAAACGGATTCGCCCTGACCCGGCAGCGAGGTGATCTGAGCGGAGTGCGGGATGCGGGGTTGGTCCCGAAACCATTCACGAGGGGTGAACGCCATGAAGACGAGGATTAGCGCGCAGACGACGTCATACTGCCAGACGCCGCGCGGGTAGTCCCATAGAATCAGTCGTTTGAGGCCGGGGGGCACGATTCCAGTGTAACTTACTGCGTGAATCCGAAGGGGACGCGATCACCTTGCGTCACGGTCGCTTTGATGGTGCCGATACCTTCGATGCGGGCCTGAACTGTATCGCCGTGCTTGATCCGCGCGCCTTTGGGGCAGCCGGTAGAGATGACGTCGCCGGGATGCAGCGTGAAAAAATTGCTGTGGAATGCGACGAGATTCAGGGGCCGGTGCTTCATATTTCGGACGAAGTCGCGGGAGCAGATGCCGTCGTTGTGTTCGGTGATGACTTCGAGATCGTCGATGTCGCCTACCTCATCGGCGGTGACGATGACGGGGCCGAAGCTGAAGAAAGTGTCGATGCTCTTCGCCCGGGTCAGGTACCGCGGGTTCTTGCGGAGAACATCGAGAGCGGTCAGATCGAGGGTGGTGGTGAAGCCGTAGATGACTTCGCGTGCCTTTTCGACAGGCACGAACCGGCAGGAGCGTCCTATGATTAGACCAAGTTCGCCTTCGGCATCGACGTCATCAGAAACGTCAGTGGGTGGGAGCAGGATGTTGCCGCCGGGCTGGAACATGCAGGACGCGGGCTTCATAAAACTGCCGGGCTCTTCGGGCTGGACCGCAGCGATATCTTCGGCATGGGACTTATAGTTCAGGCCGATGCACCAAATTTTGGGCGGGACGGCGTAGGGGAGGCGGGGTTCGACGTCGGTCAGCGGGATGGGCGCAACGCCTTTGGTGGGCAGTTCGCGGATGTCGAGTTTGATGATCTCGAGCAGGCTGTTGGGCGTGTGGAGGTCGTGTTTGGTGTTGATTTCGAGCACGGGCACAACACCGTCCGGAGTCACTACACCGGCGTGATCCTGGCCGCCGTAGCGGAATGTCATAAGACGCATCGAAATCAGCATATCGAACGCAGTCTCGCGGGCGGGCGTCGTCTCCGACATGGCACAATAGAGTTATGCATGTACCTATGGCCAGCACTGCGGCCGACCTGTTCGCGCGTATCGATAACGAGTCACTGGACCAGCAGCTTTTGCAGTCCGGCGTGGTGATGACGACGGTGGACAGCGTGATCAATTGGGGCCGGAAGAATTCAATCTGGCCGATGGCGTTCGGTTTGGCCTGCTGCGCGATTGAAATGATGTCGATGTCGGCCTCCCGGTTCGACATTTCACGTTTCGGCGCTGAAGTGTTCCGCGGTTCGCCCCGGCAGAGCGATCTGATGTTTATTGCGGGCCGTGTTTCGAACAAGATGGCTCCTGTGGTTCGCCACCTTTACCAGCAGATGCCGGAACCGAAGTGGGTGATTTCGATGGGCGCTTGCGCGACATCGACGGGTGTGTTCAATAACTACGCGTTGATTCCGGTGAATCAGGTGATTCCGGTGGACGTGTATGTGCCTGGGTGCCCGCCTCGTCCGGAGCAGTTGATTCACGCGATCATGATGCTCCAGGAGAAGATTGGGGCTTCGGCGGGCGCGACTCGGCAGGCTTTGAATTTAGCCTAGGAACTTGAGAGCGAACGGCCTCGGCGGCTTAGGGTCCTTCGAGCCGAAGACGTCCGGCACTCGCATGCGAGCGGCGGAGCCAGACCAGAAAGATAGCCAAGTGACGATTGCCGTAACGACAGAGACAGTTTGAAGTCTGGCTCTGCCGTTACGGCGCTCCACCATTCCCGGTATCGCTACCGTGCGAATCTGGCAGAGTTAGTTGTTACCACTCACGAGAGAGAACATTGCGCCCTGGGGGTCCTTCCCCTGAATGATCCAGCTGCCGCCTGGCACCTGCATCGGGCCGTTGAGTACCGCACCACCGCCGGATCTAACACGCTCGATGGCGGCGTTGATGGAGTCCACATTGAAGTAAAAGTTCCAGCTTGAAACCGGCATTTCGGGGGCTTTCGTCATCATTCCGCCGTCTCCCATTTCTTTGTGGTCGCCCGCGTCAAAGATCCGATAGACCCCCGATGGCCCCATCTCCATGTCCGTGACCTTAGTCCAGCCAAAGAGCTTACTGTAAAATTCGAACCCACCTTCGAGGTCCGCGGTGTAGAGTTCGTGCCAGCCGACGGTACCAGGTGCGGGTGACTCGGGACGTTTTGGCGTGGGCATGTCCGGGCTGGGAGTAAAAACCACGATGGCGGCCCCCTGAGGGTCGGACATGACGGCGAAGCGAAGCATGCCCGGAACATCGGTAGCGGGTTTCCACAGCTTGCCGCCAGCTTCCACAATCTTCTCAATGTGCGCGTCGACGTCATCGACAGCTATATAACCTACCCATGCGGTGTGCCCTGGCATCTGTAACATGCCGGCTATGCCAGCATCGCCACAGTTGAAGGTCGTGTAGTGGTGATCCCCGCCAGCCGAGACTTCGCTGGTGGTCCAGCCGACAACGTCAGAGTAGAACTTGCCTGCGGCTTTCGTATCGCTGGTCATGAGTTCGTACCAGGCGAATTTCCCTCTTGGTGTAAACATCGTAAGGTGTTCCTCCTTTATCGCGTCCATTATGACCTGGCGCAAAACGACTACCTTGTTGGCGCGCCGGGGGCGTCACTAAATCGTTCGGTCAGCGAGACCAGGAAGCAGCCGCTTCGCTCTTGAATGGTCTGCCCGAGAACACGCAGCGTTCAGAAGCTGGCCACGAACTCGCTGTGGCGGGCGGTTCCAGCCTCTGCTGCCAACTACGGCCGAGAAATCGCCTTCGTCAGCGACCGCACTCGATCGATTTGTGCTGAAGGTTGTACTCGGGGTTGGGGCTGTTCAGAATCGCCAGAATCGCTGTGAACTCGGCAAACGACTCCACCGGCAACCGCATCTGTTCTTCGTCCACGGTAATCATGATGAGGTACTGATCGGGTCCGGGGCGGACGGCCGCTCTCCAACTGTCGATTTTCGCCACGCACCAAGTCTATCTCGCAGACGGCATCGAGAGCGGCGGCACAACATGAAGGGCTTTGGTCGATCCTGGTGCTAAAGCTCCGCCAGGTTGCGCCTGACGCTTGAAACTAAGTGCAGGTCGAAGGCGTTCGTCCCGGTCGCAACGAGACGCTAATTGTCTCACCACAGATGTAGGCACTTACGCCGAACACGCCGTCTAGCGCCAGCGCATAACCGCCCGGAAGACTCTCGACTGCGACACCGAACAGAACATTCTGGTGGTTAAAGTATTCGATCCTTGTATTGACCACACCGTCAGCGTCCATCGGAAAGCCGTTCAGCGTGAATGTAACGACCGCGTGTTTGGAAGTTCCGTAATGTCCGGTTGAATCCACTTCTGGCGCCCTCTCGAAAGCATAGATCTCGACGCGAGTGCCGGTCCGACGGTGGAGCTGGATGCTCAACACCTCCGCATCGTGGAAGCTCGGCCAACGGCCGAACCACTCCACGACTTCGTCGCGGCCTTCAAAATGAGGAGGGTTACCCACCGGCTTTTCGTGTGACTCAGTCAGGCGGAGCGACTGGTGGGGCGGGCACGATTAGGTCACGTCTGACGGCATCCAAAACACCGTTCACGAATTGCACGGATTCCTCGGCTGAGAACCTTCTTGCCAGTTCCAGGGCTTCGTCGATGATCACTGGTGGCGGGGTGTCCGTAGTCATCATTTCGTGGACGGCTATGCGGAGGATGTTCCGGTCGACCACGGGCATGCGGGAGATTTTCCAGTGGGCGGCGTGTTTGGTAATGCGCTCGTCGATCGATTCGCAGGCGTTCATCACGCCCCGGAACAGTTCTTCGGCGAACGGGTCGTGGATGGGTGGGTGGAGATCCTCTTCGGTTACCAGCAGCGAACCGTAGTAACCGCCAACGATTTCCTCGGGCGCGGTGCGACGGACATCCCACTGAAACAACATCTGCAGCGCCTGCTGCCGTGCTCGATGACGGGCCATTAGAGATCAGTCCGCAGTTTGCGGAGCAGGTTCGCCATTTCGATCGCAGTCATGGCGGCGTCGAAACCTTTGTTGCCGGACTTCGCTCCGGCGCGATCCACTGCCTGTTCCACGGTATTTGTGGTTAGCACCCCGAATGCCACCGGAATGCCGAGGTCACAGGAAGCGGCGCCAATGCCGCCGGCTGCCTCGCCTGCAACGTAGTCAAAATGCGGCGTATCGCCTTTGATCACTGCCCCGAGGCAGATAATCGCGTCGTGCTTTTTCGCGGCGGCTACGGTGCGGACGGTGATCGGGAACTCCCAGGCACCGGGAATTCGGACGAGATCGACGGCGGCATCCTGTCCGCCAGAGCGCTGGATGGCGTCGAGGGCGCCGGCGAGCAGGCGGTCGGTGATAAAGCTGTTAAAGCGGCTGACGATGATGGCAAAACGCAGGCCGCTGGCGGTCAGGTCGCCTTCGAAAGTCCGGTGGTTCAAGCTCATAAGCTGTGCGGGCAGAATCAAATAAGTCCCCTGAATCGAGAGATATGGGATAATCAGGGTTTAGCCCCCATCTTACCGCATGGTCCCCGAATTCATACGGAATTTCTCCATCATCGCTCACATCGATCATGGCAAAAGCACGCTCGCAGACCGTCTGCTTGAGGTCACAGGCGCGCTGCAGCAGCGCGAGATGATGGAGCAGGTCCTCGATTCGATGGACCTGGAGCGCGAACGCGGTATCACCATCAAAGCGCACGCCGTGCGGCTGGATTACAAGGCCGATGACGGCATCATGTACCAGCTGAATTTGATCGATACGCCCGGCCACGTCGACTTTTCATACGAGGTAGAGCGCAGTTTGCAGGCGTGCGAAGGCGCGCTGCTGGTGGTGGATGCGTCACAGGGCGTGGAAGCGCAGACGTTGGCGAATACGTACCTTGCGCTGCACCACAACCTCGAGATCATCCCGGTGATCAACAAGATCGATCTGCCGGCAGCGGAGCCCGAGAGGATTCGCGAGCAGATTGAGGATGTGATCGGCATCGACGCGTCAGAAGCGGTGCTGGCGAGCGCGAAACAGGGAATCGGGATTCACGAGATCCTGGAAGCGGTCGTCAAGAAGGTGCCGCATCCCAAGGGCGATCCGGACAAACCTCTGCGCGCGCTGATTTTCGATTCGTGGTTCGATCCATACCGCGGCGTGATCATTTTGGCGCGTCTGCTGGATGGCCGGCTCAAGCTCAGCCAAAAGATCAAGCTCTACTCCAACGGGCAGCAGTTCGAAGTGGAAGGTTTGGGGTATCAGTCGCCCAAGGCCATCCCACTGCCGGAGCTTTCGGCGGGCGAAGTCGGCTACATTTTCGCGAACATCAAGACCGTTGGTGACGCGAAGATCGGCGACACGATCATGGACGCCGGCGATAAGACTTCTGAGCCGCTGCCGGGGTTCGAAGATGTGCGTCCCATGGTCTTTGCGGGGCTGTATCCGGTGGAGTCGCACGAGCATGGTCTGTTGCGCGAGGCTCTGGAAAAGCTGAGGTTGAACGACAGTGCATTGTCGTTCGAGGCCGAGAGTTCGGTCGCGCTGGGGTTTGGTTTCCGCTGCGGCTTCCTTGGGCTGCTTCACCTGGAGATCGTTCAGGAGCGGCTGGAGCGCGAGTTCAACATCGACCTGATTACGACCGCGCCGGGCGTGCGTTACAAGATCACGACGACGGCGGGCGAAGTTCTGGAAGTCGACAACCCCACCAGGTTCCCGAATCCGAGTTCGATCCAGCAGATTGAAGAGCCGATCATCGAAGCCAGTGTGATCACGCGCGAAGAGTATCTGGGCGGCATTCTGGCTCTGGTGGAAGATAAGCGCGGCATCCAGAAGAAGTTCGAATACATTGGTGCTGGACGCGTGATGCTGGTGTATGAACTGCCTCTGAACGAAGTTGTACTGGATTTTTATGATCGGCTGAAGAGCGTGTCACGCGGGTACGCTTCGCTGGATTATCACCTTGCGGGCTATCGCGTTTCGCCGATGGTTCGGATGGATGTGCTGATCGCCGGCGAGGAAGTGGACGCGCTGTCAATGATCGTTCACCGGGACGCGGCGTTCGAGCGCGGCAAGTTCATCATCGAACGGATGCGGAAGCTGATTCCACGGCAGATGTTCGAGATCGCCCTGCAGGCGGCCATCGGGACGAAAGTCATTGCCCGTGAGACGATTTCAGCACTGCGGAAGAACGTGATCGCCAAATGCTACGGCGGCGACATTTCGCGGAAGCGCAAGCTGCTGGAGAAGCAAAAAGAGGGTAAGAAGCGGATGAAGCGTGTGGGTCGCGTGGAGATTCCGCAGGAAGCTTTCCTGGCTGTTTTAAAAGTCGGCGAAGGCAGCAACAACGACGACTAGATCGCCGTTTCGGATCATCGAGAGCGGGAGACTCAGCAATGGCTGGTCGCGCTTCATACTGGTCTAAGTGCCACCTATTCACAAGATATCGCGCAGACCTCCTGACGGCGCACCCGAAGGCACACAGTGGTTCGGCGGACCGGTTGACAGGTTTAGGATCACGCTGCGGATTTACGGTGAAGAACTCGATCCCGATCAGATTTCGGTTCTCCTGGGCTGCGCGCCAACGGAGGCGGCGAGGAAGGGCCTTCCGGTTTCCAGTCGCGAAGGCAGTCGGATCGCAAACAGGGGGCGTTGGTCGTTGACGATCGAGTCGAAAGACTGCGACGAACGAGACAACGTAGAGGACGGTGTGAAAATGCTGTTGGCTCGACTGCCATCTGACGCCGATCTGTGGGCTTCGCTGACAAGCACATTCAGAGTAGATGTCTTCTGCGGCATTTTCATGGCTGCTGCGAACCGCGGCTTCGGAATTTCGGCTGAAGTCTCCAAATTGCTGACGGATCGGCACCTCAACATCGGTTTCGACCTGTACTTCGATGTTCCTAAGTGACTGCTCGATCAGACGGCATGGGGTAACTGCGGCACCATCGACAGGCGGTGGTGAAAGCCTGGCATCGAGGAACTCACGCGTGGCCACTACACTAGACTGGAACAGTGGTGGCTCCGGTTCACAGAACGCCGGTTTACAGGTCTGTTGACCGCTACTTTCAGTTCGCCCTTTTAGGGCTGGTCGCCAGCGGATTCTTTGCGCTGGCCAACACCGGGCGCCTCGACACCGCCACCATTGCGTTCACGTCTGCCGCGCTGCTGCTGCGGGCGATTGTCCTCGCGGGCTGGTTGCGGTTCGAGATCCCGCAAGGTGCGGTGATCGCGGCGGCGGTCGGCTACATCCTGTTCTATCCGGTCGACTTCCTCTGGATTTCGGGCGACTTCTTCATCGCTACCGTCCATGGCGTTTGCTTTCTTGCAGCGGTGAAAGTACTCACGGGACGCGCCGAGAGGGACCTGCCGTATACTTGCCTGGTCGCGTTCGTGGAGCTTGTAGCTGCGGCGTTTCTTTCGTGGCAACCTGGCTTTGTGATCTGGCTCGCGCTCTGCATGCTGTTCGCTGTGGCGGTCTTTACGAGTGGCGAGATCCGACGCTCGCTCCACCGGTCGTTCGACATCGTGGGACGCGTGGCGGCGCCTTCCAGCGGCGTCACCTGGCGCCTTGCGACTGTTTCCGTCATCTCGCTTGTGGCGATGCTGGCGGTGACGGGCGGGTTGTTCATTCTGGTGCCGCGAACGGTCCGGGCGGCAGCAATTCTCTTCCCCGGCGCGGCGCGGATGACGGGGTTTTCGGGAGTCGTCGATCTTGGCAATTTCGGAGCCATCGCGAAGGACGACCGCGCGGTTGCCCACATCCTTTCGTATGGCCGCCCGCTGCCGCCAGACATGAAGTGGCGCGGATCGACGCTTAGCCGGTTCGACGGGCGTCGCTGGTTTGAGCCAATACCCATGCAGCCCGAGGTGGTGCCAACGGTTGACGGGACGGCGGAAGTGGCGAAAGAGCTGCAGCGAAGCCGGCGGGATGGCCGCCGCCTGCTGTACCGGGTCGATTCCACTGCGTCGACGAACGGCACGATGTTTATTGCCGGCATCCCGGAGTATCTGCGAATCACCGCCCCTCGCCTGGTGCGGCGCGCGGGCAACACGTGGCAGGCACTCCCTCCCACGAATGAGGCGTTGCGGTACGAGGTGTCCTCCCTTCTCGCCGCGCCGCTGCCTGAGCCGATCGCGGAGCGTGAGCGAGCGCGGTACCTGGCGCTGCCGGTGATCGATTCACGGATTTTTATGCTGGCACGGGATTGGTCGGGTGACGGAACTCTGCTGGAACGATCGATGCGCATTCAGGAGCGTTTGCGGCGGGACTTTCTGTATACGCTGAACAGTCCGCCGCTGCGCGTGCGCGATCCTCTGGCGCGGTTCCTTTTCGAGGAGAAGAAAGGCTATTGCGAGTACTTTGCGTCAGCGATGGCGGTGATGCTGCGGTCGCTGGGCGTGCCGTCACGCGTGGTTACCGGGTTCCAAAGCGGGTACTTCAACAGTGTGTCGGGCATGACGGTGCTAAGGGCTTCGGATGCGCATGCGTGGGTGGAGGGCTGGTTTCCCGATCGCGGCTGGGTCACGTTCGATCCGACGCCGTCGACGCTGGCCTCTGAGTCAGGTCTGATGGGGCGTTTGAATATGTATCTGGATGCTGCGGACAGCATCTGGCAGCAGTGGGTTGTCGCCTATGATCTGGGACGGCAGGCCACGCTGGCGGCAAAGCTGGAGGCGTTTATTCGATCCGGGCGGCGGACGGGGAAGCCACCACGCGATTTCGACCCCATGGCGATGCTCCGCGCGAACTGGCTGCTGGTGGCCGCTGTTCTTGCGCTCGCGCTGCTGCTCTGGAAGGCGAAGGCGGCGTATCGAAAGGCCAGCACTTGGGTGTGGCTGCGGCGGGTATCGGGCGGTACGGCCTCGCCTCATGACGCGGCGCGGCTTTATGAGCTGATGCTGAAGAAGGTCGGTCGCATCAGGCCAGCCGACGTGACTCCTGCCGACTTTGCGGTGACCGTGCCGGAGACCGTACGTCCACAGGTGGTGGAGTTCACGGAACGTTATAACGAGGCGCGTTTCGGTGGGCGTCCGCAGGCGGTAGTGGAACTGGCTGAAATGCTTCGGCGCTGGGCTTAGCGGAGGGCGGCAGTTGCAGGCGTTTACATGAACGCGTCGACGGCGAGAACGATTGCGAATCCGACGACGGACGAGATCATTTTCAGTGCCGTCCAGCTTTTGAAGGTCTGCGGCACGGTCATGCCGAAGTATTGGTTCACAATCCAGAAGCCCGCGTCGTTGACGAGCGAAGCGCCCGTGCCGCCGCAGGAGAGCGCGAGGAACATCAGGACAGGATTGTAGCCCGGCAGTGCCTTGACGATGGGTGCCATGATGCCAGCGGCCGTGATGATGGCGACGGTGGCGGAGCCCTGTGCAATCCGGAGGATCGTAGCCATAAGGAAGGCTGCCCAAAGGGGCGAGAAGTGCGCCTCAGCCATCATTTTCGCGGCCATGGCGCCCGCGCCGGAATCGACGATCACCTGCTTAAGACCTCCGCCCGCGCCCATGATGAGCAGCAGCGAGGCGGTGGGGATAACGGCTTTGTTCGCGAGCTCGGTGATCTTCTCGCGCGACATGCCTCGGGACGAGCCCAGCAGGACCATGCAGGCCAGAAGAGTGACCAGCAGGGCCGAGAAGGGGTGTCCGAGAAGGATCATCGCCTGGCTTTTCGGCCAGATCGCCGCGCCCATGATGAGCAGCACGGGAAGGAGCAGAAGCATGGTGACGACACCCACCGACGGCGGGTTGGCCTGGCGTTCCACGGGGATTTCAAGCGCGGCCGGGGGCAGCGGGACGTTGATCCGTTTGGCGATCCACTGGCCGTAGATCATGCCGCTGACCAGCGTCATTGGGATAGAGAGGAGCGTGCCGTATAGGATGGCTGCGCCGAGGTCGGTACCGAGGAGTTGGGCAGCGGCGGCGGGTGCGGGATGCGGCGGCACCAGAGAGTGGAGGATGGTGAGCGGCGCCGCCATGGCGAGGCCATACACCAGCAGCGACTTCTTCCCTTCCCTTGTGAGGCTGTAAACCAGCGGGACGAGGATGATGAAGCCGACCTCGAAGAAGATGGGGAGGCCGACGAGGAATCCGGCGAGCATGATCGCCCAGGCGGCCTTATCGCGGCCGAACTTCTTCAGGAGCCAGTCGGCGAGAGCCATGCCCCCGCCGGAGTGTTCCAGATAAGCGCCGATCATCGCGCCAAGGCCCAAGACGACGGCAATGAAGCCTAAAGCGTCGCCGAACCCGGCCTGGATGGACTTCAGGACGGCGGCCGGAGCCATGTGTGCCCCCAGTCCCATGGCGAAGGCGGAGAGCAGCATCGCGAGGAAGGCATGCATCCGGACGACGATGATCAGAAAGAGGAGGAGGGCTACGGCACCAAATGCAAGGAGGATGAGGCTCAAGGTACCAATACTCTCAAGCCGTTGAGCGGTTTGCAAGTGGCGCTATTATTGAAGCATCTGTGAGGCACGGTTCATGACCACTTCCGAGAGGCCTCCGCTGTGGCAGAGAGTCCCGAAGTGGGTGATCCCGACCGTTGGCTATACCATCGGCGCCCTGTCGCTCTTCTGGGTTCTGTTCAGCTTCCCTTACGCCCAGATGGGCGAGCACCTTCGCACCCTGGACTGGCGATGGGTGGGTGTTGCGATTGCACTGGAATGCACCATCTACTTCGTGGAAGCGTGGCGATGGATGTGCCTGTTGCGTCCCGTGGGCAAGCCCACGCTGGGGCAGTGCTCGCAGGCGATCTACGTTGGTCTGTTCGCGAACGTTTTGTTGCCCGCGAGGGCCGGTGAGGTTATCCGCTGCTTCCTGCTGAGTTATAAGTCAGGCATCCCCATTTCTCTGACGGTGACCTCAGACCTCATCATGCGGCTGATGGATGGGGTCTGGATCGTCGCGATGTATCTGCTGATCACGTGGCAGGTGCCGGCGCATGTGGGGGTCAACCGCGTGATGTGGTTCTTCGGCAGCGGTTCCATCGCGGCGGCGGCTCTGCTGCTCTGGGTGCTGTTTCACCGGCAGCATGCGCACAACTTCGTGAACGGCAACGGCTGGGCGGCGCGGTTTAGCCAGCTTTTGGAACGGATTCACCATCTTGGCCATTGGGACGAACTGGGCCGGGCGATGGCGATCAGCATTCTCTATTGGCTGCTCCAGGTGGCCGCCGTATGGGCGATCGCGCGGGCGGATGCGTTCGACTTCCCGTTTGCGGCCATGGCGTTTTTGGTGGTCGTAAAGTCAGTGGGAACGCTAATGCCGAGCGCCCCGGCGAACATGGGAGCGTTTCAGGCGACGGTGGTTTACGGCCTGCAGCGTCTGTTCACAGAGTCAGCGGACGCGAAAATCCTGGCGGAGATCATGTTTATGCTGCAGACACTGCCACTGGCCATCGGCGGGGCGATCGCAATCGCGTCGGCGGGTTTCAACTTTAGTGACTTGCGGCGGCATGCGCACAATGCGCACACGACGGGGAGCATGGACTTCGAGACACCCAAGAGCGCCAAGCGTTGATTCGGTACCAGATCACCGACGGCAGTATTGCGCCATCGCCTGACGCTGACTTTATTCAGATCCGAAATGCGGCGCTGAATGCTCGCGAGTTGTCCGCACTGGTTCGCGCCGTGTTGGGACTGGGGCTGCGGGGGGCGGTGCTGGTAAATGACCGTCTGGATGTTGCGCTCGCCACGGGCGCGGCTGGCGTTCACCTTCGGTCGCATGCGATATCGCCGCTGGAGGTCCGCCGTGTAGTGCCCGCCGGATTTCTGATCACGGTTGCGTGCCATTGCGCCGCCGACGTTCTGGCTGCGGAGGGCGCGGACTACGCGTTGCTGTCGCCTATCTTCGCTCCGCTTTCGAAGTCTGACGACCGCATGCCTCTGGGACTCGAAGAGTTGTC
>JAOAPO010000560.1 GCA_025462945.1 Bryobacterales bacterium
GCGCTGCCGACGCTCTTCCCGCGTGGTGATGAGGCTGGCGGTGCGGAGGACGTCGATATGTTTCATGACGCCGAAGCGGCTGAGGTGGGGAAAGGCTTCGACGAGTTCGGTGGTCGTGCGGGGGCCCTCCCGCAACAAGTCGAGAATAGCTCGCCTCGTGCTGTCAGAGAGGGCCTTCCAGACGACATCGAGTTCGTCGCCGGGCACGTTAGTTCCGCGGGGCGACGGGGGTGCAATCCTGGACGACGCCGTCGAGGACGTGCTTCCAGCCGTGGGAGATGTTCTGGCGGTGCATGGGGTCGATCATGCCGACAGCGCGATGACGAAACTCCACGTGGGTGCCGCCCGACCGCTGTTCGAGTTTCACTTCGACGTGGTTCAAGGCGGGGTAGGACATGAACAGGGGGCCGCTGAGTTCGAGGAGAACAGGGGGCTTGATGACCTGTACGTGACCCCAGAGGTGACCGATGCCGTTGCCGCGGTCACGGAACCAGCGGCCGCCCGGCCATTGTTCCAGGATTACTGGCATTGGTTCTCCCTTTTCGTTTGTGCTGCCTTCGCCGAGGCGGTGGAGGACGCTGCGGAAGACGTCTTCTATGTCGGCGTTGACGTCGATGCTTTGGGTTAAGTCCAGTGTTAGATCTTCGATGGTCATGGTTGAGGCTCCTTACGTGAGCTTATGGTAACGTGACTGGATGGTAACGTCAAGGAGTTTTATTGGGCGGGACCGGGCTAGAGATCCACGAAGCAGTCGCTGGCGGGCAGGGTTTTGGGGATGTCGCCGAGTTCCTTAAGCTGGGCGGCGAGCGCGTCCCAGCGTTCAGCCGTCATTTTGCCCAAGGGGCTGGCACCGATCAGGGGCTTTTGGGCTTGCGCGATCTCGGTATAGCTGGGCAGTTCCATCGACGGGTTGAGCGCGTGCATCTTCTGGTTGGTTGCAGTGGGGTCCTGCAGATAAGCGGCCCAGCCTTCGCGCACGGCGGCGACCATGTTCTTCACCATCTCGGGATTTTTCTGCAGGAGAGCGCGGCTGGTGGCGACGACGGTTGTGTAGGGGTTATAGCCGATGTCAGAGACGGGGAAGACTTTGACGTCGACGCCTTTGCGACGGGCCTGGAGGGGCTCGGCGGTGATGAAGCACTGCTGGGCGAAGTTTTCGTCGTGGAGGAAGGCGGTGAGGTCGCCGCCGGGTGACGGAACGATTTTGACGTGGTCGAAGCCGAACTTCTTTTCGAGAAGACGAGCGAAGGGCAGACCGCTTTCCATGGCGAGCGTGCCGTTTCTCAGGACGTCGCCGATGGATTCCAGCTTGCGCGAGGCGTGGGCCATGATGCCGGTGGGACAGCTTTGGAAGGCGGCGAAGAGGGCGACGACGTCGTTGCCGCGGCTGCGGGCGAGGAGGAGTTCGTCGGCCTGGATGATGCCGAATTCGGCGGAGCCCGCGCCGATCATCTGCACGGTTGGAGTGCCGGAGCCGCCGGGGAGGAGTTCGACATCGAGGCCGTGTTTCGCGAAGTCGGCTGCGTAGAAACCGCCGAATTCGGGGTCTGGTTTCCAGTTGAGCGCGAGGCGGGTCTTCGATGATTTACCGCAGGCGGCGAGGAGGCCGGCGGCGGGCAGCAGCTTCAGGAGAGTGCGACGGGGGAAATTTGTGGGTTTGGTCATTTAGTTTTGTTCCGAAGCATGCCAGCGCTGGAGGACGACGCGGCTGAGGAGGTTGATGAGGCCGAAGAGAGCGAGGCCAAGAAAAGAGGCGAGGAGGACGGCGGCGAAGACTTTGTCGGTGCGCTGCTGGGTTCGGGCGACATCGACGACGGCGCCGAGGCCCTGGCCTCCGATGAACTCGCCGACGATGGCACCGATGACGGCGAGGCCGCCGGCGATGCGGAGTCCAGTGAGGATCTGCGGGAGGGCGGCGGGAAAGGAGAGCTTCCAGAGGGTGGCGGAGCGGGAGGCGCCGTAGAGCGAGAAGAGGTCTCGGAGCGCGCGGTCTGTGGAGAGAATCCCGCTGAGGGTGTTGGCGATGACGGGGAAGATGGAGACGATGAACGCGGAGGCGACGACGGTGCGGAGGCCATAGCCGAACCAGATAACGAGCAGGGGGGCGATGGCGATGATGGGCACGGTCTGGAAGAAAATGGCGTAGGGGTAGAAGGCCTGCTGGATGGCACGCGATGACGAGAGATAGACGGCAATGGCGATGCCGAAAGCGGCGCTGAGGGCGAAGCCGGTGAGCGCTCCGAAGGACGTCATGGCGAGTGCGCGGAAGAGTTCCGGGGCGTCGCGGACGATGGTCTGGAAGATGGCGCTGGGGGGCGGGACAAGCCACGCCTTGACCCAGCCGGCGCGCACAAGCGACTCGATGGCGATGGTGATGGCGAGGAACGGAATGGCGGCGGGGACGGCTTTTCGCAGGGCGGTCCGCATGGCTAGCTTTCTTCCTCCATGGCCGTGAGGAGGGCCTGGGTTTCGAGTGCCAGTTGGGGGTTGACGCGGAGGTCGTTGTTGCGGACGCGCGGGAGGTTGAGGCGGCGGTCGAGTTTGACGATGCCGCCTTTGCCGGTGAGGACGATGGCGCGGTCGGCGAGGAAGGCGGCTTCGGTGATGGAGTGCGTTACGAAGATGACGGTCATGCCGCGTTCGAGCCAGAGGGAGCGGAGGCTGACGTCGAGGCGGAAGCGGGTGATTTCGTCGAGGGCGGCGAAGGGTTCATCGAGGAGGAGCAGGCGCGGTTCGGTGACGAGGGCGCGGGCCAGGGAGACGCGCATGCGCATGCCGCCGGAGAGTTGTGCGGGGTAGCGGGATTCGGCTTCGGTCAGACCAACGTCGGCGAGGGCAGCGTGGGCTTTGGCGAGGCGCGGGGCGCGGTCGACGCCCATCAGTTCGAGGGGGAGTGCGGCGTTCTCGAGGACGGTTCGCCAGGGGAGGAGGTGGGGGTCCTGAAAGACGTAGGCGGTCTGGAATTTGGTGTCGGCCGGGGACAGGGAGACGGTGCCGGAGTCGGGCTGGATCAGGCCGGCGATGAGGCGGAGCAGCGTTGATTTACCGCAGCCGGAGGGGCCGAGGATGGCCAGGAATTCGCCGGCGTCGACGTTCAGGCTGAAGCTGGTGATTACGGGGAGCGAGTCGAAGGCGCGCCGGACCTGGTGGAGGCGCAGGGCAACGCCAGTGGTGATTGGCGAAGTGGTGGGTGTGGTTGCCTCGGTCACTCTTTCCTTACATTGTTACAGCCGGGGGTTGCAGGAGGCCCGGAATGAGAAGGCGCCTGCGGCAATTGATATTATCCGTTGGTGAAAACAGCCCTGGTTGTGATTTCTGGTCTGATCTTCTGCGCGAGAATCCTGAGCGCACAGGAGCCGGCGTTCGAGGTTGCCTCGGTCAAGGTAACGGACCCAAAGAGCCACGTCATCATGCGAACCGGTTTCCCCTCTCCCAGGACTTTCGAGGCGACGGGGTCGCTTCGCGAGCTGGTTAAGGTGGCTTACAAGCTGGACGATTTGCAGGTCAGCGGGGGCGAGAGATGGATGTCAAACGACCGATTCGACATCACAGGGCGGGCGGCAGCGCCCGCTGGTTTGGAGGAGATGCGCGCGATGCTGCGGCAGTTACTCAAGGAGCGGTTCGGTCTGGTGATCCGCATCGAGAGGCGTTTGCACGAGGTGTACGTGCTTCGGTTAGATAAAGGCGGGCATAAACTCAAGCCCGCGACGGATGACGTTGGGTCGATCAGCACGGGGCATGACTTCATTCGGGCAAGCATTGGTATGGAAGGTTTGGCCAGAGCTCTGACATCGTATGCCGGACGCATGGTCACCGACGAAACGGGCATAGCCGGCGATTTCAAGGTGGAGCTGCGGTGGGGGCTGGACGAGCAATCGACGCTGCCTTCGTTCTTTACAGCAGTGCGTGAGCAGTTGGGCCTGCGCCTGGAGGGCGCCGAACGGCCGCTGGAGAGCGTGATGATTGTTCGTGCTGTGCGTCCGGAGAAGGATTGAGCGCGCGGTCGGGAGGAGGGGTAATTCGGTGCCACCGGCGTCCAGGATGCCGGTGGCACGCGAGGATTTGTTTACTGCCGGGCGCGGCGGCGGTACTGCACGAGGCCAATGAGAGTGGCACCGAGGCCGACGAGGGCGATGGAGGCGGGTTCCGGTGCTTCAGCGGTGTCGGTGGTCACAGCGAATGATGCGGAACTTCCACCGACGGCGTCATAGGAACTGCCGCCGCTGGGTCTGTTGGGGAGGGTGACGGATGAGCTGTTGAAAGGAGTGGTAGGGGCAACGGCGCTGGGTGTGCCGGTGAAGGTGATGGATGAGCTGTCGAAAGAGATCAGTGAAAACGGGAAGCCGACCGTCGTAGACGATGCCGTGACGCCGGTGATCGGTACGTTGAAGCCGCTCAGCACGAGAGTGAAAGAACCGTCCGTCTCAAAGGTGCCGCCGGTGAAAAAGAAGTCGATCACGTTATCGCTGATATCGATGCCGCTGGTCACCCCGGAGGACACGCAATTGTTTGAGTTCGGGCCGAGGCAGTAGGAGAATTCCGAACCCGAGCCAACTGTGCTGCTGGAACCTGCCGTGATCGTCGTGCCACCGGTTTGAGAGGTGGTGAGCGTAACGGGGCTGCCAATCAGGCCGGCCATTGAGGTAGCGGCGGTCGTCAGAAAGATAGCGGATGCAAAAATTTGTGCGCGGAAGTTCATCGTGCGGGGGAGCCTCCAAAGACTCATGTCGTTTATATCACATTTATACAGGCGACCGGTCGCGATGCGAGACACTGGCAGGCATGATTCCTCGTACCGGCGGACGCATTCTGGCGGACGCTCTCCTGCTGCATGGCGCAGACCGCGTGTTCTGTGTACCGGGTGAAAGCTACCTCGATGTTCTGGACGCCTTGTATGACCTGCCAATTGAGGTCGTGGTGGCGAAGCATGAGGGCGCGGCTTCGAATATGGCGGAGGCGGACGGAAAGCTGACGGGTCGACCGGGGCTGTGCTTTGTGACGCGCGGGCCGGGGGCGACGCATGCTTCGGTGGGAGTGCATACGGCGCGGCAGGACTCGACGCCGATGATCCTCTTCATCGGACAGGTTCCGCGGGCGGTGCGGGGTCGCGAGGCTTTTCAGGAAGTGGAGTTTGCGCAGATGTTCGGGCCGCTGGCGAAGTGGGCAGCGGAAATCGACGACACCGCGCGGATTCCGGAGTTTGTTGCGCGGGCTTATCAGGTCGCGACTTCCGGGCGGCCGGGTCCGGTGGTGTTGTCGCTGCCGGAAGATGTGTTGTCGGGGTCGGCCGCGGTGGCGGATGTTGTTGCCGAAGAGCGGGGCGCCAATGCCCTGCCCGCGGCGACGGCTGCGGCGTTCGAGGCGGAACTGCGGCGGGCGCAGAGGCCGCTGGTGATCGTGGGCGGTTCGCTCTGGACGGCGGAGAGTTGTGAACTGCTTCGCGGCTTCGCGGAGAGGTTTGAGCTGCCTGTGGCGGCATCATTCCGGCGTCAGGATCTGCTGGACAACGACCACGCGTCGTACGTGGGCCACATGAGTTTGGGGATGTCGGCTAAGCTGGCCGAGCGTGTGCGGCAAGCGGATCTCATCATTGCTTTGGGCACGCGGCTGTCTGACGTCACGACGGGCGGGTACGAGTTGCTGTGCGTGCCCCGGCCGCGTCAGCGGTTGGTCCACATACATCCGGAGCCCGGGAGCGTTTATCAGGCCGATGTGGAGGTCCGCGCCACGCCTCAGGAGTTCCTGGCGGGGGTCCGCGATATCAGCGTTTCAGAGATTCCCTGGCAGCAGTGGACGGCTGAGGCGCGCGGGGAGTTCGTCCGCTTCACGTCGATAGAGACGGCTGCGCCGCCGACGGGCGTGGATCTGCGCAGGGTTGTCGCGCATCTTTCGGAGCGACTTCCGGCGGATTCGATCATTACGAACGGCGCGGGGAACTACACGGTTTGGGTGCACCGGTACTTCCGTTATAAGCCGCTGCATACGGAGCTGGCGCCGACGTCGGGGTGCATGGGCTACGGGCTGCCGGCGGCGGTTGCGGCGAAGCTGCGGCATCCGGAGCGGACAGTGGTTTGTTTCGCGGGGGACGGGTGCTTCCTGATGTATCCGCAGGAGCTGGCCACGGCGCCGATTGTGGTGATTGTGGTGAATAACGGGATGTACGGGACGATTCGGATGCATCAGGAGCGGCGCTTTCCGGGCAGGGTATCGGGGACGCAGATCAACAATCCGGATTTTGTGGCGCTGGCTCGCTCGTTCGGCGCTTATGGGGAACGGGTTGAGGCTACGGAGGCGTTTGCGGCTGCGTTTGAAAGGGCATTGGCGGCGGGGCGGTCGGCGCTGCTGGAGCTTGTGGTGGATCCGGCGCAGTTGACGCCGGACAAGCGCATCCAAGCGCCTTTTTTGCCCTAAGCTGGAGGTGATGCAGACACGCACACTTGGAAGCGGCAAGCTTGAGGTTTCGGCCCTGGGGCTGGGTTGTATGGGGATGAGCGTTTCGTACGGGCCCCCTTCGGACAGGCAGGCGATGATTTCGCTGATCCGGGCGGCAGTGGAGCGGGGCGTTACGTTCTTCGATACGGCGGAGGTTTATGGGCCTTTCGTCAACGAAGAACTGGTGGGCGAGGCGCTTGAACCGGTTCGTAAGCAGGTGGTGATTGCCACCAAGTTCGGGTTCAGGCTGCATGCGGACGGCAGGCCGGGGCACGCGGGCGTCGATAGCCGTCCCGGGCATATCCGGGAGGCCGTGGCGGGGTCGCTGAAGCGGCTTCGGGTGGAGACGATCGATCTGCTTTATCAGCACCGGGTGGACCCGGAGGTGCCGATCGAGGATGTCGCCGGCGCGGTGCAGGACCTGATTCGCGAGGGCAAGGTGAAGCATTTCGGGCTGTCCGAGGCGGGTGTGGCGACGATTCGTCGTGCGCATGCGGTCCAGCCGGTGACGGCGCTGCAGAACGAGTACTCGTTGTGGACGCGCGGGCCGGAGGGGGAGGTGCTGGGCGTAATGGAGGAGTTAGGGATCGGCTTCGTTCCGTATAGTCCGTTGGGCAGAGGGTTCCTGACAGGGAAGATGAACGAGAACACGACGTTCGAGAGTACGGACTTCCGAAATCAGTTGCCCCGGTTTTCTCCGGAGGCCCGGAAGTCGAACCAGGTGTTGGTGGATTTGCTGGCCGCCACGGGGGCCCGGAAGGGCGCGACTCCGGCGCAGGTGGCACTGGCGTGGCTACTGGCCCAGAGGCCGTGGATTGTGCCGATTCCGGGGACGACGAAGCTGGCGCGGCTGGAGGAGAACATCGGGGCTGCGACGCTCGAGTTCTCGGCTGAGGAACTGCGGGAGATCGATGAGGCTGCCGCGAAGGTGACCGTTGCAGGAGACCGGTATCCGGAGAGTCTGGAGAAGATGACGGGGCGGTGACGACCTAGCCCCGGTCCGCCTGTTTGCCTTAGCACCCGTCCGATGGCACTTCGAGTGCTCAGACTTCCAAACCATGCCCACAGGTCTGGATAAACTCAAACACATTGTCGTCGTAATGATGGAAAATCGCTCGTTCGACCATATGCTGGGCGGGCTGCGAAAAATTGATCCGCGTATCAACGGTTTGACCGGGAAAGAGACGAATCCGGATACTTCCGGCGAACCTGCGCCGGTGAAGCCTAAAGCTAAGTTCCAGAGCCAGTTAGATCCGGATCCCGACCATCATTTTCCGGCGGTGCACAAGCAGATATTCGGGAGCGCGCTGGCAGCTCCGGGTGTACCGACGATGGACGGGTTCGTGAAGAGTTACTGGGACCAGTTACACAGCATCGATCATTCGCGGATGATCATGTACTACTTCGAGCCGAAGAACCTGCCGGTACTTTCTACTCTCGCCCTGCAGTTTGCGGTATTCAATGGCTGGTTTTCCTCGATACCTGGACCGACAATCTGTAACCGCGCGTTCGCGCATTACGGGACTTCGTTCGGCTCTGTCGGGATGAATCCCTTCGTCATCAGTAAGCCGTGGCGAAGTATCTACGACCGCATGCTGGACGCGGGGCGTTCGACGAAGCTCTATTACTACGATGGCGCGAGTTCCACCATGGAAGTCGTGAACCTGCTGAGCCGGCAGCCGCAGGTTTTCGGAACCTTTGGGCAGTTTCTGGAAGACTGTAAGTCGGGGCAGCTGCCGGATTACTCGTTCATCGAGCCGAACTATGTGGATCATCCGGGAGATGGTGGCGGAGAGTTGATTGCGAGCGATCAGCACCCGGATCACGATGTTCAGGCCGGGGAGCTGTTCCTGGCTGCGATCTACAACGCGATCCACGACAACCCGGCGCTTTGGGAGAGCACTGCGCTGCTGATCACGTACGACGAGCACGGCGGGATTTACGATCATGTGCCGCCTCCGGCATGTACCCCGGACGGGCTGGTGGCACCCGCGACCGCAACGGAGACGGGGTTCGCGTTCAAATTCGACCGGCTGGGTGTGCGCGTGCCGGCGGTGCTGATCTCACCATGGATCGCGAAAGGGACGGTGGTGGCGGGGCCCGAGGATCCAGCAGCGGGCCGCGTCTTCGAACATGCGTCGATCCCAGCGACAGTGACGAAGTTCTTCCTGGGGAAGTACGACGCGCGGTCGCCGCGGGAGAAAGCGGCGGCGACTTTCCTGGACTTACTGGGCGACACCATGCGGCCGGATGCGGCATGCCCGGTGTTTCATATGGGAGATTAGCGATGCCGAAAAAAAGAGACAGTGAAAGCACGAACGTGGTGGTGGTGCCGAAGCCGAGTGCCTCCGCGTATAACCCAAACCGAATGCTGGCTCGGAATTCGCTGCTGATGAATCAGGTGCGGCAGTTCCAGCATGTGGAGCAGCGGCGAGCCGAGGGAACGCGGAGTTCACACGATGCCACGAAGGTAGAGACTGAGGGTCAGGCTGCCGAGTACCTCAAAAAGATGACTGCGTTGATGCACGATCGCGGGAAACCTCTGGTGCGGAAAGCGGGCGCTGAATGATGCGCGCGGGCGTTGCTTTCGTTGCGCTTCTGGCCGCGGGCAGCGTGTATGCTCAGGAGAGCCAGTTCGCCGGGGACTGGCGGCGCGAGCGTGAGTCGCTGAAGAGCTGCGCGGATCTGTCAAAGGTGGTTGGTTGCGGTCAGACCTTGTTTACCGGGCACCCGTTCCACATCGCTGTGGGTAGTTTGGCGCCCGGGAATGGCGTGGCAGCGGGATTGGCGGTGGTCGGGCACTGGAATACGGACAACTGGCGGAACAACTACAGCGCGGATGGCGTCGGGTCGTCGAATGGATCGTGGCGGGCGGGGCTGTTCGTCAATTTCGTCCATGTGCGGCGGCCGGGGATCACTGTCGGGATGGGTGGGGTTGGCGGGTCCGGTGCGGCTGACGCGGCGTTGCGGGAACAGACGGTGGTGAGTCTATATTCGGAGACGACATCGCTGCAGAAAGTGGAGTTGTTCAATCGGGCTGCGGGCGGGCGAACATTCTTTTCGTTCCGGGAGACGATCACGGGCGGGCGTGTTGCCTACCCAGTTGCCAGGCTGGCCTGGTTGAATGCGAGCTTGCTGGGGGAGGCGAATTCGCGCGTGCCAGAGGCTCGGCTGGACAATGGGCTGCGGGCGGAGAGTCCGGCTTATGCGCAGTTCGGGCAGGGGGTGCGGCTTCGGCCTTCCGCGAGATGGCTTCGGCTGAATTATCTGGCTCGGGTGCAGGAGTTCGCGGCGTTCTCGGGGAAGTCTACGTTTCAGCGGCTGACCTTCGATTTGAACCACACGATTCCGTTGTACCGGAACAGTCGTGCGGCCGTGGGGGAGGCGAACACTCCGAACAGTTGCCTGGCGGGCGGGGCTGGCTCGGAGCCGGAGTGTCCGAAGGTGCAGTTCGGGACGTCGGGGTCGCGGAACCTGGAAGGGAGTTTTGGGGTGCGGCTGCTGATTCAGGAGTCGATGACTTCCGGCGGGAATACAGTGCCGTTCTACTTTCAGCCGACGCTGGGCGGATCGGATGTGAATGGTGAGACGACGCTGGGGAGTTATCCGGATTACCGTTTCCGGGCTCCGAACGTGTTGCTGCTGCGAACGTCTTTCGAGCATTCGATTTGGGGTCCGCTTGGGGTGCTGATGATGTTCGACCAGGGGAAGGCTGTGGCCCGGCGTGGGGATATTGACTTTTCGGGCTTGCGGCACAGCTGGACGGCTGGTTTGACGCTGCGGGCTGGTGGGCTGCCGTTAGTTCGGTTGATGTTTTCGTGGGGCGGGAAGGAAGGGACCCATACGACGGCGGCTGTGGACACGAGTTTGTTGGGCGGCGGGGCGCGGCCTTCGTTGTACTAATGAAGATGGGTTCTGTAAGATTAGGGTCATGTCGCCTGTAATTGTTCGCGATCCGGAAGTTATGCACGGTGTGCCGGTGTTTCGAGGCACGCGCGTGCCGGTGCAGAACCTGTTCGACTATCTGGAAGGTGGCGAGACTCTGGAGCAGTTTCTGGACGGTTACCCGACTGTGACTCGGGACATGACGATTCAGGCTCTGGAAGAGGCAAAGCAACTGCTGCTGGCGCGCGCCTGATGCGTCTGTTGCTTGACGAGTGCGTTGACGAGCGTTTCAGACACGTCTTCGACGGCCACGACTGCGAGACTGCGCGTTATGCGCGCATGGCGGGGCTGAAGAACGGAGCGCTGCTCGCGGCGGCAGAGTCTGCCGGTTTCGATGTTTTGATTACAGCGGATCAGCACATCCCCGATCAACAAAGCTTTCAGGGCCGCAAGCTTGCGCTGTTGGTGTTAGTAGCCAGGCGGCGACTTCGTTCGCGTTTCCTATGCGTCGCATCGGGATGGACTGGGTGATTCGGGCGCGACCATCCCTGTATTGATGAGGATGTGGAGTGTGGAGTAGACTGTGGATGAGGCGCCACAATGCAGACAATCCAGGTGGTGCTCGACGAGGGCTTGCTGAAGGCCACCGATGCGGCCGCGCGTAAACAGAAAGTGAACCGCTCGGCGCTGATCCGCAATGCACTTGAGAAGCATCTGAAGGAGCTGAAAGAGCTTGAGCTAGAAGCCCGAGATCGGGCTGGTTATCTTAAGCAACCGCAGCAAAAGGAAGACATTCAGGTCTGGGATGAGGTCGCAGTCTGGCCCGAGGATTAGCGCGGGGCGACATTCGGATGTGCGAGTTTTCCACACCCGATAAGCGACGACCTGTTCTCGTGGTGACGCGAGATGGCGTGCTGGGACATCTATCGACTGCCACGGTTGCACCGATCACTTCCACGATTCGCGGCGTTCCTTCAGAAGTTCTACTGGATGTCGAAGACGGGATGAAGGGGCCTTGCGTGGTGAATCTTCACAACCTTGTCACTGTTGCGCAGGATCGGCTTGGCACGCGGGTCGGGCAGTTGGGCATTCGGCGGATGGAAGAGGTTTGCGACGCTTTGCGATTCGCGTTGGGCTGCGGTTAGGCCGGAGTGCAGGAGTCTTACCCCGGGCGCGTGGACGGGCCGCTTTGGCAATCGCTCGCCACCGGCTCGTTATATCGACCCGCAGGATTTTC
>JAOAPO010000582.1 GCA_025462945.1 Bryobacterales bacterium
AGACCCTCGGCGCGGACATCGATCCCCGCTTCAGTCAGGTCCTCTTCGATCTCGCGCGGCGACGGAGCATCATCGAAGGTCACCCACACGGACATACTGTAACCGTGGAAAACGGGCGCCTGAATGAGCCGGATCGAAGGCAGCGGCACGCCGTCGTCCGAGTCCAGAAGTGTTGCCAGATGGCGTTCGATGCGCTCTTCGGTCTGGATCAAAGGCAGCTCGGCCTGTTCGCCCAGCTGCGCCAGCATGTTGAAGGTCAACTGAGCGTCGAACAGCTTCTTCGGCACGTCCTGGAACGAGAGCAGGCTCACGGTCTGCTGCTGCAGTTCGTCCACACCGGCCTTACCTCGTTCACTGGCGGGCTCGAAGATCTGGATCACGGCACTGGATACGCCGAAAGTTCGGTGCAGACGCCGCAGGAGAATCGCGATTGCCACCGCGGCGGGGTGCGCCACGATCACCGGACCGTTCAGATCGCTTTGGTCGCCCCGGTCAGGGTCAAGCCGGACATCTTCCACCAGCGGAGCGCGCAGGCGGGCTTCGGGTTCATCCTCGGCAACAGCCGTCAGGTCAATCACCAGTCCATTGGGTCGAACCGCGAGCGCACGGCGTGACGACTCGGCGGAACCCGCGAGGATCACAATGCCGGCGTCTTCAATCTCGTCTTCGCGGAGGTCTGTAAGGAACGACACGCCGCCGTCGATTGCGACCACCTTGCCGCTTTCGTCCTCTTCGCCGGCCACCAGTTTGAGCGAGCGGCCGAGTGAGGATTCGTTGAATACTTCGCGGATTTCGCGGCCAAGCAGGGTGTCCCCGCCGACCAGCGCGATAATGTCAGCCAACCTGTGTCTCCGGTTTGGGTTGTGGCGCTGGCCGGAAGAGACGACGCAGCAGCCCGGCGATTCGGGTCACCACACCGCTCAGCATGTAACTTCCCGCCATG
This sequence comes from Bryobacterales bacterium, assembly GCA_025462945.1. Taxonomy (GTDB): domain Bacteria; phylum Acidobacteriota; class Terriglobia; order Bryobacterales; family Bryobacteraceae; genus BOG-234. The sequence continues at coordinate 944 of JAOAPO010000582.1, forward strand.
AGCAGCAGGACCGGCTGCGACCAAAAGCGAATGGCAAAGATCACAGCCGCCATGCCCACCAGCAGGATCGGCGAGCGCGGGCGCATGAGGTTCAGTTCCTTGAAGCTCCAGTAACGCCAGGTGCTGACCATGAGAAACGCGAGCAGGGCGAGGAGCGCGAGCCATGCGGCTGACCACAGCGGGCTCGTGAGAGGCGCGCTGCCGGCAGCATAGACCACGGACGCCACCACGCCTGCCGCCGCTGGAATGGGCAGGCCGACGAAGTACTTCTTATCGGGAGCACCCGGGTTTTTCGGGATCGGGTTCTTCGTAATGTTGAACCGGGCCAGCCTGGCAGCACCGCAGACAAGGAACAGGAATGACACGAACTTGCCGGCGCGCTGCAGTTGGTCGACCGTCGTCGCGCCGAGTGAATCCGTAACGAACTGAACGCCCCAAACGTACGCCAGAATGGCGGGGGCAATACCGAAGCTGATGATGTCCGCCAGCGAATCGAGCTCTTTGCCGAACTCACTGGTGGTGTTCGTCATCCGGGCGATGCGGCCATCGAGGCCGTCCAGAATGAACGAGAAGCCGATGGTCTGCGCCGCAACCTCCAGATGCAGGGTGGCGGCGGCCGGGTCAGAACCGAACACAACTGCAGCCTGGATGGTCCGCACGATCGCCAGATACCCCAGGCAGATGTTGCCGGCGGTGAAGAGAGTCGGCAGTGCGTAGGCTGCTCTGTGAGGCGGCCTCCGGGCGATTACGACGTCTGCCAAGCGGCCTCCTCAACGACCGCCTTTGCCGGCAGCTCCTGCAGAACCACTTCTTCACCTGCCCGCTGCGCCAGAACGCTGGTGCCTGCGGCAACCCGCATGCCGGGCTTCACCTGAAGGTGCCACTCCGGGCCGAGAAAGACATCGACACGCGAGCCGAACTTAATCAGGCCAACGCGTTCGCCAGCCTGGACGAAATCGCCCACTTTTTTGAAGCAGACGATGCGGCGGGCAATGAGGCCAGCGATCTGGCTGAATACGACGATCGTACCGTCGGCGGCGCGCACCGTGAAGACGTTCTGTTCGTTGTTCGCAGTCGCGTCCGCGCGGCTGGCGACCAGGAACTGACCCTTGCGATAGGTGATGTCCGTAATGATGCCCGTGATCGGGGACCGGTTCACGTGGACATCGAAGATGTTCAGGAAAATACTGATGCGGGTAGTGCCATCCACCGTCTGGTGATCGGGCGGCACTACCGCGACGACGACGCCATCAGCCGGCGAGAGTGCGAAAGGGCCCGATGGCAGTGGCCGCTCAGGGTCGCGAAAGAACCAGCCACAGAACGCTGCCAGGATGAAAAAAGGCACAGCGAATGCCGTGCCGAGCACGGCTGAGACCAACACGCCCGCCGCAGTGAACCCCAGCGCGTAATAAATTCCGTCACGAACCATGCACTCCTATTCTACTGAGGTTCGGTGTCCCACCAACCGGACCCGCCTTTACGAATCCGATACAGGGCCGAAGATGCGCACGAAGAAGGCTCGTGTATCGCGTCGAACGCGCCTCGCAACGGAGTCGAGCGGACCATCGAGGAAGCCGTGCGGTGTCCAGCGGCTCACCAATTCCGTGAGAATGGCCACCTGGGCCGGATTGGCAGGGAGGCGGCCGTCCGCCTGGCCTGTCGAAACCCGAATTCCGTGATCCACCGCACGGTAGAACGTGGCTGCGTGCGTCAGCATGTCCACGTCGTCGCGGTCCAGATGACCCATGCGCTCAATGACTTCGATGCGCTCCGGGGTGTTCAGGACCTTGTAGAACAAACCAGCCCCTCGCAGCCGGAGGTACATCAGCGCGAAGTCGATATCGTAGTAGCCGCCCGGGCCGGCTTTGAGGGGATTCCGCCCACCCTGCTCGCGCTCGATCCGGGCGCGCATGAGCGCCAGTTCGGACCGCGACCGGCCGTTCTGCCCGTAGCGCCGCCAATCCACCTGCTGCAGCTCATTCAGGAAGGTAGTTCCGCCCTCGATGTTCCCAGCCACGGCGCGGGCCTTCATATAAGAAATGCCTTCCCACGCTTCGGCGTGCCGGTCGAAGTATTCGCGGAAGGCCGCAGCGGTCTGGACGAGAGGACCTCCGCGCCCGTGAGGACGAAGCCTCGCATCGATATTGAAGATCACCCCGTCGCCCGTATAGGCGCCGATGATGCGGATGATGTTCTCGGCTACCGCGGTCCAAAACCCAAGAGCCGGGGCATCGTCGTCAGGCAGCACGAAGACGAGGTCCGCGTCGGAGGCGAGGTCGAACTCACGAAGTCCGAGACGGCCCAGGCCCACAACGATCATCTGCTTTTCCGGCGTGTAGCCCGTAGGCGGTTTGTGGGTGTCCAGCGCCTCGGTGACGCCGACCTCGTACGCCGCTTCAATTAACGCTTCGGCAAGATCAGAAGTGCGCTTCAGGGTGCGGAAGACCGGGACGCGGTGATAGACGCTGTCGCTCTGGATGCGGACCATCTGCTCGCGAAAGAAGCGCCGAAGATCCACGGCGTCACGCGGGGCCACGAAGCCAGTGCGGCCCTGGCGGATGCTGCAGGCCTGCTCGACCTCCGTGAGTAGTTCCGGGCGGCGGACCAGTTGGTCAGCGAAATATTGGCTGTGTTCCAGAACGTCGATGGTGCACTGAGCCAGTTCCTCGTTGCTGTCGAGCATCCGCAGCCAATGAGGCTGAGCCACCACCTTCTCAAGAAGCGACTCCATGCTCTCCTGACCGCGGCGAATAGCGCCGCTGGAGACCAGACGCGAGAAGCGGGGAGCGAGCACGTCGAGATAGCGCCGCAGATTCACGGAAGGGAAGTCCGGGCGCGCCGGTTCATCCTCGGTCGCAGAGACTGTGACGTAATGCTCGGGCGGTTCTGGGATGGTGGGTTCGACAGGCGAGAGCGCGGGCCGCTGCGAACCGATCACCCGGTCATAGAGGGTCTGTACGTTGCCGAAGTGGCGGTCGAGTTCACGTTCCAAAGCGCTGGCACGGGGCGCACTCGGCATGTCCTGCGGCATCTTGCGGGCCAGGCTGTCGAGCGCATCGGAGTCTTTCGGCAAAGAGTGCGTCTGGCGATCCTCATCGAACTGGAGGCGGTGCTCCAGATGCCGCATGAACTGATAGGCGGACGCCAGGCGAGAGTACTCGGAGCTGGAGAGCAGTTCCTTGTCACGAAGCCGCGAGAGCGCAAGCAGGGTTCCGCCGTGGCGTACCCAGGGCTCCCGACCGCCGTGCAGCCTCTGGAGGCACTGCACCAGGAATTCGATATCGCGAATGCCGCCGCGCGCCAGCTTGACGTCGAGACCCGTGGTGCGATTCCGCTTCTCCTGCTTTTCGTGGATACGGGCGCGCGTTTCAGAGACCGCTTCGATCATCCGGAAGTCGGTGGTGGTGCGGTAGATCAGCGGCTCGACAAAGTCGAGAAGCTCACGACCGGGCCCGGGGTCTCCGGCGGCAACGCGGGCCTTGATGAGCATCTGCAACTCCCAGTCGCGGGCTCGTCCGGCATAGTAACGTTTGGCCGCGCTGAGAGGCTGGCAGATCTCGCCAAGGCTGCCGTCGGGTCGCAGCCGCAGGTCGACTCGATAACACATACCCTCAGCCGTATAGGTGGAAAGCAGTTCGGTCAGGCGGCGGGCAGCGGCCCGGAAATAATCAGCGGCGGCTTCGGCCTTCGTGTCGCCGTCGTAGACGAAGAGCAGGTCAATATCGGAGCTGTAGTTGAGCTCACGGCCGCCCAGCTTGCCGAGCGCGATTACAGAGAACGCGTTCGGGAGTTCGCCAAACCTGGCAGAGAGTTCGCGCCGGACGGTGCGCCACGCGACGTTGAGAATCGCGTCGGCCAAATTGGACAGGTCTTCTGCCGTCTCGGACACGTCGGCGTGCCGCAATGTATCGCGAAGAACAATGCGCAGAATCTGCCGACGGCGGAACAAGGCGAAGTCGACAGCCTGCGGTTCGCCCTCCTCCGGAAGCAACGCTTCGAGAGCGCTTTCGTACTCCTCCCGCAGAAAGCCGCGATGCAGGTCGTCGGCGCGCGCAATTTCCAGAATCCATTCAGGGCGGCGAATCAGCACGCTCGAGAGGAACTGGCTGTACGAGAACACAGTGAGCGTATAGCGGAGCGCCTTCAGGTTCGCCGCAATTGCCGCAGCGCCGTCGGGTGCCTCTTGCATCAGCCGCTTCAGGAAACGTGCAGATTGTTCCGGATTGGGTAGCGAAGGGAGCAGGGCGCGGACCGAACGCAGTGCAGCCTCCGGCAACCGGAGGATCGGCGCAACATCGGCACTGGCGCGAACGGGATCCTGACTCTGGATCTCATCGAGGAGATTCAGCACTTGATTAGATTATAATTCCTTAACGGATTACGAATTCGATACCGCCCATCACGGTTCGTCCGGGCAGAGCAATGCCGGGAATTT
>JAOAPO010000602.1 GCA_025462945.1 Bryobacterales bacterium
GGGATCCGCTCTTCTAATGAGCCATAACTGAACAACTCGTTTTGGTGTATGTCTGCGCCGCGCATAGTATCCAGGCGTCTTTTTGTGCGCCCAGGTTACTCGTTTTGTTTTTCAGCAGCCTGCTAGAGACTAGTACCTACTTGCATAAGTCAGCGTATCTAGGCTTGGGCGCCGATGGGAAGACGACAGCTTTTCTCCATTCGAAAAGGGCTGCCTTCTAGTTGGAGACAGTGACGAAGTCATCAATGGGCTTGTCGAAGCTGTTTGTGGAAAGTAAAGCTCGCGCCCTGCAGTGCCTATCGGCTGAGTATGCTGAACCAGCACGTATTTAGATTGTCGAGGCTGGCCAGCGTTCTGGGCCCTCGGCAAGGTAGCCATTCGGCGTGCAGCCACTCGACCTGGTTAAGCCATGACGAGTAAGTCGGGATGAAGTGGGAGTGTAAGTTGTTGTAGCGCTTCAGCCAGCGGTCATCTTTGGGTTTCTGGCACAGTTCTGCCACACTTGGTCGCTGTGTCGATAACCGGAACCGAAACCGAAACCGAGGATCGACATCGTGCATCACAAAACACAATCTACGATAGCCAGCGACAGTGACGATGGGGCCTGAAGCGGGCAGATGGCCTGCTGCGGTTGCATCGCCCCGAGTTATTTATCTCCAGTCGGAGACTTCGGCAGGTCTAAACCATTCGAATGGTCCGCGAGAGGCGGGAAGACAACGCCCAGAACCTGGGGTTCTCGTCACGTCCTTTCGTACTTTGCGGGCTGCCCGTGAAGCGGCCGCCCAAACGCTGTCTCCTGCACGAGCGCCGCAACGGTCGCTCCGTTCTTCAGGTGACCGGCCACCCGAGCTACGGACTGCCCTATGGGCAGGACCGGCTCGTCCCCATCTTTCTTTCCACGATGGCGATCCGGCAGAAAAGCTCAAGGGTGACGTTTGAGAGTGCCGCCGAGATGCTGGACACCTTCGGGATGCAGCAAGGCGGCTCCCAATATCGGCGCCTCGTGGACTCGTTCCAGCGCATCTTCGGCGCGACGATCTTTTTCGGAACGGACGGACAGAGGGATCGAGCTCCGGTTGTCCACCGCGCCCGGTTCAACTTCATGGCCGAAGCCCGGATCTGGTACTCCTCGGATCCAGAGCAGAGAACGCTGCCGGGTGAATGCCACAACTTAATCGTTCTCAGCCCCGAGTTTTATAGGGAGATAACTGAGCACCCTATACCGACGGATATCGAGGCTGCCAAGGCCCTGGCCGGGAGCCCGGCAGCGCTGGACCTGTTCACATGGCTGTCGTACCGATGCTTCACTGCCCGGGGTCGTGAGCGGGTCCCGTTGTTTGGCGAGTTCGGGCTGGTCAGCCAACTCGGGAGCCTGGAATACGCGAGACCTCGGAAATTCCGCGAGAAGCTTGGAGGCTGGCAGAAACTCGTGCGGGCAATGTGGCCGGGGTGTCCTGCTGTTATAGACAACGGCGGAACGTGGCTGTGGGTGGACCGAGCCAATGCGGTTGTTCCTGCTGGAGGACCAAATGTCAGATAGAACGAACCAGCGCATCTGGCCGGTCACACTCCGCCACATCGAGACAGCAGTGTCGACCTATCTTGGACCCGGAAGGGTTCCGGGCAACAGGCAGTCGGAATGCTTCAGCCGACAGGTGGCAATGTACCTGGCGAAACACGTGGGAGGGTGGAGCACGCCGCAGATCGGACGGTTCTACAACGGACGGCACCACACGACCGTGCTCCACGCGGTACGAAAGATGGAAATGCTTCGAGAGTCAGACGAGTCGATCGCGGCCCTCGTGGACGAACTGATTCAGGCTTTAACCCCGGGTGTCCCGTACATCCGACCAGAACCTGGTGACCGGGTCGGCAGGGCATCTGTGATGGACGTCGTGGCATCTTTGATGATCGAAAGGCTGGCTTCAGAGTCCCTGGCTCGATCGAAGTGGCAAAGACGAGCGCAGAATCCGTCAAGCTGACCTAGCTTGGCCGGGCATGTTCAACCTGCTTCGAGGTTAAAGGTGCAGTAGCGTTTTAGCGTTTAACCCTCGCTTCGGGCCAGTTTCCGGTAAGCGGACTCTCCGTTCCCGAACACTCTCCACGTGCCCCACGATCTAATCGGGAATTGCCTCCTTCGTCCGGCGTTCGCCGGGCTTATAAATGAATTAGTTAGGATTACGCATGCATTGCGCTCTGCCACGTTTCCACGTAATTAGTCCCAGCCGCCGCGACTTCCTTGCTCGCGCGGCCACACTTGCGACATGTTTCGGGCGACCGGGTGCCGCCTCGGCAGAGGGCGCGAATGCGGCTGATCCGCTTGGCACTGGCGGCGGCCCAAGATCCCGGAAGGTGAGTTCGGCGGCGGCGCCGGTTATCGTCTGCCGCGGGAAAGCTTACTTAATCGATTGCAGTGACGGGGTAGCGCGCCAGCTGGTAATGGCCGATGTGCCGGTGAGACACAATTTTTGACCCACCAGCATTCGGATCACAATGCGGATTACGGAAACCTGATCTGGCTCGCCTGGACGGCAGTCCTTCGTTCCCGGATAGATACGTGGGGGCCTCCGCCCCTGCGGCGTATGACGAAACTGTTTTTCCAGATGAATCAGTACGACATCGCGGCGCGCACTGCGAACGAAGGTCGCGTTCCCCTTCCTCCCCTCGTGCACGTCCATGAATCCCGGGCTGGAGGCGAGGTGATGGGGGATGAGCTGGTGAGGGTGACCTCTGTCCTAGTCGACCACCCACCAGTGGTTCCAGCATTTGCGTATCGTTTTGACGGACCAGCGCGATCGATCGCGATTTCCGGCGACACAACGCCGTCGGTGAATCTCGTCAAACTTGCGAACGGTGCTGACGTCCTTGTACATTCCGCAATGTATCCAGGCGCTATCGACCGGCTGGTTGCGCGTGTACCGAACGCAGAGAAGCTCAAAGCGAGCATTCTGGCCCGCCAGACCTCCGCCGAGCAAACAGGGCGCATCGCGCAAGATGCCGGGGTCAAGGTCCTCGTACTGTCCACTTTGTGCCGCCGGACGACCCACAAATTACGGATCAGATGTGGATCGATGCAGCCCGCATACACTTCCGAGGAACGGTGATCGTCGGCAAGGACCTCGCGGAGATCTGAGGTACCGCCAGATTTTCACGGCGCGCGGCCTGATTCCAGGAACAGCCTCAACGTGCCTCGCAAACAAAATCGATATACTTCGACGATGAACCGGCGGCGTAGTTCCTCAACGAAATTGATCGTGGCAATCGCCGGTGTGGTGGCATCTGCAGCGGGGGCGAAGGGGCAGGGTTTGGTGGCGAACCCGTCGTTTGAGCTTGGAACTCAGGTGAGCGGTTCAACGGGATCGTATAGTCAGTTGATCCCGGGCTCAAGCTTCGCGGCGGCGGCGGGGAGTTTGGGAAGCTGGACGGCTACGTCGACTTCTCCACAGACTTCGGCTGCGGGAAGCTTCTTCCCCGTTTTGGGGGGGCCGAACTGGCCCGCAAAGGTGTGGGATGGCAATTCCGTCGGTTTTCTTCAAATCAATGGCACAGGTTCCGTGCTGATGACGCAGGCATTGAACACGAAGCTGGAGAGCGACACGACTTATACGTTTTCGTTCGGATACGGCAGGCGAACGTTCAGCCCTCGATCGGTTACTGCGTTCATTGTCTACGCCGGTTCCAGAGTGATCTTCTCAGTAAGTACAACCGACGAAAACAGTGGACCGACAAACTACTGGTATTCGCCGGCGGCTAACACTTACCGCTACTCCAGCGGGTCGAACAACTCAAACGCGGGCTCGCCATTGAGGGTTGAGATGTCCCTTACCGGGAAGGCGGGAGTCATTACGGAAAGCTTCTTCGATTCAGTCGATCTCACTTCTGTTTTAAGCGCGTCAGCGATACCGTCGATTCAGCAAGGCGGGATTGCGCCGATTTTCAGCACTTCAAATACAATTCAGCCTGGATCCTGGGTATCGATTTACGGGAACAATTTTATTGCAGACCCGGTTTCGTGGAAAGGAGACTTCCCGACGAGTTTGGGCGGCGTTTCCGTCAAGATCAACGGAAAGCCTGCGTATATCTGGTATGCCAGCCGGACGCAGCTGAACGTGCAGGCGCCGACGGATTCGGCGTCGGGTGCCGCCTTAGTAACGGTCACCACCCCGCAGGGAGTGGCTTCGGGCGCGGTGACGTTGGGGGCTTATGGACCGTCCTTCAGTTTGCTGGATGGCAGCCACGCGGCGGCTATTGTCGTGACGCCCGGGAAGGCCGGCAATTCCGGCGGCGGGTATGACATCATTGGGCCGGGGGGATCGGCTTTGGGCTATGCAACGAGGCCGGTGAAGGCTGGGGAGACGCTGGTGCTGTATGGGGTGGGGTTTGGGCCCACAAACCCGAATGTACCGAGCGGGCTGCCATTCTTCGGAGCGGCTGCGTGCCTTGAGACCCCGAAGATCACGCTTGGGGGCGTTCCTGCGAAGGTGGAATTCGCGGGCGTAGTCTCGGCGGGACTGTATCAGTTCAACGTGGTTGTCCCAAACACGACCAGCGGGGATCAGCCGCTTCAGGCGATCGCCGGAGGCCTTTCGACTCCGCCGATCGCTGTAGTAAGCGTGCAGTAGCAATTTGTGCGGCTTTCAGCCATGGCGCACAACCGGAGCGTTCGAGCGTGGAAGATCCGCCGAGCGGCAACGGGCATAGATGCGACCCGTGGCGTTCGGCCGAATTTGCAAGACCATTCCGCCTCCCTGGCTCACTGCCGCCAAGCCGGACGCAACCGCCAGAAACGCCGGGTGGCAGCAGATCGTTGACGCGACCGCTCGCCATACGGTCGCAATCGTCGTTAGCAGTGTCGAAGGGACGCGAGAGAGGGAGGGTCTGCGCAACTGTTCGCGTGAACTACTTCTACCCTTGCCCTCTGCGCGAATATGGGAACGAAGAACTGCGATTGCGCTAACTGGCCGCCGACAAGTCCGCGCTGCCGGTTCTCAATCGATGGTAACCGGACTTGACAGGCCCAAGGTAAACGCTGCGCCGCTGGTTAGGTGAGATCTAACGCGTAAACGGCCCTTGTCTGCTACTCGGGTTTCTCACTGTTGATGGCCCACGGAATGCCAAAGCGATCGGTAAGCTCACCATAGCGGTGAGCCCAAAATGTTTCCTGAAGCGGCATGCGAACGATCCCGCCCTCCGCTAGTTCCGCAAACACGCGTTCCGCATCCTGTCCAATGGGGTCGAGACTGATCACGAACCCCTTTGGGGACTCATGCGAACCTGGGGCTGGATCGAACCCTGCAACCTAAAACTACCGATGACCAGCGTGGCGTGCCAAATCTTGCCTCTCCATTCCGGCGGCGCGTCTTTGGCCATCGGCGAATCTGCCCAGGTGAGCATGAACGAAATCTTGCCGTTCAAACAGCGCTCGTAATGCTTGAAGGCAGCTTCACACTGCCCATCAAACGAAAGATTGATGCACGGATTCAAAGTCATGAGAATTCCTTGTCGCGAACCGCCGAGTTCGTAATCTTGTAAAAATGGAAGCTCCCTGGCAACATGTTACACATCCCGTCGGACAGAAAGATCCCGAAAGTCGCAAAGGAGCGGGTTAGCCGCCCCCTGGACCGAGCGCGTTCGCTCAAGGCTCGATTTGCATCTTGTCCTTGACCGCGTAACGCAGCTTCTGCTTGCAACCAAGATACTGTTCCGTAGTCTGGATGGAGACGTGTCCGAGCAGGAATTGAATCTGGTCCAGTTCGCCGCCAGCAAGGTGCCACAGCCGCGGGGAGGTGCGCCGCAGATCGTGTGGAGCAAGTTGTGGAATATCGGCTCGCGCCGCGGCCGTTTTCACAATTTCCCAGAGCACTTTCGGCGTCATACCGGTTCCCCATACCCTGGGGGAACGAGAACGGCATTATCGGTGAATGACCCGTCACCTTAGCGGTGGCAGCGTCCGCTTCTCAACGGCCCATAGCCGGACACCAAGGTTGTGCGCGAAATGCGCCAGCCTCCGAGTACGCCCTTATCTGCAGCCATTGTCGCGGTCAAGCATGCCCGGCCATAGACTCTAGCAGGCTGCTGAAATTCAGCCTTCTTCAATTTTCGTAGTTTGTCGGTGCAAAGTTCTCGCGTTCGCGGGGGCACAGCGGGGCAGCAGGCGGCATTCTCGTGGGGGCCAGGCGG
>JAOAPO010000604.1 GCA_025462945.1 Bryobacterales bacterium
ACCGTACGCCCACGAATCTGGCGTCGGGCGGTGGAAACCTGAACGGTTTCGGCTCCATCAGCTCCGTTCGGCCGCCCCGCAACATGCAGATTTCGGCTCGCTTCCAGTTCTAAGCGCAACCGAGATAGCCTAACAGCAACCGGCCGCGGCCCCCGAGGAAACCCTCGAAGGCCGCGGTCTTTTTTTGCTTGATAGACTGGACCCGATATGAATCCGACGAGACGTGATTTCTTCGCCGCAGGTGCCTTTGCACTCGCTGCAGGACCGGCGTTGCAAGGCGCTTCGCTGACCGCCAAAGACGTACTGGAGCGAATTCAGAAGAACGTCGGCGTGCCATGGCGTGCCGAGACGGTCGACACCATCAAATCCGGGAGTCTGGACACGCCGATTACCGGGATCGCAACAACGATGATGGCAACGCTGGACGTCTGCCAGCGTGCAGCTGCCGCCGGCAGGAACTTCGTGATTACGCACGAGCCCACTTTCTACGCACATGAAGACAAAACCGACGCGATCAAGGATGATCCGGTCTATCGCTTCAAGCAGGAGTTTCTGGACAAGAATAAAATGGTAGTCTTTCGCTTCCACGATCACTGGCACGCACACCAGCCGGACGGCATCTTCACCGGCATGACGGAGCAACTGGGCTGGGGCAAGAACGTGGATCCGCAGAACCCGCGGCAGTTCGTATTCGATGGTGTGTCGCTGTCTGACCTGACGGGGCAGATCAAGGCGAAACTGGGCGTGAAGGCGATGCGGGTGGTGGGAGATCCGAAGCTGCCGATCCGCCGGGTTGCTGCAAACTGGGGCTATGCCGGCGGCTTTCGTGGCTTCACACGATCGAATATCGATGCGCTGATTGTGGGTGAGTCGCGCGAATGGGAGATGGTGGAGTATGCCGCAGATGCCATAACTTCGGGCCAGAAGAAGGCGCTGATCATCCTCGGTCATATTCCGTCTGAGCAGGGCGGCATGAAGTACTGCGCGGACTGGCTTCGCACGTTCATCAAGGAAGTGCCGACCGAGTTTATCGCGGCGGCGGAGCCCTTCTGGACACCCGGCGCGTGAGCGTCAACGCAAAGGGCGGAGTTGCGTGCCCGCTGCGGTGAAGTTTGCGGGATCGAGCCAGCGTTCGAAAGCGGCTTTGCGGGCGGGCCATTCTGTATCGAGCATCGAGAACCAGGCCGTGTCACGGTTCTCGCCTTTGATCATCATGTGCTGGCGGAAGATGCCTTCGAACTGGAAGCCCAGGCGCTTTGCGGCCCGCCGTGAAGGTTCGTTCAGCGAATCGCATTTCCATTCGAAGCGCCGGTTGCCGAGGTCCTCGAAAACATAGCGCGCGAACAGGTACATGGCCTCCGTCGCGATGCGCGACCGCTGCAACTCCGGGCTGTACATCACCCCGCCCACTTCGATCACGCCATGCTTTGCCTCGATACGCATTAGTGAAGCGAAGCCTGTGGCGCGCGTGCTGCGTTGATCGATGACGGCAAAAAAAAGCGGATCGGCTGTGGCGGCTTTCGCCGTCAGGCCTGCATCGAGATCTGTCTTCGAGAGATACGGCCCGTCAGGCATCCACGTCCACAGCGCGGCGTTGTGTTCGCCGCCCACCCGTGGCCATAAGTCGTCGAGGTGCTTTGCACTATCGAGCGGCTCCAGCCTCGCGTACTGCCCCGAAAGGAGTGTTCGTTCCGGTAGCCGGGCGATCATTTGCCCGCGCGACCGGGCGTCTTCATCAGGTTGGCCTTCACCTTCGCACCCTCGCTGATGTTGTCGCCCGCGTTGATGATCACCTGGTCGCCTTCTTTGAGGCCGCTGAGGACTTCCACCGATTCACCGGAATCGCGGCCCAACTGGACCAACTGAATGTGTACCGTGCCGTCCGGCTTCACAATAGCGACCTGTGGGCCATTCGCGCGGATCAGGAGCGCTTCGGCGCGCACCGTCACAGGCGGTTCACGCCGCGGAGTTTTGAAGAAAACCTGCGCATACATGCCGGGCATCAGCAAGCCCGCGGCATTATCGACCTGTACTTCAGCAAGCAGGGTGCGGCTGGAAGGGTCAAGCGCATCGGCCGTATGTGTGATGGTCCCGGAAAATTCCTTCGACGGCAGATCCGGCACCTTGATGACCGCCCTGACGCCGACTTTCATACCCGAAGCTTCAGCCTGCGGCACGTTGATGTAGGTGCGGAGCCGCGACGTCTGCGCGATACGGAACAGCAGCGTGCTGCCTTCATTCACAAGGGCACCGGTATCGACGTTGCGAACCGTGACCACACCGCTAAACGGTGCAATTACACGCTGGCGGCTTTCCACTTCAACCAGCCGTGAGACGTTGGCCGCGACTGCGGCAACCGAACTGCGGGCGGCGTTCACGGCTTTGCTGAGTGCAAGAACATTGGCCTTTTGGGCGGCATGCTGCGCCTGGTAATTATCGTTTTCCTGCTTTGAGACGGCACCGCGCTGTACCAGGTTGGCGTAGCGTTCAGCCGTGGTTCGCGCGAGTTGCTCATTCGCTTTGCCTTGCTCAAGGCTGGCGTTCGCCTGTTCCTCGACGGCGTTTGCCTGCTCCAGCGCGGCGCGTGCCTGCAGCAGTTGCTGCGTGAGTTCAGGCGCATCCACTTCGGCCAGCAACTGACCCTCTTTTACGTGATCGCCGATGTCGACGAGCCGGCGCTTCAGGTACCCGGTGGCGCGCGCCAGGATGGGAGCTTCCGTGACGGCCTGGATGTTGCCAGGCAAGACAAGCTGGAAGACACCCGAGGCGCGACCGGCTTTGTATGTGTTGACGATCGGCTCCTGGGAGACATCGTCTTTCGCGCTGGCGACCAGTTGGTTCTGACGCTGCTGGAGAGGCATGTAGCCCATGAAGAAGGCGACCACCAGGGCGATCACTGCAAAAACGCCAAGAGCGATCAACGCTCCAGTGGTCGGCTTGCGTACTCTTTGATGGGCTGGCTTGTCGTTGTGCGCAAGTTGTCGCTCCTGCTCGGCGAGCTTACCGCGAAGCGCGGAGATCTCCGCTCGCAGTTGCTCTTCGCTGTCCATCCCGGTCTTGATCACGCCTGCCCCTCTGCATTCCGGCCTTCATTCAGATAGATGCTCACGTCGGATCTTTCTTCCTCGTCAATTCTCTGGTCAAAGTCCACGGGTGCCTTCCGGCGCATCAGCTTATAAACCACGGGAACCACGAACAGGGTGGTGACGGTGGCGAACAGAAGTCCCCCGATGACGGCGCGTCCCAGCGGCGAATTCTGCTCGCCGCCTTCGCCCAGACCCAGAGCCATGGGGACCATGCCGATCAACATCGCCGATGCGGTCATGATAACGGGCCGGATGCGAGTACTGCCCGCGGAAAGCGCAGCCTCGCGGGCATTCATGCCTTCCAGCCGCTGGTCGTTGGCGAAGACCACCACGAGGATACTGTTCGCGGTGGCCACGCCGATGCACATGATGGCTCCCATCAGAGACGGGACGCTGAAAGTGGTCTGGGTGACGAACAGGATCCAAATGATGCCGGCCAGCGCTCCGGGCAGGGCTGTGAGGATGATAAACGGGTCCAGCCAGGACTGGAAGTTCAGGGCCATCAGGAAGTAGACCAGGATGATGGCGAAGATCAGGCCCAGACCGAGTCTGGTGAAGGAACTTTTCATGGTGGCCGCTTGCCCCCGGACCTCCAGGGTGGCACCGCGCGGCAGCTTCGGCGTGATCTCGTCGACGATCTTCTGCACGGCGGTCGTGACGCTGCCAAGATCCTGATTGTCGATGTTTGCGTAAACGTCGTACACAGGCACCGAGTTGTAGTGATTGACGATCTGGGGCGCGACGGTCCGCTGCGTGCCGGCGAGGTTGGCAAGAATCTGGGCGCCGCCCGCCTGGTTCGAAGTCGCGGGATTTCCGTACGCTGACGTCGCCTGGTTGGGGCCCGCGCTAATGGATGCAGCATTGGCGCCTGCCGTTCCCATGGCTGCGTCCGGTGTGCGGCTGGTGAATGCCGTTAAGGGGGCGATGGGCGTCCGAAGCAGCGCATCAATGGAGTCGACGCGGCGCTGGGGCGTCTGCACTGCAACCTGATAGTTAACGCCGGTCTGCCAGTTCATCCACTGGGTCGGGGCGATGCCGCCAGAACCGCTGAGCGAGATCAGCATGCTGTTGGAAACGTCGCGCTGCGTCAGGCCCACCTGTCCGGCTTTTTCGCGATCCACGTTCACCGTGATCTCAGGGTAGTCGAGCACCTGGTGGATGTGGACGTCAGCCGCGCCCGGGATGGCTGCAATTTTCGCTTCCAGCTGACGGGCGATCTTGATCGCGGCTTCAGTGTTGCGCGTCGCGATCTGGACATCGATGGGAGCAGGAAGTCCGAAGTTGAGGATCTGGTTCGTGATGTTGGCGGCCTGGAAGAAGAATGCCACGTCCGGGAAGGTTTCGTTCAGATGCTTTCGAAGTTTCCGGGTGTACTCCGGCGTCGTCGTCTTGCGGTCTTTTTTGAGGGAGATCAGAATCTCACCGTCGCTGACGCCGATGGTCGGAATATCGCCGTAGGCGAGACTGCTGCCACCGGCCGGCAGACCGATGACATCGATGATCGTTTCGAGTTCACTGGGCGGAATGATCTTGCGGATCTCAGCCTCCACATTGCCGAAAACCACCTCGGTCTCTTCGATGCGCGTACCAGAGGGCGCTCTGGCGTGAAGCCGCATCTGGCCGGAATCGACCGTCGGGAAGAAGTCACTGCCGATGAAATGGATCAGGCCGAGAGAACCGACCGAGAACAATGCGAAGCCGGCCAGGACGAGCCTGGCATGGTCAAGGCACCAATCCAGAAGCCCCGTATAGGACCCACGCATGCGTTCGAACAGAGCGTTGAATTTGTAGTGAGCGGCCCAGATCAGGCCCTTGCCGCCAGCGGATTCGCCATGCTCGCCCATCAGGTAATACTTCATCTCGGCGCCGAGGAGATAGTGCACCATGTTCGGCACCAGGGTACGTGAAAGAACGTACGAGGAAAGCATGGCGAATACCACCGCGAGCGCCATCGGGGTAAACAGGAAACGTGCGGCTCCATTCAGCAGCAGCACCGGTACGAACACCACGCAGATGCAAAGCGTGGCTACCAGGGCGGGCGTCGCAATCTGTTGCGCCCCGTCGAGCACGGCCCTGACGAGGGGCTTCTTCATCGCCATGTTGCGGTGAATGTTCTCGATGGCGACCGTAGCATCATCCACCAGGATGCCCACGGCCAGAGCGAGCCCGCCCAACGTCATCACGTTAATCGTGTTGCCCGTCAGATTGAGGACGATGAGTGAGCTCAGGATGGACAGCGGGATGGAGACACAGACGATCAGAGTGCTGCGCCAACTGCCGAGGAACAGCAGAATCATCATGCCAGTGAGGCAGGCGGCGATCACACCTTCACGGACAACGCCTTCGATCGACGCGCGGACGAACAGTGACTGATCGGCCAGAAGGCGCATATCCAGTTCGGGCGGCAGCGTTGCTGCGATTTTTTTCAGTTGGGTTTTAACGTTGTTGACGATGTCGATGGTCGACGCCCGCCCGTTGCGCATGATGGTCATGAGCGAGCCGCGGGTGCCATCCACGCGCACCATGCTCGTTTGTATGGCTGAGCCGTCGCGGACATTGGCGACGTCCTTCATGTAGACGACGGCGCCGTTTACGACTTTCACCGGCAGCCCGCCCATCTCTTCGAGCACACGCGGACTCGAATTCATGCGGATTGTGTAGTCGCGGGATCCGAATTTGGCCGAGCCGCCCGGCAGGATCAAATTCTGCAGATTCAAAGCATTAGAAACGTCTGTCGCGGACACGTTCTTGGCGTACATTGCCTCGGGGTCGAGGTCGACCATGATCATGCGGAACTTACCGCCGGAGGGTCCGGGAATGGTTGTCCCCTGGACCGTCGCAAGGCCAAGCCGGACGAAGTTGCTGCCGTAATCGAAGAGTTGCTGCTCGCTGAGAGTCTTGCTGCCGAGGCCCAACTGCAGCACGGGGACGCTGGAGGCGTCGTACTTGACCACGGTCGGCGGAAACATGCCGGGCGGCATCATTCGCAGCGCCGACTGCGAACTGGAGACGACCTGCGCCTGGGCTAACTCGACGCGTGCGTTCGGCTGGAGGTACAGCCGCATGATGGAGATGCCGTTGTAGGACTGGGATTCTATGTGTTCGATGTCGTTCACGTTGGACGTCGCCAGACGTTCGAACAGGGTAACGACGCGTTTTTCCATTTCTTCGGCGGAAAGACCGCTGTACTGAAAAACCACGCTGAGGACGGGGAGGTCGATGATCGGGAAAATATCCACCGGCATTGTGACGACAGATACACCGCCGAGCAGCGTGATCATCAAAGCCATGATTACAAAGGTGTATGGCCTTCGAAGCGCGAGCCGAACTATCCACATG
>JAOAPO010000614.1 GCA_025462945.1 Bryobacterales bacterium
CGACCCGGTGGCCGTAGTCCGCTTCGCAATACGGAATCTCGACTCGCTGGAGCAGGGCACCGTCTACGTCTTGGGTCAAGAGGCTGCTGAACCGGATCGCGCACCTCAGGCCCGACAACACGGTGGAAGGCAGCCGCCGGAACATTTACGAATATTACGATCTGAGCAACGCGTTCTTCCGGCTGTTTCTCGACCCTCGATGATGTACTCCTCGGATTCTTTGAGAACGGGGCAACCTCTCTCGAAGACGCGCAGCGAGAGAAGGTGGATCGCTGCTGCCGCAAGCTCGGGCTGCGCCGAGGCGATCATATTCTTGAGATCGGCACGGGCTGGGGCGCATTCCCCCTGCATGCCGCAGAGGTCTACGGCTGCCGCGTGACAACCACCACCATCAGCCGGCAGCAGTTTGAGGGCGCGCGGGCCGCTTTTTCAGCGCCTGTGAGCGTTTGCTGAAGCCGGACGGCACCATGGCATGGTGATGCAGGCGATCACCATGAATGAACAGAAGTTCCCGGCGTATCAAAAGGGCAGCGACTGGATTCAGAAGCGCATCTTCCCCGGCGCAGAACTCGCTTCGATGAAAGAGATTAATTTCGTCGCTGCAACGTGCCACTAAATTGTCGCTGCTGCATCTGGAAGATATCGGGATTCACTTTGCTCTGACCCTGGCGGAGTGGCGCTCCTGGTTTCACGCGAGCGCTGATGAAGTTCGTGAACTCGGTTGACCAGCGCTTCGTGCGGACCTTGGATTACTATCTCGCCTACTCTGAGGCTGCGTTCCGCGAGAGGCATATCGGAGATGTGCAGATCGTCATGACGAAGAACAATAACGTTCGCAGGCTGCCCGGAGATCCCGCTTCGGCGTCATCGGTTCGTACGCTGGCCGGGGCCGCCAGATGAAGGTTTACGAACTCCGGCGCGAGACGCTCATCGCGCGTCCGATTGAAGAGATCTTCGCGTGGTTCGCCGACGCTCAGAATCTGGAAACACTGACGCCACCATTTCTGCGTTTCAGGATTCTGACCCCGAGCACGATCCAAATGCGACCGGGCGCGTTGATCGAGTATTCGCTGCGGATCCGTGGCGTCCCGGTCCGCTGGCGAACCAATATCGAGACGTGGGATGCGCCGCGTAGCTTCACGGATACCCAGGTCAGAGGTCCGTATCGGCTCTGGCATCATACCCACACGTTCGAGGAGCGTCCTGGCGGTACCTGGATGCAGGACTTGGTGAAGTACGCTTTGCCATTCGGGTTACTGGGCCAATTCGTCCACTGGCTGCACGTGCGGCGCGATGTGGAGAAAATCTTCGACTATCGCACCGCGAAAATCCAGGAGATCTTCGGCGCACGGTAAAATCGGGTATGGAGCGTATCGGCCGGTACCGTATTGCCGGAGAAGTTGGGCGCGGCGCGATGGGCGTGGTTTACCGTGCGGTTGACCCGGCGATCGGGCGCGACGTAGCCATAAAAACCATCAGACTGGATGCGGCAGGCGGGCACTCAGTCCTGCAGGAACGTCTTTTCCGAGAAGCTCAGGCCGCAGGTGTACTCTCCCATCCAAACATCGTCATAATTTATGATATGGGCGAGGCCGAGGTGGAAGGGGTCGGTCCGGTAGCCTGGGTGGCGATGGGGCTCGTCAAGGGTCCGTCGCTGGAAACGTTGATGCTCGCGCCCGAGCCAATTCCGGGGCCGAGAATGATCTCGATCCTGCGGCAGACTGCGATCGCTCTGGACTACGCGCACTCGCGAGGCCTGGTGCACCGCGACATCAAGCCGGGCAACATCATGACCGACGAGGACGGGTCCGTGAAGATCACGGATTTCGGGATCGCCCGCTTCGTTGCGTCGCAGCACCAGAACGAGACGGAGACGATCACAGGCACCCCGAACTATATGTCGCCCGAGCAGGTGCAGGGTTTGGAAGTGGATGGCCGAACGGACCAGTTTGCGCTGGCCGTGATCGCGTGGGAGATTTTGACTGGCGAGCGCCCGTTTCCCGGCGACAATCTGAGCACGGTGGTTTACAAAATCGTCTCGGAAGACCCCGCGCCCGCCCACCAGCTGAATAGTTCGCTGACGTCGGGCATTGACGATGTTCTGCGACGCGCCCTGGCGAAGAACCCCGCCGCGCGTTTTGCCAACTGCGCAAGCTTTGTCGGCGCTCTGGAGACCGCCTGCGCCGCTGCGCCATTGTGGAAGCCGGCACCGAACGGATCTTACTTTTCCATGCCGACCGTGGGCGTGAACTGGGAGAAGCCTGTTGTTCAGCCGATGCCGATAAGACCTCCGGCAGTGCAAGGGCCGGAGCGCCCAATGGCACACGCTTCGGCAGCGCGCGCGGCCGCGTCGAGGGAGGAACTGCCGCTCAGGGCCTGGGGACAGCTCGGATCCCGGCTGCTGATTACGGTTGCCCTGCTGGCGCTGGTGGCTTTTGGAGCCGTGATGTTCTGGCCTCCCAACGCCGGTCGGAGGTCATTCCCCGAAACCACCGCCCCGCAGCAAACCACGGCACGGCAAACCACCGAACGGCAAACCACTCCGCAGCAAACCACCGCACAGCGGCCAGCGGCGGCCCCTGTAAAGGTCCCAGAATCGCCCCCTCTCGGAACGGTTGCCGACGCGCGCGCCCCGGAACCCGCGGCAATCCCGGAAGAACCCGCTGCGGCCAAAAATGTTATGCAGGATATCTGGCTTGATACCAGCCCGCCGGACGCCAGAGCTACGCTTGATGGCAGTAGTCGGCTTTCCTGCACGACGCCCTGTGTTTTGCACGCGCGTCCGGGCGTCCACAAAGTCACGTTTGCGCTTAACGGATATCGACTGGAGAGCCGGGAGGTTCACGTTCAGGACCGTATCGTGGACCTGCCCGCCGTGCAACTGCAGGAAGTAATGGGTTCGCTGCTGGTGGCGACGACGCCTCCGGGCGCATCCATCATGCTGAACGGGGAATACCTTCCGCAAACCACGCCTGCGGCTCTGACGCTGAAGCCCGGCGCCTACCGCATCACCGTCGCGCGAAATGGCGTAAGCCGGACGGAACGCGTCCAGGTAAGCGACCGGCCCCATCTGCTGAAAATTCCTCTGGATCAGTAAGTCTACTGGTTCTTACGGCTCTCAAGAATTGCTGCGGGCGTATAACCTTCCCACTCCCAGGGCGTCACGGTATCGCCGAGGATCTTCTCGAACAGCGCGCGAAAGATGAACTCACCATTGTCGCTGTTGGTGAGCACGATCATGCAGGCCTGACGTCGCTCAAAACAGATCATGTAGGTCTGTGCCCCGTCGCCATGGCCCTCTTTGAAGAAGGCGGGGCCAAACGGAGTTTTCGTCAGCAGGCCCCAACCGAGCCCATAAGCGAGGCCGACTCGTCCGACTTCGGAGTTCTCCGGCTCGTCGAACCGATCGGAGAACTGGTGAACCGAACGGATCTTCAGGGAGGGTTGGAGCATCATTTTCTGCGTAGCCGGCTTCAGGAGCTTCCCCGCGAAAAGAGCTGAGACGAAGGTAGCCAGATCATCCGCTGTGCTGGTCATCGAGCCAGCGGCGTGAGCAGGGAAGCGCCGGGTCTTCGCGAGGAACTGCTCCTCGGCGCCGAACCGATCCGCCACTTCATCGCCAAACTCTTTCTTGTAGATGATGCCGCTACGTTTCATGCCAAGCGGGGTGAAGAAAGCGTCGTCCATCAGCAGGTCGAGCGTCTTGCCTTTTTTCTGCTCGATGAACAGCTGAATCAGGTTCAGGCCATCTCCCGAATACCGATAGCTGGTACCGGGCTGCTGGTGAAGGTGCAGCTTCTTATCGGGTTCGAACATCGCCAGATTCGCCAGCCCGGAAGAATGCGTCAGGAGCATGCGCGGTGTGACCAGAGGCCAGCGTGGGTCTTTCACCAGCTCAGAGCCGCTTTCGCGCCAGGCTTCGTAGGCATCGAGAGGCTTCGTCAGTTGCGAGGCGAGCGGAACGTCGAGCGCGAGTTCGCCGCGTTCCACGAGTTGCATCACATAGACGCTGAAAACGCTTTTCGTGATGGAGCCGAGCCAGGTGGGCGTTTGGGTTGTCATCGGCAGCGGCGGCTCACGGCGGCGAAGGCCGAACGCGGAACTCCAGACGAGCCGTCCCCGATCCACTACGGCGATTTGCGCACCGGTGACATGGGCGTCAGCGAGCGTCTTACGTGCGAAGGCCTCGGCTTCTGCCACGGTGATTCGAGAGCCGTCCAGACGGCGGATCGATGGCGTTTGGCTCAGCGTAGCCGTGTCGGAGAATAGGGTGAACACCGCAAGGACGGCGAGGCGATGCTTCATGAAACTATCCTCGCAGGTCCGGCTTTTCCGGCGTAACGGTATATTGGGAATTTCCCCTTTATGCCATTTTCCACGATTCCGGAAGCGATTGAAGAAATACGAGCGGGCCGGATGCTCGTGGTGGTGGACGATGAAGACCGCGAGAACGAAGGCGACCTGACGCGGGCCGCGGAGCACGTCACGCCCGACGCCATCAATTTCATGGCGATGCACGGGCGGGGTCTGATCTGCCTGACGCTGACTCCTGAGCGATGCGATCACCTGCGCCTGCCGCTGATGTCACCCCAGAACACGTCGGTCTTCGGAACGGCATTCTGCGAGGCCATTGACGCGCGCGAAGGCGTCACGACTGGCATTTCAGCTGCCGACAGGACGAAGACGATTCTCGCTGCGATCCATCCGGACACCAAGCCCTCTGATCTCGCGCGGCCCGGTCATATGTTCCCTCTGCGGGCTCGTGAAGGCGGCGTGTTGGTGCGCGCCGGGCAGACCGAGGCGTCCGTCGATCTGTCACGTCTGGCGGGTCTGAATCCGTCGGGCGTGATCTGCGAAATCATGAACGATGACGGCACCATGGCCCGCGTTCCGCAGCTTCGTGAGTTCTGTCAGCGGCATGGCCTCAAGATGATTTCCGTGGCGGACCTGATCCGCTACCGCCTGCGCAATGAGCACTGTGTTCACCGGCGCGGTGAAGGCACGATTCAGACAGCATTCGGTGAGTTCCGAACCATTCTGTATACCAGCGATCTAAGCCCGGATTCGCATCTGGCACTGATTCGCGGCGACATCGCAGGGAAAGAGAATGTGCTGGTGCGCATGCACTCGCATTGCGTCTACGGGAACATCCTCGGCTCTGTGAGCTGCGAGTGCCGGAACCTGGTACAGGGTTCGCTCAGGCGCATCGCCGAAGAGGGTGCGGGCGCGCTCGTGTACCTGCACCATTCGGGGCAAGGGCTGCACACAAGTGAAGGTCGCATCATCGGGCATGATCGCCATGTGTCGCAGCCGCCGCAGCAGCATGAGGTCGGTCTGGGGGCGCAGATTCTCTCGGACCTCGGGCTGCACACGCTTCGCCTGCTGACGAACAATCCTCGTCGCATTGTGGCTCTGGAAGGCTTCGGCCTGGAGATCGTGGAAAAGGTTCCGATCGGGTAGTTAGTGCTTCTGCTTGACTGAAGCCGCGACGGAGAGGCCGTATTCACGGGCCTTCGCGATGATCGCCGCCTGATCCAGCGTGACCGCGCGCCTGTCGCGGACTACTTCGCGGCCGTTCACCACGACGTCGATCACGTTCGAGCCCTTGAGCGCGTAAACGATCTGCGAATAGACATCGAAGAGCGGGACCGCGTTCGGACCGTCGATGGACAGCGCGATCAGATCGGCCCGCTTACCGACTTCGAGAGAACCGATCTCCCTGTCGAGTCCGAGCGCGCGTGCTCCGCCGATGGTGGCGAGTTCGAATGACTGCCGTGCCGGAAGGGCCTCGGGATCGCCGCGGACCAGCTTTTGCAGCTTCGCGGCGAGGTCAACTTCTTCAAGCATGTCGAAATCGTTGTTACTGCCGGCGGGACCGTCCGTGCCAAGTCCGACTGCAATGCCGCGCTTCAGCATGTCGACAACCGGCGCCGCACCGCTGGCCAGCTTCATGTTGCTGGAAGGGCAGTGAGCGACCCCGACATTGCCGAGTTTCAGTAGGTTCTGGTCGGCGGCGTCGGTCCAGACGCAGTGCGCCGCGACGGTTCGGCCCTTGAAAAGCCCCAGAGAATTGAGGGTCTGCGTGGGTGTCTGCTTCCGCTTCGCCTGATTGTCGTCGTTCTCTTTTTTCGTTTCTGAGAGGTGGATCAGGATCGGCGCGTTGTACTTGTTCGCCAGCGCGCGTGAGGCCTTCAGCGTCTCGTCGGAGTTCGTGTAGAGGGCGTGCGGCGCGATAGCAGGCACGATCAGAGGATCGTTCTTGAACCGCTGCAGGTACTTCTCGGTGAAGGCCAGCGCCGCGGCGGGAGTCTTCGCGTCGGCTACGGGGAACCCGATGATGGTCTCGCCGAGCACGCCACGGATACCCGCTTCCTTCGCAGTTTCGGCGACCACGTCCTCGAAGTAGTACATGTCCGTGAAAGTGGTAGTCCCGGACAGCAGCATTTCGAGGGCGGCGAGGCGCGTGCCCCAGCGAACGAAATCCGGCGTAACGTTCTTCGCTTCAGCCGGAAAGATGAAGTTGTTCAGCCAGTCCTGAAGCTTCAGGTCGTCGGCGATCCCCCGGAACAGCGACATCGCGGCATGAGTGTGGGTGTTGACCAAGCCAGGCGTGATGATGGCGTTTGGGCGGTCGATGCGGCGCTTCGGCTGCCAGTTGCGATCGATCGCGGCACGAGCACCGATTGCGACGATGCGAGAGTCTTTGATCGCGATGGCGCCGTTGTCGATCACCTGACGCCGGGCATCCATGGTGACGAGGTACCGTGCGCTCACGATCAGGTCGCAGGGCGCTGCGGACAGTGCCGCAGCGCAGAGCAGCGCAGCGCTAAAGGAACGAAGCATCGAAAGCCCTTGGGAACAACGTAGCAAGCTGCAGTGTCTCCGACTGGCCGTGCAAATTCACCAGTGTGATCTCCACGTCCCCGGCGAACTCCCAAAGGATTTGACGGCATGCCCCGCACGGCGGCGTCAGAACATCCGTATCCGCTGCGATCGCAATACGGGTGAAGCCACGCGCGCCTTCCGAAATGGCCTTGAATACAGCGACGCGTTCCGCGCAGAGCGTCAGGCCGTAAGTCGCATTCTCGATATTGCAGCCGGTGTGAACCTGCCCATTTGCATCCTCGATCGCTGCCCCCACCAGGAACTTCGAGTAAGGCGCGTGGGCGTTCAGCCTCGCACGCAGCGCAGCTTCGGTTAAAGTTTCACGCATATGTCGCGCAGCAGGCGGATCAGGGTAGACTTCATCCGCTCGCCGACCTCAATCACTTCTTTGTGATCCAGCTTCTGATCGATCACGCCCGCAGCATGGTTCGTCACGCAGGAGATCCCCAGGACCTTCATGCCCATGTGATTCGCGGCGATCGTCTCGGGCACGGTCGACATGCCCACCAGGTCGGCACCAATCGCCCGGAGATAGCGGATTTCCGCCGGCGTCTCATAGCTGGGGCCAGGCACCGCGGCATAAACGCCTTCACGTAAATGCAAACCCATTTGGGTGGCGACTTCAAGAGCCACTGCGCGATAAGCCTTCGAATAGGCCTCGCTCATATCCGGAAAACGTGGTCCGAGCGTCGGATCATTCGGACCGCTCAAAGGATTCTGCCCCAGCAGGTTAATGTGATCGGAAATGAGGACCAGATCGCCGGGCTTGTAGTCGCGATTCACGCCTCCGGCAGCGTTCGTGAGCACCAGGGATTCCACGCCAAGCTCATGCAGTGCGCGGACGCCGTAAACAGCCTGAAGCGCTGTATAGCCCTCATACAGGTGTGCCCGTCCCGCAAGCGCCGCAACCGGAACGCCCGCGACGGACCCGACCACCAGCATCCCCGCGTGCCCAATCGCAGTGGATTGAGGCCAGCCCGGGATGTCCCTGTACGGGATCACTTGCGCGTCATCCATGGAGTCGGCGAAGGCGCCCAGGCCGCTCCCCAAAACCACAGCAACACGCGGCTTGAGCCTTAACAAAGGTTGAAGATATGCAGAGGCGTCTGACATCAGAGCAGCATCCCGGCAATACATGCGGACATGAAATTCGCCATCGTACCCGCGGCAACGGCACGTAGTCCCATGCGCGCCAGATCGGATTTACGAGAGGGCGCGAGCGCCCCGATTCCGCCAATCTGGATCGCAATGGAACTGAAGTTCGCAAAGCCGCAAAGTGCATAAGTGGCGATGGTGAACGACTTGTTATCGAGGTGATCGCGCACCTTGCCCAGATCGATAAACGCGATGAATTCGTTGGTGACGAGGCGCTCGCCGAGCAGACGTCCGATGGTGGCGCAATCTTCGAACTTCACGCCCATCAGCCACGCAATCGGCGAGAAGATCATGCCGAAGAGATCCTCCATCGATGGCGGTATCCAGCCAGCTACGCCGTGTCCCCACCTGAAGATCCCGTTCACCATGGCGATCAAAGCCAGGAACGCAATCAGCATGGCGGCGATGTTCAGCACGAGGTGAAGGCCGTCCGCGGCACCCTGCGCGGCGGCGTCGATTACATTTACCGCCGTGTTCTCCAGCTTCACTTCCACCTTGCCGGCCGTCACCGGCGTCCCGATCTCAGGCTCGAAAATCTTGGCCAGCATGATCGTCGCGGGCGCGGTCATGATCACCGCCGTCAGCAGGTGACGGATCTCGACGTGAGCCATCAGGACATAGGCAGCCATCACCGCGCCCGATACATGCGCCATGCCGCTCACCATGATAGTGAAAAGCTCGGATTGCGTCAGACCAGCCAGGAATGGCTTGATGGTGAGCGGAGCTTCAGTCTGGCCCATGAAGATACTGGCCGCAACATTCAGCGACTCCGCCCCGCTCGCCCCCATGACCTTCTGCATGCCGACGGCGAACACCTTGACCACCCACTGCATGATGCCGAGGTAGTACAGAATCGAGAAAAACGAAGCGATGAAGATGATGATCGGGAGAACTTGAAAGGCGAAGATCACCGGTCCACCGCCCAGCTCCTGCCCGAAGACAAAGGTGCTGCCAGCTTTGGTGTAATCCAGCATCGCGGCAACTCCGGTACTTGCCGCCTGAAAGATATTCCCGAAGGAAGTCTTCAGAACCAGGAGCGCAAACGCAAACTGCAGACCCATCCCCCAGAGGACGATCCGCAGTTTGATCTGACGTTTATGATGTGAGAACAGCCAGGCCACGCCGAGAATGGCGACCAGGCCCAGCAACCCTGTAAATCGGCTCACCGGACCAGATCCCGTTTCGTCATGGGCGCGATTAGCCTACGACTTCGAGAATCAACTCGCGCTCTTCGGGACGTGCATTGGATACGCGGAAAGCATCTTCCTCCAGTTCGGCGGCTTCATCCAGATGCTCTTCGCCCGTGTAGTACAGGCGGCAGAGGACGGAACCGGATTCCACTTTTTCGCCTACCTTGACTTCCAGAATTACGCCGACTGCATGATCGATGGCGTCTTCCTTCGTCATACGGCCCGCACCCATCATCTGCGAAGCGCGACCGATGTCTTCGGCCTTGATCGCACTGACGAAACCGGCGCGCGGTGAGAGAACTTCGCGCATGCCTGTCGCGTTCGGGAGCAGATCGAAGCGGTCCAGCGCCTGCGGATTGCCGCCCTGCGCCTGCACCACCTGCCGGAACAACTTGTACGCGGAACCGTCCATCAGCTTGTCTTCAGCCAGCTTGCGGGCTTCGTCGAGCGTGGCGGTAACCTTGCCGAGGAAGATCATGCGGGCAGCCAGTTCGAGGCTGAGGCGCGTCAGGTCGGCGGGGCCGGCCTTTTGCAGGGTCTGCGAAACTTCCATCACTTCCAAAGCATTCCCAACGGCATAACCCAGCGGCTGGTTCATATCGGTGATAAGGGCCTGAACCTTCTTGTCCAGACGGCGGCCAATGCCGACCATCGCCTGAGCCAGACGGCGGGCTTCCACCTGCGTCTTCATGAAGGCGCCGTGACCAACCTTGACGTCGAGCACCAGAGCGTCGATGCCTTCGGCCAGTTTCTTCGACATGATCGAAGAAGCAATCAGCGGTACGGATTCGACTGTGCCGGTGACATCACGCAAAGCGTACATGCGGTTGTCGGCGGGCGAAACCTCGTCGTTCTGGCCGATGAAGCAAAGGCCGAGTTCAGCAAGCTGCGCGCGGAACTGTTCAACGGTGAGATCGGTCCGGAATCCAGGAATCGATTCCAGCTTGTCGAGCGTACCACCGGTATGACCCAGGCCACGGCCCGAGATCATCGGAACGATGACGCCCGCGGCAGCTGCAATAGGAGCGCAAATCAGGCTCGTCTTGTCGCCGACGCCGCCGGTAGAATGCTTGTCTACCTTCACGCCTTTGATGTCGTCGAGCGAAATGACTTCGCCCGACTGCATCATACTTTCGGTCAGAGCGGACAGTTCGCGGTCCGTCATCCCGTTGAAGAATGTCGCCATGAGCAGCGCGGACATTTGGTAATCGGGAATTTCACCTGTGGTGTATCCGTTCACCAGGAACTGGATTTCTTCCACACTAAGCTCTTCGCCCCCGCGTTTCCGCAGGATCAGGTCAACTGTACGCATGATAAGTAAACATAGTACCACGTTAACCCTTTGAAAGGATTAGACTATTTTGCGGTCAGGCCAACTATGACGGGATTTCGCGCACACCCGGGCGGCACCGTGCTGTAGTCGGCTCAATACCCTTTGAGGTAGTCGAACAGTGCCTTGCGAGAGGTTTCGTCCAGCCATTCTTTGAGCGGCGGAGCGGTCAGTGGAGGTGCTCCGCCGTGACCCTCTTCCACGCTTTGCACCCATTCCGGCTTGAACTTGCCCCGCAGGTCAGGACCTGCGGACGACCGAATTGCGGGGTCATGACACCGCGAGCAGTGAGCCCGAAACAGCGTTTCGCCGGTCCCTTCCGCCTTCACGGTAACTGGCGCGCGCAGGGTTTCCAGATACGCCAGCAGATCGTCCATCTCTGCCGGACGGAATGAATACTGGAATGACGGCATCCCGTTGTAGCCGTCAAGAACGATCGCCCGCACATTCTCTTTATCTGCGCGCTTGCCGTTGCGAAGCGTTACCTTGCCGAAGAGGCTGTGTAACGATGGACCCATCTTGCGGTCATCGTTCTCGGTGTTGTGGCAACCCGAGCAGGAGCGAAACAACTCTTTGCCGCGCGCGGCGTCCGGCTTGGGCGGCTCATCGGCCAACAACAGGAGCAACAGCGTGGCGAGGATCATTGGGGTCTACGGAGCGAGGCGGGCCGTCTTGATGTAGTCGAGTTTGGGATAGATCAGCTTCAGATACTTGTTGCCATCCTCTTTGATGCGCATTTGATCGGGAGCCTCGCCGTCACCGGAGTAGATCTGGTCCAGGATGTCCATGCCGCTCACCACTTTGCCGATGGGTGCAAAACCCATTGCATCGAGGCGGGCGTTGTTCGCATAGTTGATGAACATGTGGGTGCTGCGGCTGTTCGGCGCATTCGTCGCGGCGAAGGAAAGCGTACCGCGTTCATTCGTGGCCTTTACCTCATCGTCGGGAATGCGCACGTCCCAGGCGGCGGACACCGCGGGATCGGCGGCGGCACCCCACTGCACCATGAAGCCCGGCACAACACGGTAGAAGCGCGCTTCGTCAAAGTATTTGGCCTTCACCATACTGTAAAAGCGGTCGGCGCCGTGCGGAGCCTGTTCGCGCGTTACTTCCACCACGAACGGTCCTTTGGAGGTTTCCACATTCACACGAAACACAGCAGGGGCCGTCTCTTCGAGAGGCGCTTTCTCCGCCGAAGCGGACTTGGAGCCTGAGCAACTCACCAGCAGAATCGCCAGCGGCAGCGCAAAAGTCGTCTTGTTCATAGTTCAGTTCCATCATAACGACTGAAAAGCGATATGATTGCTGCCATGAATCGCAGGAACTTCTTCTTCAGCTCCGCCGCGCTGGCGGCTCCCTTCGCAGCCCGTCCGGCCGTCGCCGCTGCCGGGGACGATCTCAAACTCGGAGTTGCCACCTACTCGCTCCGACAATTCCAGCGCGATCTGTGTATAAGGATGGTGCAGCAGCTCGGCGTCGAGTACGTGGACGTTAAAGAGTTCCACCTGCCGCAGTCCGAGACCGCGAAGGCCACCGAAGCGGGACGTAAGGCCTTTGACAAAGCCGGGCTGAAAGTCATCGGCGGCGGCAACGTCAGCCTCCCCGAACCGGACGAAGCCGGGCTTCGCAAGCACTTTGAGTACGCGAAGGCGGCAGGCTTCCCCATGATCATCAGCGCGCCCAATCAGGAGAACCTGGGCATCGTGGAAAAGCTGGCGAAAGAGTTCGACATTCGTATCGCGATCCACAACCACGGTCCGGAAGACAAGCACTTCCCCACACCGCAGAGCGTGCTCGAAGCTGTCAAGAACATGGATTCGCGCATGGGCCTGTGCATGGATATCGGTCACACCACGCGCGCGGGCAAAGATCCCGTCGAAGCGATCGCGCTCGCCGGTCCCCGACTGTTCGAACTGCACATGAAAGATCTGAAGGACCTGATGGGCAAAGCGCCCGGCGGGTCGTTCGGTCAGTGCCCGGTGGGTGAAGGCGCGATGCCGATTGCGGCGATCTTCCGGCAGTTGAAGAAGGTCAACTATCAGGGTGTTTGCTCGCTGGAATACGAGATCGACGCCGATAACCCGATGCCGGGCATGATGAAGTCTTTCGCCTACATGCGTGGCGTGCTCGCCGGCCTCAAATCCGCCTGAAGTTGAAAATCAGGAACGCCGCCAATCGTACACTCGATTTATGGCGTCGTTTGAGATTGGGGCAGGGATCGAGCAGACCGTAGTTGTCGAGGATGAATACGCGATAAAGTTCCTGGGGCCGAATGGCGCGCGTGTGCTGTCAACGCCGCGAATGATCGGACTGATGGAACGCGCCTGCCGCGACCTCATGCTGCCGATGCTCGACCCTGGTCAGGACACTGTGGGAACCCACGTGAACGTCTATCACCGGAAAGCCGCGCCGATGGGCTCGACCGTCATCTTCACGGCGCAACTGACGGCAGTGGAGCGCCGACGCGCTCAGTTCAATGTAAAGGCGATGATGGGAACCGTGGTGATCGGCGAGGGCACGCATGAGCGCGCCATTATTGAGGTTTCGAGCTTCGGACGGGGTTAACTTAGCTACTTAACCATCCGGTCGTAGTCGGAGTGGGTGCCGATCCAGACCCACGTAACGTTCTCGGCATCGACCAGCGCAAGGGCGCGGTAGTGGTCGCCAATTCTTACAGTGAACCGGCCGTCGCTGCCTTTGAGTTGCCGAAACCTTAAGGATGGGTGGCCCGGGTCAACGCGCCAGAGCTGGTAGTTTTTTTCTGCAAGGCGTTGCACGTCAGATGGCAGAGCGTTGAAGAGTCGCCAGAAACGAGCCGTCGCTGTCGACCTCACTTATTAGAGGGCCATACACGAACCCGGTCGCCGAGCAACTCTTGTTCAGCCTCTTCAAAGAGGAAGTCGAGGCGACCCGAGGCAGAGTCGGAGTCCAGCTGTGCATCCCAGAGCGCTGCTTGCCTGCCTCGAACCCACTCGGCTATCCGATTGAACTCCGCGGGCGGCAACCTTTCGATCGCAATTTCGAGTTCTTCGACGCGGTCCATGCCACCAGTCTATACAACCTGAGCCTGGTCCTCAGCGCACCATTGCTACCGAAGTATGTAACCCCGCCAGCTGCCGCACCGATCGCAGCGAATGATCGGCAAGAAGCCAAGCATGAAGACCCGTTTCTCCGACGGCAGCACCGGCGTTTGGCAGCTCCAGCAGGTGCGCATGAACAGGAACCGGAAGAGCCACCAGGCGGCGAAGGCGCCCACAATGGCGGCGATCGCGGGCCACGCAGCCCTCAGGAAGTCACTGCTCATTGAATCACGTGATTCTCCGCTGATGTTTTCATTCGAAGACGACTGTTTTTGAACCGTAACGCAGAATCCGGTGCTGCAGGTGCCACTTTAATGCCCGTGAAAGAACAACGCGTTCCAGATCGCGGCCCTTCTCAATCAGATCCTCAACTTCATCGCGGTGCGAGATTCGTGCGACGTCTTGTTCAATGATGGGACCATCGTCGAGAACCTCAGTGACATAGTGACTGGTGGACCCGATCAGTTTCACCCCGCGCTCAAACGCCTGGTGATACGGCTTTGCGCCGACAAAAGCAGGCAGAAAAGAGTGATGAACGTTGATCACCTAGTAGGGAAACTACGCCACCAAATCCGCCGAGAGGATCTGCATGTAGCGGGCGAGCACCACAAGATCGACACGGTACTCCTCGAGCAGTGCGGTTTGCCTCGATTCAACCTCGGTCTTCGTTCCCGCGAGGTAGTAGAACGGTACGCCATGAAATTCAGCGAGGGCCGCCGCATCGGGATGATTACTTGCGACAAAGGGAATTTCGCAATGCAGCTCGCCGGCTCGATGCCGGTAGAGAAGATCAGTCAGGCAATGCAGCTGTTTGGACACGAAAATAGCTACGCGGGCGGCGATGGTCGATACCTCCAGCCGCCAATTCATATTCAGTTCACTCGCAAGTGCGGCGAATATAACCCGAAATGCTTCAACGTCGAAATCGGCCAACAGCCACTCGACGCGCATGAAGAAGAGTCCGGCCTCATGATCCTGATGCTGATCGGCGTGGATGATACTCGCGCCGTGCTGATAGAGGAGTCCCGAAACGCGCGCCACAAGGCCCTTGCGGTCCGGGCAGGTGATCAGCAGTGTAGCGGAGTGGCTCAACCTTTATTCTAGGCGGGTATTTATTCTAGGCGGGTATTGCCGACGAACTGCTGCCCGTTTGACGATAAGTCGACTCCACCCGGTCCGCAATCGACTCCGGCACGAGGTGTCGCCATCCGTCTCCCCGGGCGATGCGTTCCCGGATCTCCGTTGAGGAGACTTCATCCAGGGTGCGCGGCAAATCCAGCGCGATAATCCGGTCCAGAAAGCCAGGGTCCGGAAGGTATTCGCCCTTGCGCGACGCAACAAGGATAGGGTGCTCCACCAGCATCTTCTCGAAAACACCCGGACTGCCGTAATCCCAACTGGCGATTCGTTCCAAGGCGTCACGGCCACAGACCAACGCGATCTCCGCATGCAGTCCGTAGGTCGCGCGTGCCTCAGCCGCGATCTGAAAATGCAGGTTCGTGTCTGACACCGCAGCGGAGAA